>JBKEAH010000220.1:0-23754 GCA_047972065.1 Desertimonas sp.
CGACGGCCGGCCGCGACGAGGCTCTCCCAGAAGTAGCCGAGCTGATGGCAGGTGGCCCATACCACGATCATGTTGATCCAGCCTGCCCACTCGACGTCGTGGGAGAAGCGGGCCACGTCGACCACCGCTGAGATCCCGACCCCGAACACCAGCACCAGCCCGCCGAAGCGCTCGTGCAGCCAGTGCGTGACCGGGAACAGCAGGATCAGCAGCAGGTACACGGCGATGAACCAGAGCGGGCTGAGGATCAGGCGCACGGATCGCCCGACGCCGTCGAGGTCCCACAGCGCGACGGCGACCGAGCCCAGCAGCCACCACCCGAAGGCCAGGGCGAACGCCGGCCGGGCGAGCTGTCCGGCCCGGTTCCAGGCGAAGGAGATGGTGGTGCGGAACCGACCCCGCTCCTCGGCGGCCTCCCACGCCTCGGAGTGGGCGAAGCCGCCGACGAAGAAGAACAAGGGCATGACCTGGAACAGCCAGGGGGCGATGAACAGTCCCCGGGTGAACCCGATCGGGTTCGACGCGTGGGGACCGTCGGCCTGCCAGATGATGATCGTGAAGACCCAGTGCCAGGCGACGACGACCAGCAGGCTGAACGCTCTGATGAAATCGACGTACCGATCCCGGCCCCCCGGCGGCGTCTCGGTGCGCGTCGGCGCATCGCCGGTCGGGCGCGGTGGGGGGTTCGCCATCGGCGACATTCTGTCGGGGCGGTCGCGGCGACGAATCCGTCCGGTGGGGCTCGGCCACACCGGAACGAACTCGGTCGCCTACGCCAGCGCGGCGCCGATCCGGCCGAGACCGGTGAGCACGGCCTGGCGTCCGGCGTCGTCGAGCACCGCGAACGCCGGCTCCATGATGTCGTTGGTCAGTTCCTCGGCGCGCGCCCAGCGGGCTCGGTCGTCATCGGTGACCTCGACGGGTTCCCAGCCGAACGTGGCCACGTCGTCGGGCCGCTTGACCTGGTGGGCGATGCGGGGCGACAACCCGGCGGCGCGGACCCCGACCAGGTGGGCCGAACCGCGGGCCTCGCGCAACACCATGCACAGGTGGAGGGCGCGCGCGGCGTCGTCGTCGGGCACCGGCTCGGCCGCGACCCCGGCGTACAGCGCCAGACCGGCGGGGTCCACGGCGTCGTTGACCTGGCCGAGCGCGTCGGCCAACGCGCCGAGACCGTCGACATCGGTCAGCCGCTCACGAGCGAGCTGATGAGCACACGAGATGTACAGCCGGGCGGCGTCGCGCGGCGCCATCCGTTCCTTGGCGCTGTCCCACATCGTCTTGACGAGATCGGGGTTGAAGTACCCGAAGGCGCTGGCCACCACATCGGACTCGGCGTCACCCAGCACCCCACCCCGCCCGAGGAAATAGAAGCGGAAGCCGTCGAGCCCGTGTTCCTTGCCCGTGGCGACCGTGCTGGGCGCGAAGTAGAACGCCGCGCCGATCGTGCCGATCGCGTCGGTCTGGGCCATGAAGTCTCGGGTGTCGCTCACGCGACGGACAGTAGGGCCCGGCATCCGCCGCCGACCCATCCGGCGCGCCCGGCGCCGTAGCCTCTGGCCTCGTGCAGCGGCCGATCGGGATGTTCGACTCGGGGTTTGGGGGCCTCACCGTCGCCCGCGCCCTGATCGATCTGCTCCCCGGTGAGGATCTCGTCTACATCGGTGACACCGGTCGTTACCCCTATGGCCCGCAGCCGGCGGGTGATGTTCGTCGCTATGCCCACGAGCTGGCGTGGAGCCTCGTCAAGGACTACCGGGTCAAGGCCATCGTGATCGCCTGCAACACGGCCGCGGCGTCGGGGATCGACGACCTGCGCGCCGACCTGCCGGTTCCGGTGCTCGACGTGATCGGCCCGGGGGCGGCGGCCGTGGTGTCGGCGACGACCAGCGGCCGGGTCGGCGTGATCGGCACGGTCGGCACGGTCGCCTCGGGCTCGTACGTCCGCGCCGTCGCCGACGCCGCCGACGTGGCCGGCCGCACGGTCGAGTTGACCAGCGCGGCCTGCCCCGGTTTCGTCGAGTTCGTCGAACGCGGCCAGACCGTCGGTGACGAGGTGACCGTGCTCGCCGAGCGCCTGCTGGCCCCGGTCCTCGCCGCCGACATCGATGCGCTCCTGCTCGGGTGCACCCACTACCCGTTCCTGGCCCGTGTGATCAGCGAGGTGATGGGGCCCGGGGTCACGCTGGTCAGCTCGGCCGACGAGACCGCCTTCGCCGCCCGACGCGTGCTCGGCGAGCTCGGCCTGTCGCACGACGCCGATCGGGCCGGCACGCATCGCTTCGCGTCCAGCGGTGACATCGACATCTTCCGCGAGCTCGGTGGCCGGTTGCTCGGCCCCGAGCTACGCCACACCGAACCATGGCCCGTCCCCCCGACCACCTGAGACCGCTCGCGTCGGCGCGAGCTCACCGCAACCAAGGAGCATCATGACCCGTCCCGATGGCCGCCGGCCCAACGACCTGCGTCCGATCAGCTTCGAGCGCGACTTCACCGAGATGGCCGATGGGTCATGCCTCGTGTCGTTCGGCCGGACCCGGGTGCTGTGCACCGCGTCGATCGACGAGGACGTCCCGCGCTGGATGCGTGGCACCGGCAAGGGGTGGGTCACCGCCGAGTACTCGATGTTGCCCGGCTCGTCACCCGAGCGGGTTGGGCGCGAGGCGGCCAAGGGCAAGCAGAGCGGCCGGACGGTGGAGATCCAGCGCCTGATCGGTCGCAGCCTCCGCGCCGCCTGCGACATGGGCGTGCTCGGGGAGCGCCAGGTGCTCATCGACTGCGACGTGCTACAGGCCGACGGCGGTACCCGCACGGCGTCGATCTGCGGTGGCTTCGTCGCCCTCCACGACGCGCTGAGTCGGGTGCTGGCGCGCGGCGGGCTCACCGCCCATCCGTTGCACTCGTACTGCTCGGCGGTGTCGGTCGGGATCGTCGGCGGCACCCCGGTGCTCGATCTGCCCTATGTCGAAGACAGCCAGGCCGAAGTCGACATGAACGTGGTGATGCTGCGCCCGGTCGATGGGGGCGCGGCCCGCTTCGTCGAGGTGCAGGGCACCGCCGAGGGGATGGCCTTCACCCGCAGCGAGCTCGACCAGCTGTTGGCGTTGGCCGAAGGCGGGCTCGGTGAGATCGCCGACCGACAAGCCGAACTGGTCTCGGTGCCGCCGACCCCGAGATCGTGAGGACACTGGTCTGCGCGTCGGCCAATCCGGCCAAGGTGGCCGAGATCCGAGCGATCCTCGGCGACGCCGTGGTGCTGCTGCCCCGGCCGGCCGAGGTCCCCGACGTGGTCGAGGATGCCGACACGCTGGAGGGCAACGCCCGACTGAAGGCCATCGCCATCGCCACCGCCACCGGCCACGCCGCCCTGGCCGACGACACCGGGCTGGAGGTCGCGGCGCTCGGTGGCGCACCGGGGGTTCGCTCTGCCCGTTACGCCGGTGAGACCGCCAACGATGCCGACAATCGTGCCCGGCTGCTCGCCGGTCTCGCCGGCACCGCCGACCGCCGGGCCCGCTTCCGCACCGTCATGCTGATCGCCTGGCCCGACGGGCAGGAGCTGACGGTGGACGGGACCTGCGAGGGCAGCATCACTGCTGTCCAGCGTGGTGCCGGCGGCTTCGGCTACGACTCGGTGTTCGCTCCCACCGATGGCGACGGTCGCACCTTCGCCGAGATGACCGCGACCGAGAAGGCGGCCGTCTCCCACCGTGGCCGTGCGCTGCGTAGCCTGCTGGACGCCCTCAGGGGTCTCGACGAGTCACGGTGACGACGAAGCCCCGGTGATCGCTCCCGGGGAGGTCGACGTCGACGACGTCGTCGACGTCGACGGACCCGTTGACCAAGGCGTGATCGAGCCGGACGAAGCGGGGGTGATGGCGACGATCGAACCGCCACGAGTTGTCGGTGCCCCGGCCGAGGGTGCGGTGGGCGTCACGCCAGCCACGCTCGGCGATCGCCCGGAAGCCAGGGTGGGTCCACGCGGCGTTGAAATCGCCGACCAGCACCGTCGGCTCGGTCGGCGCCGGCTCACGGGCCAACGCCGCGAGGTCGGTTGCCCAGTGCCAGGGATCGGCCACCGGACTCTGGGTGTGGATCGCGTCCACCAGCACCATCCCGTCGGGGTGCTCGAGCCGCACCCGGATCCGTTCGTGGCGGATCCGCCGGTGGCCGAGCTCGCTGATCGGGTGCCGTGACCACACCGCCATCCCGCCGGGGTCGTGTCGCGACCGATCGACCGAGAAGGGGTACCGCTCGTCGAGTCCGGCGGCGATGAAGCAGCGTCGCAAGGAGGGCGTGATCTCGCTGAGGATCAGGATGTCGGCATCGACCGCGGCCAGCACCTCGCCGGCGGCCCCTGGCCGCGAGTTGAGGTACCAGACGTTGAAGTGGGCCACCCGCACGCCGCCGGTGCCGGTGACGGTCCCGGCGGCGTGCCCACCGCGAACCCATCGCCGCAGGCCGACCCCGGCCACGCCGAGGGTGACCCCGGCCAGCGCGGCGGTCCGCTGGCGTTCGACCAGCGCGGCGGCCGCCAGCGGCCAGCCGGTCAGAGCGGCCCATGGGGCGAGCGCCTGGGCGATGGCCGCGCTCGAGCGAGGTCGGATCGGCCACCACGGGCTGGTCGCGGTGACCGCGCCGACGGCGATCCCGGCGAGCGGTCCGAGCTGGATGAGGCGCCTGGTCATCACCAGCCGCGCAGGTCGATCGGCCACTCCTCGATCACCTCGTCGTCACGGACCAGCCAGGCCCGTTCGTGCATCGCCATCGTCGGATCGAGGTGCGCCGGGACGACCCGCACCCGACCACCGACCGCATGCTCGGCGCCGGCGGTGCGTTCGTCGGGTGCGAACGTGACGTGCTCATCGCTGCAGAACCACACGGTGGCGCCGTCGATGCTCGGGTCGCCGTGGTCCATGCCCAGTGCCTTGAGCCCGACATCGGCAACCCGGCGCGGACCGTGTGCCGCGATGACGGTGCCCACGACATGGACGGCCTGGACGAACGGCAGACCGAGCTGCGCGTAGTCGTCATCCATCAACGCGTAGCTGCCCGCTTGGAGCTCGGTGATCCCGGTGTCGTCGTGGAGGTCGTAGGTGCCGGTGCCTCCGGCCGACACGATCGTTCCGCCGACGGCGCCGTGGGCCCGAACCAACAGTGCCATCGCCGCCGCCACGCGCCCTCGCTGTTCGGCACGGTCGGTGACCATCATCAGATGTCCCTCATAGCCCATCACCCCGCGCACGTCGAGCCCGCGACGGCGGGCTTCGTCGGCGAGCCGTTCGGCGTCCTCGGGCCGACAGCCACAGCGTGGAAGACCGACGTCGACATCGATCAGACAGGAGCGCACACCGGCCAGCGCGGCGGCGTGGATCGTCTCGATGCTGTCGACGGCGACGGTCACCGTCACCGCCTCGTCGATGGCGGCCAGCGCAGCCAGCCGCCGGGGGTCGAGCACCTCGTTGGCGACCAGCAGGTCGTCGCCGATGCCGGCGGCGGCCAGGCCGATGGCCTCGCGCGGGGTCGCGCAGGTGAACGCGGCGTGTCCGTGCTCGGTCTGGCGGCGTGCGACCGAGGTGCACTTGTGGGCCTTGACGTGTGGTCGCAGCGAGCGACCCGGATGGGTGGCCGCCATCGTCGCGAGGTTGGCCTCGAGCGCCCCGGCGTCGATCACGAGCGCCGGCGTCGGCAGATCGTGGATCAGCATCGGCGGTCGCGGCCGAGCTCAGTGGCCTCCACCGTCGCCCGGTTCGACCAACTCGACGAGCACGCCCCCAGCGTCCTTGGGGTGGATGAAGTTGATCCGTGAGTCGGCGGTGCCGCGCTTGGGCTGCTCGTAGAGCAGTCGCGTGCCCCGTTCGCGCAGCGTCGCGCACACGGCGTCGAGATCGTCGACCCGATAGGCCATCTGCTGGATGCCGGGACCGGAGCGGTCGAGGAACTTGCCGATCGGGGAGTCGGGGCGCAGCGGCGCCAGCAGCTGGATGCACGTGCCGGAGTCGCCGACGGCGAGCATCGCTTCGCGCACGCCCTGCTCCTCGTTGACCTCCTCATGGACGGCGTGGAGGTCGAAGTGCTCGGCGTAGAACTTCAGCGCGTCGTCGAGATCGGCGACGGCGATCCCGACGTGGTCGATGGCGGTGAACATGTCCGTCATCATGGCGCGGGGTCGAGGATCCGACACTCCCCGTCGGTGTGATCGATGCGGTGCGGGCGGAGGGACTCGAACCCTCACTCCTTTCGGAACTGGGACCTAAACCCAGCGCGTCTGCCAGTTCCGCCACGCCCGCAGCGGTGCCTGCGGGCAGGCTACGGCCTCGGCCGATCTGCCGGAGATGCCCGGGTCACGCGACGGGGAGCCAGGCGAGCACGAGGCTGGTGACCTTGACGTCGGTTCGTTCGAGGGTGACGGCCAGGGTGGAGACCTCGGCCGCCTTGGCCGCCCATGTCTCGTCGATCTCGACCAGCTCGGCGGCGAGCTCGGCTTCCACCTCGGCGAGGTCCGCTTCGAGCCGGCCGACCTTGTTCTTGGCGGCGTCGACCCGTTCGCCGGCCGCGCTCGTCTTGCCCCGCTTGCCCAACGCCCGGCCGACCTGGCCGACCAGGCCACCGCGGCTGCGCCGTCCACCGAGCAGGCCGCCGAGCACCGACCCGGCCGTCGACAACAGGTCGTCGCGCTCGCGGGCCTTGTGCTGCTCCTCGACACTGCGGGCCTGGTCGGCGGCGGCATCGATCCGGTCGCGTAACGTCGCCGCCTTCTTCTCGTACTTGTCGCGCAGCTTGGCGACCTCGGCGTCGGCGCCGTCGTCGGCGGCCTGGGCGCAGCGCGCGGCGAACCCCTCGACGGTCTCGCCCGGTCGGCCGAAGAGCTTGAGCGGCTGGTTGACCGGCAGGTCGAGGGTGCGCGCCCGCACGAGGTGATCGGTCAGGTCACGCTCGATCTGCTTCCAGAATGTGGCCTCGCCGATCGGCGCCTCGGCCAGCTTGTACGAGATCGAACCCGGCGCCTCGGTGCGCAGGTCGCGGTCGTCGTAGTCGACGGCGACGGCCCGGGTGACGTCGGGGTGGGCGTCGAGCGGGAACAGCACCGTCTCGTACTCCTCGTCGTGCACCAGGTCGGCCTTGGTCTCGTCGTAGCGCAGATGGACCCGGGCGACGACGGCGGCGGCGTGCGACGTCGCGACGGCGTCGCCACCGAGCTGACCCAGCCACGGCGCCGCGGGGTCGATCCAGCGCACCGGGGTGCCCTTGGCGACCTCGGGCATCAATGGGGTGGCACTCGGGTCGTCGGCGGTGGGCGGCGGCGTCGCCGTGGCGGCGTCGGCCGTTGCCGCCGTTGCCGCCGTTGCGGCCGGGCCCGCCGGGGCGGCGGGTGTCGGGGATGCCGCGGGGGCGGCCTGGCCAAGCGAGGCGATCTGGTCGCGGGTCATCGGCCCGCGCAGGTAGCTCATCGCCCAGCGGCTCGTGAAGATCTCGGGCCGGTCCTTGCCGGCGCGCCGCAGCACGAACTCACGCTTGGCCAACCCGCTGATCGTGTCGCTGACCTCGCCGATGTCGACGCCACCGGCGGCCGCGCTCATCCCCTCGAGCAACCGCTGCTTGTCCCGTTCGGTGGTCAGCCGGCCGATCATCCAGGTACCGGCGTTGGACAGCGCCTTGTAGTCGACGTCGACCGGGTTCTGCGTCGACAACACCACGCCGACCCCGAAGGCCCGGGCCTGCTTCATCATCGTCATGATCGGCTTCTTGGTCGGCGGGTTGGCGGTCGGCGGGAGATAGCCCATCACCTCGTCCATGAAGACCAGCGCTCGCAGATCGGTCGTCCCGCTCTGGCGGCGCATCCAGGTGACGACCTTCGCCAGCACCAACGAGGTGACGAACTGGCGCTCCTCGTCGGACAGATGGGCGGTCGTGATCACGGCGCAGCGGGCGGTGCCCTCGGCGGTGTACAGCAGCGACTGGACGTCCAACGGCTGACCCGCACCCCAGGCCGCGAACGCCGGCGACGCCAACAGGCCGTTGAGCTTCATCGCCAATGCGGTGCGATCGGCGGGCGGGAAGAACGCGTCCAACTCGAACACCCCGAGCTTGCGGATCGGCGGCTGCTGCACCTGACCGACCAGGGTCGGCAGGTCGAGCGCCTGACCCTGCGACCAGGCGTGGGCGACCAGGTTGGACAGCAGGATGTGCTCTCGGCTGGCCAGCGGGTCGGCCTCGATGCCGACCAGGCCGAGCAGACCCGACACGAACCCCTCGATCTCGTCGCCGAGCACCTCGGGGTCATCCGTGCCCGGCACCTGGAGCGAACCGACCAGGTTGATCGGCACCCCCGAGCTCGAACCGGGCGTGTAGACGGTGACGTCGGCGGCGGCGCGGAGCGCCCGGATCTGGTCGGTGCCGTAGCCCCAGCCGGCGAGCCCGTCGGTCCACAGCGTCGCCTGGGCGGCGGCGAACTCGTCGGGGGTCTGCCCCGCCGAGCGGGCCTGGCCCTCGTCGATCCAGGGGCGGAACTCGGCTGCGGACAGATCCGGGAACGCCAACGCGAGGTTGGTGAGGTCGCCCTTGGGATCGATCAGCAGCGCCGGTAGCCCGGCGCGCAACACCTCTTCGATCAGCACGATCCCGAGACCGGTCTTGCCGGACCCCGTCATGCCGACGATCACCCCGTGGGTCGTGAAGTCGGCGGCGTCCAACCGGACGTCGTCGCCGGTGCGTTCGTGCGTCGCCGGGTCGACCGACCCGCCCAGGTGCAGCTCTGCCATGGGCGCCGACCGTACCGTCGACCGGTAACCCCCGGGCGGACGCCCCAGGTGTTACTGGAGCAGGCGGTTCTTCTGGTCGCCCCAGTAGCGGTCGCGCAGCTGCTTCTTGTAGAGCTTGCCGGTGGGCAGCCGGGGCAGCTCGGCCTCGAAGTCCACCGAGCGGGGGCATTTCTGCTTGGAGAGGTGTTCCTGGCAGAACGCGATCAGCTCGCGTTCCAGCTCGGGCCCGGGTGCGACGTCGGGCATCGGCTGGATGACCGCCTTGACCTCCTCGCCGAGATCGGGGTGCGGCACGCCGATGACGGCCGCGTCGGCGACCTTGGGATGGGTGACCAGCAGGTTCTCGGTCTCCTGGGGGTAGATGTTGACCCCGCCCGAGATGATCATGAACGTCTTGCGGTCGGTCAGGTACAGGTAGCCCTCGTCGTCGACGTAGCCGACGTCGCCGGTGGTGTGCATCGTGCCGTCGGGGGTGGTCGAGTCCTTGGTCTTGTCCGGGTCCTTCCAGTAGTTGAGCCCGGCGGGGGCCTCGAACCAGATGGTGCCCGGCGTGCCGTTGGCGACCTCGTTGAACTCGTCGTCGAGGATGTGCATCACCCCGAGCTTGCAGGTGCCGACCGTGCCCTTGTGGGCCAGCCACTCCTCGGAGCTGCACGAGGTGAAGCCGATCGCCTCGGTGGCGGCGTAGTACTCCCAGATCACCGGGCCCCACCAGTCGATCATCGCTTCCTTGACCGGCACCGGACAGGGCGCGGCGGCGTGCACCACCGCCTCCAGCGACGACAGGTCGTAGCGGGCGCGCACGTCGTCGGGCAGCTTGAGCATCCGGTTGAACATCGTCGGAACCAGCTGGCTGTGGGTGACGCCGTACCGCTCGACCAGGCGGAGGTAGTCCTCGGGGTCGAAGCGCTCCATGATGATCGCGGTGCCGCCCATGCGGATCGTGAGCCCGACCGCACCCTGCGGTGCGGAGTGGTAGAGCGGTGCCGGCGACAGGTACATCTGGCCTTCGCGGTAGTGCCACTGGTCGATCAGAAACGTCGACAGCGCCATCGCGTCGGCCGGGGCCAGATCGGGGAGGTTGCGCACGATCCCTTTGGGGCGACCGGTGGTGCCCGACGAGTAGAGCATCGCCGCGCCCAGCTTCTCGTCGGCGAGCGGTGTGTCGGGGTAGCCGGCCACCGCCGTGGCGTAGTCCTCGAACGGCGCCTCGTCGGCGGGCAGGTCGACGCACAGCCATCGTTCGACATCGGGGCACATCGTCGCCACCTCGCGGGCCACGGGGAGCTTCTCCTTGGAGGTGATGAAGACCCTCGACTCGCTGTTGCCGACGATGTAGGCGACCTCTTCGGCGGTGAGGTGCGAGTTGATCGGCGTGTAGAACAGCCCGGCCCGCTCGCCGGCCCCGCAGGTCTCGAGGTAGCGGACGTTGTTCTCCATGAAGATGGCGTAGTGATCCAGCCGCTCCAGCCCCTGGTCGCGCAGGAGGTGGGCGAGCCGGTTGGTGCGGGCCTCGTACTCGCCGTAGGTGACGGCCTCGCCGCTGGTGGCCATGATGAACGCCGGCTGGTCGGCGCGCCCGGTTGCGTGTGTCCCCGCGTACATGTGACGACTGTCGCAGACCGATGTGGCGCCGGTCGGACCGAGCCGCCGCCGACCCGTGGCTACTGCTGGTAGCCCTCGACGGTCGCGGCGTCGCGAACCCGGGCGTCGTCGGGGTTCAGCCCGGCGTCACGGCGGGCGCGGCGTTGGCGTAGCAGGTCCCAGCACTGGTCGAGCTGGATCTCCAACGCCCGCAGCCGGTCGGCGTCGGCGCCGTCGGGTTGGTTCTCCAGCTGGTGCTCCTCGTCGACCAACCTGCTGATGCGGCCCAGGATGTCCTCGTCGGTGGTCATGTGTTCGTGCTCCCAGGATCGGTGTGCGTCGAACGCTACGACGCCCACCGCGGCCCCGGCTGACGCGGCGGCCACGCCGCTGGCCGCGGCGGCGACCAACCCGGCGACCATCCCGACGGCCAGCGGGGCGCCGGGTAGCGTCGTGGGGTGGGTTTCACGGGCATCCCGGCGTCGGCATTCGACTTCTACGCCCGGTTGGAGGCGGACAACACCAAGTCGTTCTGGACCGCCAACAAGGAGGTTCATCGGTCCTTGGTGCGCGACACGATGGTGGCGCTCGGCGACGAGCTCGCCGACTTCGGGCCGTTCCACGTGTTCCGGCCGTACAACGACCTGCGGTTCGCCAAGCACAAGCCGCCGTATAAGACGGCGCAGGGGATGTACGGCGAGAGCGACGGGGGTGCCGGGCACTACGTGCAGATCTCGGCCGAGGCCCTGATGACGGGCGCCGGGTACTACGCGATGGCCAAGGACCAGCTGGAGCGGTTCCGCGCCGCGGTCGACGCCGAGGCCACCGGTGCCGAGATCGAGGCCATCGCCGCCGGGTTGAGTGCGGCTGGCTACGAGATCGGGGCCATCTCCGAACTGAAGACGGCGCCGCGCGGGTACCCCAAGGACCATCGGCGTATCGCATTGTTGCGCCGCAAGGGGCTGATGGCGTCGCGCTCGTGGCCGCAGGCGGCGTGGATGCACCGACCGGGGGCCGCCGGGCGGATCCGTCGGGCCTGGGAGGACGCCGCCCCGCTCTGCGGCTGGCTCGACACCCACGTCGGCCCGAGCACGTTGCCCCCGCCCGAGTTCGGTCGGTGACGCCACCACCGCGACGGCCGTGACGATCTGGGGGTGCTCCGTCGCGGATTCCGCAACGGAGCACCCCCAGATGCGTGACCAGCCCGGACACGCGGGCGTCGCGCAGATACCCGGGCCGTTCGGCGGTGGGTGGGGCGTGGGCTTGACAGAATGTCAAGCCGTGACGGCCGCCGACACCCCCATCAACGCCCTCGAGGACCAGTTCGGGTTGGCCGACCGTGTCGTCGACGACGCCGCCCTCGCCAACAGCGTCGAACGGTTCCGCGAGCGCGGCATCACCTTGCCCCGCTTCGCCGAGTTGGCCGACCCGTCGAGCTTCGAGCACGCGGCACGGGTCGGCGACGCCGACCCCCAGGGGCCCGACGCCCGCAACCTGTGGCGGGTCCACTGGTACAACGACCCCGCCGGCCGACGGGTCGCGGTGCCCGACCACGTGGTGCTGCCGCCCAGCCTCACCGGGGTCGAGAGCCCGATCATCGTGGCCTTCGGCGACCGCTTCCCGATGATCACGGCCCACAAGGTGCTCGCCGCCTACGCCTGCCTGGCGCCCCGGGTCGTCACCGGCCAGTTCGACCCCACCAGCCACCGCGCCATCTGGCCCTCGACGGGCAACTACGCCCGCGGTGGCATCGCGATCAGCCGGATCATGGCCAGCCGGGGCGTGGCCATCCTCCCCGAGGGGATGAGCCAGGAGCGCTTCGACTGGCTCGACCGGTGGTGCGAGAACCCGGCCGAGGACGTCATCCGCACCGTCGGCACCGAGTCCAACGTCAAGGAGATCTACGACGCCTGCAACGCCCTGGCGCAGGATCCGGCCAACTTCGTGCTCAACCAGTTCGCCGAGTTCGGCAACCACCTGGCCCACTACGAGGTGACCGGCCGAGCGCTCGGGCACGTGTTCGAGCACGTCCGCCACGCCAGCGGGCGCGACCTGCGGCTGGCCGCGTTCACCAGCGCCACCGGCTCGGCCGGCACCATCGCGGCGGGCGATCGGCTGAAGGAGGAGTACGGCACGAAGGTCGTCGCCGTCGAGGCGCTCGAATGTCCGACGCTGCTGGAGAACGGGTTCGGCGAGCACAACATCCAGGGCATCGGCGACAAGCACGTCCCGCTGATCCACAACGTCATGAACAGCGATCTCGTCGTCGCCGTCAGTGACCGGGCCACCGACCAGCTCCAAGTGATGTTCAACGACGAGGACGGGCTCGGGTATCTCGCCGACCGGCGGCTGGTGCCGCAGGCGGTGCTGGCCACGCTGGTGCACTTCGGGCTCAGCTCGATCTGCAACGTGCTCGCCGCCATCACCACCGCCAAGGTGCTCGGACTCGGACCCGACGAGGCCATCGTCACCGTCGCCACCGATGGCGCCGCGATGTATCCCAGCGAGCGGGACAAGATCACCGCCCGTGACTTCGGTGGTGGCTTCACCCAACTCGACGCGGCCCAGGTGTGGGGCCAGCACCTCGCCGACGTGCCCACCGCCCACGCCCTCGAGCTGACCGAGCGTGACCGCCACCGCATCTTCAACCTCGGCTACTACACCTGGGTCGAGCAGCAGGGCACCCCGTTCGAGCTGTTCGAGTCCCGCCGTGACCAGGCGTTCTGGCGTGGGCTGCGGCGCTATCTCGGTGTGTGGGACGAGATGATCGCCGACTTCAACGCCCGCGTCGCCGTCGCCCGACCCGTCCTGCGATGACCAATCAGCCCGAATCGGACGTCGTCGGCGTGGGCGTCGGGGTGGTGGGTTGGCGGTGCGCGGTGTGCGCGACGACGCTGCCGATCGCCGCCGTCCATCCGTTCCGGTGCCCCCGGGCGACGGCAAGCGACCCCCACCACGTGCTGCACCCCGTCGGGACGGCGACGATCGCAGCGCCGTTCGAGCATCCCAATCCGTTCGTGCGTTACGGCCCCCGGTTGGCGTGGTGGGGGTTCGCCCGGTCCCGCGGGATGAGCGTCGACGCCTGCGTGGCGTTGACCGAGGACGTCGCCGCCGGCTTCACCGTCACCCCGTTCGCGCCGGCGCCGGCCCTTTCGGGCGCGCTCGGGGCCGACGTGTGGGCGAAGGACGAGACCGCCAACGTCGGCGGCAGCCACAAGGGCCGGCACCTGGTCACGATCCTGCTCCACCTCCGTGCCGTCGAGGCGCTCGGTCTCGCCCCGTACGGCACCAACCGGCCGCCGCTGGCCATCGCTTCGTGCGGCAACGCCGCCATCGCCGCCGCCACGCTCGCCGCCGGGGTGGTGTGGCCGCTGCGGGTGTTCGTTCCCGAGTGGGCCGACCAGACGGTGGTGTCGATCCTCGACGGCCTCGGCGCCGAGATCACCCGGTGCGCCCGACGCACCGACGACCCGCCGGGCGATCCGGCGGTGCTGCGGTTCCGCGAGGCCGTCGCGGCGGGTGCGTTGCCCTTCGGCGTGCAGGGCCCGGAGAACGCGCTCTGCCTGGACGGCGGGCGCACCCTTGGCTGGGAGCTCGCCGATGCCCCCGTCCCGCCTCGACGGGTGGTGGTCCAGGTGGGCGGGGGAGCGTTGGCCGCCTGCGTCGGCTGGGGGCTCGGCGAAGCGGTGCGGCTGGACACGGTGCAGACCGCGGGCTGTGCCCCGCTGGCCCGGGCCTGGCGACGGGCCGAAGGCCTGTCCGACGACCGGCTCGGGGCGCGGTGGTCCGAGCTGATGACGCCGTGGGCGGACCCGCACTCGGCCGCCGATGGCATCCTCGACGACGAGACCTACGACTGGATCGCCGATGTCGAGGTGATGCGACGCTCCGGTGGCCGCCCGATCGTCGTCGGCGAAGCGCACGTGCTCGACGCCCATCGCGCCGCGGCGACGACGGGCATCCCCGTCAGCGTCACCGGGTCGGCGGGACTGGCTGGGCTGCTCGCCGAGCGACCCGCGCCCGACGAGCGGGTGGCGGTGGTCTTCTCCGGCGTCACCCGCTGAGACGAGTGCCGGCGGCTTGGCCGACCGGCCGGGCCCGATGTCTCAGTCGTCCCAGCGGAACAGGCGGGCGGCGATGACGCCGAACACGACCGTGAACCCGAGCAGCGCGGCGATCGGGGCGACGAGTGCCGAGGGGCCCTGGTCGCGCACCATCACGTCGAGCATCCCCTCGTTGAGATGGCCGAGCGGCAGGAACTTCGACACGGTGGCCAACCAGTCGGGCGCCTGGTCCAGCGGGATGAACGAGCCGGAGAGGAACGCCATCGGCAACACGATCAGGTTCGCCACCCCGGAGGCCGCTTCGGCCGTCCGGCTGATCGCCCCGGCGATCATGCCGATCGACATGAACGACAGCGTGCCGGCCAGCACCAGCGGGATCGCCAACCACCACCAGCCGCTGAGCTGGAGGTCGAACAGCGTGACGCCGACGGTGAGGAATACCACCATCTGCAACAGCGCGATCGTCATACACACCACCAGCCGCGACGTCACCAGCGACCCGGTGCGTACCGGGGTGAGCCGGAGACGGCGCAGCAGCTTGCTGGTGCGCCACGTCACCAACGGCATCGCGGTGTTGAAGGTGGCGCCCATCGCCACCGCCCATCCGAGGATGCCGGGGGCGAGGAACTGGATCGGCTGCAACGAGTCGTCCTCGACCCGCTCGGCCTCCAACACGAACGCCGGCGGCTCGGCGGCGGCGGCCTGGTTGGCACCCTGGACGAATCCCTCGAGCGTCCCCCGGACCGTGGCCGCGACGACCTGGTCAGCCGCCGAGTAGTGCAGCACCAGCGTCGGGCCGTCCTCTTCGAGCGCGGCGTCGATGTCACCGTCGCGCACGTCCTGCAACGCCTGGTCGCGGTTCTCGTAGACGGTCACGTCGAACAGCTCGTCGAAGACCGCCCGGGCCTCGTCGGGCAGTGCGTCGAGGAACGCGACGTCGTCGATCACGCCCAGCTCGCTGGCGCTGGCCCCGGCGTTGCGGAACAGGAAGCCGAACAGCACCAGGAACATCAGCGGGAACAGCAGCAGCCAGAACCAGTTCTGCTTGTCCCGCCAGAAGCCGTGCCATTGCGCCCGGGTGAGCGCCACCAGATCGCTCACGCCCGGTACTCCCGCCCGGTCAGCTCCAAGAACACGTCCTCGAGCGACGCCGAGGTCACCTGCAGACCGCGCAGCGCGTCGCGCTCGGCGAGTGCCGAGAGCACCGCCGCGGGGTCATGGGTGGAAAGCGCCAGGGTGCCGTCGGCGTCGGTGACCGACTCCACCGCGGGCCACGCCGCGGCGTCGTCCCGCCTGACCTGGCCGCTGTCGACGAGGATCCGCTGCGCCCGGCCGAGTCCGGCGACCAAGGCCCGGGGACGATCGACGGTGAGGATCCGGCCGTGGTCCATGATCGCCACCAGGTCGCAGAGCGCTTCGGCCTCCTCCATGTAGTGGGTGGTCAACACGACCGTGCGACCGGCGTCGTTGATCGTTCGGAGCAGATCCCACAGGTTGCGGCGCGCCTGGGGGTCCAAGGCGGCGGTCGGTTCGTCGAGAAACACGAGCTCGGGGTCGTGGACCAGTGCGCAGGCGATCGACAGACGCTGCTTCTGGCCGCCGGAGAGATCCTCGGTGCGTGTCGACCGCTTTTCGTCGAGGCCGACCATGTCGATCATCTCGTCCACCCGCGACGGCTTGGCCCGGTACAGCTCGGCAAAGGTCCGGAGCTGTTCGGCGACGGTGAGCCGTTCGAAGAACGCCGAGGACTGGAGTTGCACCCCGATCCGTGGCAACAGCTCGGTGTTGCGGGGCCAGACCGGCTGCCCGAACATCCGCACCTCGCCGTCGTCGGCCTGGCGGATGCCCTCGACCGTCTCCAGCAGCGTGGTCTTGCCCGCCCCGTTGGGTCCGAGCACGCCGAAGAAGGTCCCTGCCGGGATGGCAAGGTCGACGTGGTCCACCGCGGTGATCTCGCCGTACCGCTTGGTGAGACCCGACGTCTCGATGACGCGAACCTCGGGCACTGCGGCGACGGTAGCGGACCCGACGCGATTGCGCCCGTCGTCGCCATCGACGTCAGGCCACCCCCGGTGCGTTCGGTGCGTTCGGTGCGGTCGGTCGCGGGCGGTCCGCCGGGGACAGGACGAGTCCGTCGCCGATCGTGGCGGGGTCGCCACCGCGGCCCAGCACGTCGATCACCCGGTCGCGGTGTCGGCGGCTGGCGCCCCAGCCCTTGACCGCCCAGACATAGGTGGTATCGGACGAGCCAACGGCGACGTCGGCGACATCGGCGGTCGCCCGAATCAAGATCGGACGTCCGATCAAGGTCGCGGCGAGGGTGCCGATGAGCGCCAGCACCCCGACGACGAGTGCCTCGGCGAGCGCGAGCGCGATGAAGGGCGCACCCACCGCGATCACGACGGTGAGGATGGGCAGCACGATCGCCATGACGACGACGCCGATCACCGGGACGTCGGCCAGGTTCCCGAGCTCCAGGAGTCCGGCGAGGTCGCCAAGCCAACTCGGGCCGCGCCATCGCCACCGGTGGCCGCGCAGCTGGCGCCCGCGAACGACGGCGCGGCGGACGGTCCAGCGCTGCTGGTCGGGGGAGGTCAGTCGAATGGTCATCGCGCCTTGTTGGTGTCGCCCACCCGCGCGTCGGTTCCCCCACGGCCGCTCCGAGCAGCGCCGGTAGCCTCGGAGTCATGCCGGAGACCCCGATGCCGCCTGTTGCCCCGATGATGCTCGACGCCGGGTTCGACCCCCGGGCCGACGTCTTCAACCGGCTGCTCAAGGACCGCGTGATCATGCTCGGCGCCCCCGTCGACGACGACATCGCCAACCAGATCTGCGCCAAGTTGCTCTACCTCGACGGCGAGGACGACACCCGCGACATCTGGCTGTACATCAACAGCCCCGGTGGCTCGGTCACCGCCGGCATGGCGATCTACGACACGATGCAGTTCGTCGGCTGCGACGTCGCCACCGTGTGTCTCGGCCTCGCCGCCTCGATGGGTCAGTTCCTGTTGACGGCGGGTGCTCCCGGCAAGCGCTACACGCTGCCCAACTCGCGGATCATGATGCACCAGCCGCTCGCCGGTCTGCGCGGTCAGGCGTCCGACATCGCGATCCAGGCCCAGGAGCACGCCTACATCAAGCAGCGGATGGCCGAGCTGATCGCCCAGCACTCGGGCAAGGACGTCGAGGAGATCAAGGCGGACTTCGAGCGCGACCGTTGGTTCACCGCCGAGCAGGCGGTCGAGTACGGCCTGTGCGACGAGGTGAAGACACGCCGCGGCGAGATCCCCAGCGCCTGACGCCGGTCGCGCCTGCTCACCCCGCGACGGTCGTCGTCGGCGCGGTCGAGGCCGTCGGGTCGAAGCGGGCCACCGGTCCCGCGGTCGACAGGTCGAGACCGCAGTGGACGTTGATCCAGTCGAACACCGCGAACGCCGGTTCCTCGGCGGCGAAGGCCGCCTGGCGGGCCCGCTCGACCGATGCCGGGTCGTCGGGCACGACGGCGGCAGAGGTTTGCAGCGCGTCGACCAGCACGCCCCACTCCTCCTCGATGGCCAGCGGCACGTCGGCGCCGACCTGCTCGTAGAGCCGCACGTGGGCCTCGGCATCGGCCTGGCTGGCGAGCTGCGGGTTGACGATCCCGTCGAGGTTGTCGGCGACGGCGGTGCAGAAGGCCTCGCTGCTCCCACCGTCGTCACCGCACCCCACCAGCGACACGGTCGCCGCGGCCGCCACGACGAGTGCGATACGGGGGCGAAGCGCTGACACGGCCGGCGAGTCTCGCACGAGGCGCTCGCGATGTGACACCGCCCTGGTACCGTCGTCATCACCGTCGTGGGGCCGGTGCCGCCCTCCCGAACTCCGTGGCTCGTGTCGACGAGCCCGAACCCGGGAGTCTCCCGTGCTGGCAACCATTCCCTCGGCGACCGTGGTCGGCGCCAGCGGGCAGCCCGTGACCGTCGAGGTGCACCTCGGCGCCCAGTTGCCTGCCTATCGCATTGTCGGATCGCCCGACGCCACCTGCCGCGAGTCGCGCGACCGGGTGCGGGCGGCCATGCTCAGCAGCGGGTTCGGCTGGCCCGATGTGTCGATCACGGTCAACCTGGCGCCCTCCAGCGAGCGCAAGGTGGGCGCCGGTCTCGACCTCGCCATCGCCGTCGGGGTGCTCGTCGCCAGCCAACAGCTGGCCGCCGATGCCGCCGCCGGGTTTGGCTTCGTCGGCGAGCTCGGTCTCGATGGGTCGTTGCGTGGTGTGCCCGGGGTGGCTCCGATGGTCGCGGTGCTGCCCGACGTCGTGGCGGTCGTCCCGCGAGTTTCAAGCGCCGAGGCCCACGTCGCCGCCCGGCGCGGGGTGCGGGTTGGCGGATCGCTCGCCGAGGTCGTCGCCGCTCTCGCCGGCGACGACGTGTGGCCCGACGACACCGGGGGTGAGGGGGTCGTCGACGACGCGCCGGTCTGTGATCTGGCCGACGTCCGAGGGCAACCGGTGGCCAGGTGGGCCTTGGAGATCGCCGCCGCCGGTGGCCATCACCTCCTGATGGTCGGGCCGCCCGGGAGTGGCAAGACGATGCTGGCGCAGCGCCTACCGGGTCTCCTGCCCGTCCTCGACCCGACCGATTCCCTGGTCGCCACGATGGTTCACTCCGCGGCCGGTGCCGGGCTGCCGCCGGGCGGGTTCGTGACCCGTCCGCCGCTGCGGTCGCCTCATCACACGAGCTCGGTGGTGTCGCTGGTCGGTGGCGGCTCGCACACGCTGCGTCCGGGCGAGATCAGCCTGGCCCACGCCGGGGTGTTGTTCCTCGACGAGCTCGGCGAGTTCGCCGCCCAGGCGATCGACGCGTTGCGCGAACCGCTCGAGCAGGGCGTCATCCGCATCGCTCGGGCACACGCCCACGCGGTGCTCCCGGCGCGGTTCCAACTCGTTGCGGCGACCAACCCGTGCCCGTGTGGCGGTGGCGGGCCCGGCAGCTGCGAGTGCGACGACACGGCGCGCGCCCGCTACCTGCGACGGATGTCGGGGCCGCTGCTCGATCGCTTCGATCTGCGGGTTCCGGTCGATCGGCCCAGCGTCGACGAGTTGCTCGACCCGGTAGGCGCCACGGCCGCGGGAGAGCCGACGGCGGCGGTGGCGGCACGCGTCGCCGCGGCACGCGCCGTCGCCATCGAGCGCGACGGCGCGCTCAACGCCGCCCTCAGCGGCGATGCGCTCGAACGGGTCGCACCGCTGTCTCGGTCGGCCCGGCAACGGTTGCACGACGTGCTGTCGGAGGCTCGCTTGACCGGCCGCGGGTATCACCGCGTGCGTCGGGTGGCGCGCACGATCGCCGATCTGGCCGGTGAGGCCGATCGGCCGATCGACGAGCATCACGTCGATGCCGCGCTGGCCCTACGGGTCGACCTGCGCGCGACACGGGGCCGGGCGGCGTGAGCGGCCTCACCGAGGCGTCGCTGCGGACCGGGCAGCTGGCGGCGCTGGCCGGGCTCGATCTCGTCACCGTGGCCCGCCTGCGGTTGTTGCTGGCGCACCACGATCCCGAGGAGGCTTACGCCGTGGCGCTCGGTCGGGCGAGGCCCGACCCGCTGGTGGCCGCCGCGTTGCGTGGCCGGGTCGGCGCCGCCTGGCGACACTCCGCCAACCGGCGCGACCCCGAGACGTGGGCTCGACGCTGTGCGGCGCTGGAGGTGCGGGCGATCACGCCGGCCGACGAGGGCTTCCCGGCCTGTCTGCGCTGCGACCCCGACCCGCCCGCGGTGCTGTTCGTGCGTGGCGACCTCGGTGCCATCGAGCATCGCCGGGTCGGGATCGTCGGCACGCGCAACGCATCGCGGTTCGGTCGGGAGACGGCCGTCGAGTTGGGTCACGGCCTGGCGACGGCCGGCGTCGCCGTCGTCAGCGGTCTGGCCAAGGGCATCGACGGCGCCGCCCACCGTGGCGCGCTCGACGCCCACGGTGCGGCGCCGGTCGCCGTGGTCGCCAACGGTCACGACCGTCCCTACCCGCGGATCAACGCCGCGCTGTGGGCGTCGGTCGCCCGCGAGGGCCTCGTGGTGTCGGAATGGCCGCCTGGCACCGCCCCCGAGGCCTTTCGCTTCCCGCTGCGCAACCGCATCATCGCCGGGTTGAGCGAGGTGCTGGTCGTCGTCGAGAGCCGTGAGCGTGGCGGTTCGCTGATCACTGCGATGGCGGCGGTCGAACGGGGCGTCGACGTCTTCGCCGTGCCCGGTTCACCGCGGGTGAGGTCCTCGCTGGGGACGAACCGATTGCTCCGCGACGGTGCCTCGCCGCTCACCGAGGTGGCCGACGTCCTCGCGGCGCTCGGCATCGATCACCGCCGCGCCGGCGGGGCCCCCTATGACCCGCGTCCGGTGCCCCGTGGGGTCGAGGCGGCGGTGCTGGCGAGGTGTCGCGACAGCCCGTGCACATTGGACGCCGTCGCCGATGCGTTGGACCTCGCTCCGGGTGACGCGGCGATGGCCGTGGCCCGGCTGGAGCGCTCGGGTTGGGTCCGCCAGGCCGGCGGTTGGTTCGAGGCGGTCGGTCCGTGGGGAGGTCTGGCGTGACCCGAACCGGCGTGAGACGACTCGTCTCGCGGGGATGCCAGGGTGCGTACAGGGTCACGGAATACCGTGATGCCCATGGCCAGCCCGCCCGACGATGCCGATGCCTGGGCAATCGGCGCGTTCGGGCGCTCGCTCACGTCGTTGTCGGAGCACTCCGTCGCCGCCTACACCTCCGACGTTCGAGGCTTTGCCGAGTGGGCCGGCCGGATGGGCGTCGACTCGCCCGGGCGCGTCCAGCGGATCAACCTGCGCCGGTACCTCTCGTCGCTCAACACCCGCAAGCTGGCGAGACGCAGCATCGCCCGCAAGGCGGCGGCGTTGCGCCGCTACTTCAAGTGGGCCGTGCGGACCGGCATGGTGACCGCCGATCCGACGCTCGGTCTCACCGCCCGTGGTGGCGACGGCCGGTTGCCGCGCCTGCTCGAACGGCGCGATCTCGACGTCCTGCTCGATGGGCCGCTTCCCGACGACGAGCCCGTCTGGCGTCGTCGCCGCGACGACGCCGTGCTCGAACTGCTCTACGGCTCGGGCATCCGAGTCAGCGAGCTGTGCGGCCTCGACGTGGGTTCGGTCGATCTCGATCGGTCGGTGGTCCGGGTGTGGGGCAAGGGCGCCAAGGAGCGTCGGGTGCCGATGTCGGACCCGGCGGTTCGGGCGGTGCGCGACTGGCTCGCGATTCGCCACGAGGTGGTCGCCGAGTCGGCGACCGAGCCCGCCGATGGCGTCTCACCGACACCGATGTTCGGCAACGAGCGGGGTCGCCGATTGACGCCGCGCGACGTGCGTCGCATCCTCGACCGGCGCTCGCCGACCCCGACCCATCCGCATGCGCTGCGGCACAGCTTTGCCACCCATCTGCTCGACAACGGCGCCGACCTGCGTGCCGTCCAGGAGTTGCTGGGCCACGCCGACGTGGCGACGACCCAGCGCTACACCCACGTCAGCCGCGAGCGCCTCCGCGCCGCCTACGGCACGAGCCACCCCAGGGCGTGATGGCGCGGACATGAGCATCGTCGATGTCGACCCGTACCTCGCCCGGCAGTGGGAGAAGTGGCTGCGCATGCGCAGTTCGTCGGCTCGCGACCATCTGATCGTGTCGTACGCGCCGTTGGTGAAGTTCGTCGCCGGGCGGGTCGGCTCCGGGTTGCCGTCGACGGTCGATCCTGGCGATCTGGTCAGCAGCGGGGTGATCGGGCTGATCGACGCTCTCGAGAAGTTCGACCCGTCGGTCGGCGTGAAGTTCGAGACCTACGCGACCCCCCGGATCCGCGGCGCGATCTACGACGGGTTGCGCGAGCTGGACTGGGTGCCCCGATCGGTGCGTTCGCACGCCAAGGAGATCGAGCGGGCGATCGCCGACTTCGAGGCCGCGCACGGCCGGGGCCCGACCGACGACCAGTTGGCGACCCACCTGCAGATCAGCAAGGACGAACTGCGCCGCTGGCTGAGCGCGATCAGTTCGACGACGGTCGGTCCCCTCGAACGGGCCCTCGATGTCGGCATCGAGCCGCATCCGATCACCGGTGAGACCCCGCTCGTGCCGGCGGCCGAGGTCGAAGCCCGTGAGATGCGCGCCGTGATGCGCGCCGAGATCGATGAGCTCCCCGACCGGGAGAAGCTCGTCCTGTCGCTGTACTACGACGAAGGGCTCACGCTCGCCCAGATCAGCCGGGTGCTCGGGGTGCCCGAGCAGCGGGTCAATCAGATCCACGCTCGCTCGGTGGTCCACCTGCGCGCCCGTCTGGCCGCCGCCGGCGTCGCCTGACCCCTTCGCTCCGCTCCGGGAGGAGCCGTGACCAAGATGATCAGGTTCGCGACGATGGTCGCGCTCGTCGCGCTCGCCGTTTCCACCCCCGGGACCGCCATCGCCGCCGACTGTCTGTGGCCGCCCGTCGACGCCCCGGTCGTCGATCACTTCCGCTCACCACCGTGCCCCTACTGCGCGGGCAATCGCGGGCTCGAGTACTCGGTGCCGGCCGGCACGTCGGTGCGGGCGTTGGCGGCGGGTGTGGTCACCTTCGCCGGTGACGTCGCCGGCGTGCGCTACCTGGTGGTTCGTCACGGAGATGGCCGCCGGGCCACCTACGGCCGCCTGACCGGCACCCACCTGTCGGTGGGCGACGTGGTCGCCGGTGGCGGGGTCGTGGCGACGGCCAGCGGCGAGTTGTACGTGGGGTTGCGCGACGGGGACACCTACATCGACCAGGAACCGCTGATCGGACGGCGCCGGCCCCGACCCCGGCTGATCCCGACCGACGGCACGCCCCCGCGCCCCGCGCCCGCGCCACGCCTCGACTGCGCCGTGGCGACCGGGGCGTGAGCGGTCTCATCACCGGGTGGGGCCGATACCATCGTGGGTCGATCCGCCGCCCCTGGTGGACCGCTCGAAGATCCCACGGCCCGTCACGTCTGCGGTCGCTCCGGCGCTGATGACGCGGCTCTTCAACCGCAGAAGGAGAACACGATGGCTGTCATCACCATGCGTCAGATGCTCGAAGCTGGCGTTCACTTCGGTCACCAGACCCGCCGCTGGAACCCGAAGATGCGGCGGTTCATCTTCGGCGAGCGCAACGGCATCTACATCATCGACCTCGAGCAGACGCTCGGTCGGGTGGACACGGCCTATGGCTACGTGCGTGACCTGGTCGCCAAGGGCGGTGTGATCCTGTTCGTCGGCACCAAGAAGCAGGCCCAGGACCCGGTGCGCAGCTACGCCGAGAAGTGCGGCATGCCCTTCGTCAACGAGCGTTGGCTGGGTGGGATGCTCACCAACTTCGACACGA
>JBKEAH010000226.1:0-6035 GCA_047972065.1 Desertimonas sp.
CCCCCGATGACCTCATCGAGATGGGATGCCGATGCTCGCAGGTACGCGCCGCTGGCGGATGCTGGCCATGGCCGTGACGATCCTCATGCTGTCGTCGGGGCCCGCCGTCGCCACCCCGACCACCCGTCGCCAGCCGATCGAGGTCACCGTAACCTGGGTGTCGAGCACCCGACCGGGGTTTCCTCCCACCACGGTCAACCCCTGGCACATCTACCCGGACTACGGCTGGACGGTCGAGTTCGCGGTTCGCAACGACGGCACCAGCCCGATCGACGTCAACGCCGTCGCCCTCCAGGTCGTGGCCCAGACCGTCGATGGCGTGACCTGCTCGGTCGCCAACTTCGACCCCCAACCCCCGCTGCTGCGCTCGACCGAGCTCGGGTTTCTGATCCATGAGTTCCCCGGTCCGGTGCGTCTCGAACCGGGGGCCTCGACCGGCCCCTTCTTGTTCGGCACCTTCAGCTTCCACGCCGGCAACGAATGCCAATCGGTCGCGTTCAACCTGCTCGCCGATGCCGCGCCCGCCGCTCCCATCACCACCAGCACCACGTCGAGCACGAGCACCAGCACCACCACGAGCACGAGCACGAGCACGAGCACGAGCACCTCGAGTACCTCGAGTACGACGAGTAGCGCCAGCACCCCGCCCGGCCCGACGGCCCGTCCGACGGCCACCGATCCGCCGCCGGTCACCATCGACTCGATGATGCCCACGACGACCGCCCGGACACCCCCGCCGCCGTCGGCGAGCACCGTCGCCGCAGGCCCGGCGGGGGCGAACGTCACGATGTCGGCGGGCCCGCTGGTGCCCACCGGGTCCAGCATCACGGCCGCCCTCGTCGGTGCCGCGCTGAGCGCCGCCGGTGTCGGGCTGGCGGTGATCGCTCGACGGCGCGCCCACCCACCGTCGCCCCCCTGATCTTCCCACGCCGTGGCGACATGGGCGAGATCGTCTTGGGGAGCGACGGCGTGACGTCGGCGCAGGTGGTGACGGTCGCCCGACACTGATCGATCGGGCCACGGCACCGTCAGGCTCCGAGGGTGGCGATGATCGAGGCCGCCTCGGCCGAGATCGTCGCGTTCGACGCCAAGCCCGACGATGCCATCACCTCACTCCAGGCCGTCACCACCTCGGCGGCCGTACCGCCCTCGACGAGCTCGGCGCGCAGCTCGGTGAGCTTGTCTTGGTAGCGGGCGTTCCACGTCTCGACGGCGAGGAACCGCTCGACCAGGACGTTCGACCGACCGTCGAGCCCGCCACCACGGTCGCCCTCGCCGGGAGCTCCGCCCATGTCACCGGGTGGTCCACCCAGGTCACCGGGTGGTCCGCCCACCCCGCCGGGAGCGCCGTCCGTCCCGCCGGTCCGGGGACGGCCGTCAGCGGCACCACCGTCTCGCCCACCACCACCACCACCCATCGATGCCCCGAGGGCCAGGTTGTGGCCCCACGCGACGATCGTGAACCGCTCGACCACCGGGTCCCAGAAGAGATAGGCGTTGTTGCCGGGGCCGTCGATGTCGTCGAAGTTGGCCAGCAGTTCCTGCATCGCCAGATAGGTCGCGAAGCCGTCGACGTCAAGCCGGTCGGGCAGTTCCGCCTCGAAGGAGGCGTCGTCGGACTCGTTGATGAACTGGAGGAACTCGATCAGCGGGGTGAGGTCGGCGACATCGTCACCGGCCTCCTGGTCGAACACGTCGTCGTAGGCGCCGGGGTCGTCACCGCGGTAGCTCCAGTCGCCGGTGCTCTCGGCCTTGTAGAGCGCGCCCTCGCCGAGCTCTTCGTTCATCCAAGCGTCGTCGGGGTTGTCGATGACCAACCGGAGCACCGGGTCGCCCCCGTTGACGCTGAACGACGACGCGATGGCATCCTGCGACGCCAGCCCCGCCGCTTCGAGCAGCTCCAACGCCACCGCCTCGTTCATGCCGGTGGACGTCGTGGACGACCTCACCACCATCTCGACCAGACCGTCGTGGTGCTGGCCGGCGATCTCCCGGTCGAGGTCGATCAGCCACGGCAGGGTCGCCGGGTCGGCGACGGCGGAGACGTCACGCAGCGACGAGTTGCCCTTCAGCCGAATCCCGACGTCGTCATAGCTCTCGCCGTCGATCGTGACCGTGGCCAGCACCCATTCCTTGTCACCGGTGTCTCGAAAGGTGGCGATCGCGGCCTCGATCTCGGCGGGGTCGGCCACGACCGAGATCTCATGAACCTCGGTGCTCGACAGCGAGCCGACGGCGCCCAGCCCCCCGGTGTCGACGGGGGCAGCGGGCGCGGCGGCGGACACGGCCGCCGGCAGCAGGCCCACGACGGCGACGGTGGCGGCCGATCCGGCGGCGAGCAGACCGGCAAAGCGGGAACGTGGCGCGAACATGGACCGATCGAACCGACCGCACCGTCGGATCTCGCTGTGAGGCGGCACCGAGTTTGCTGAGCGAGCCGGCTCGACGTCCGGGCCGACCAGGTCTGGGCCGCCCCTCGGGTCGCTCTCGGCCAGCTCTCAGCGAGGGCGGTCAGGATCACCGCCGAACCCGACCACGCGGTCCGATGCGTCACCCGCTCTCCAGGAGGCCCTGATGTCCCTCGCCAGTCTCTTCGCGATCGATCTCGTCGCGATCGCCGTGTTGGTGTTCGGGTTGTCGTTGCCTCGTCATCACCGACGCGATCTGGCGGTGGCGTTGCTGGGGATCAACGTCGGCGTGCTGGCGGTGACCCAGGCGCTGTCGTCGGCCGAGGTCGGCGTCGGCGTCGGCCTGGGTCTCTTCGGGATCCTGTCGATCATCCGGCTCCGCTCGACCGAGATGGACAGCTCCGAGGTGGCCTACTACTTCTCGGCGCTCACCCTCGGCATCCTCGGGGGCTTCCCGCTGGATCCGGCGTGGCTCAGCCCGGCCCTGATGGGCGCCGTGCTGGTGGCGATGGCGGTCGGCGATCACCCGCGTCTGGGCCGGCGACTGCGCCAGCAGCGGATCACCCTCGACCGGGCGTACCTCGACGAGGACGACCTGCGGGCTCGGCTCGGCGAGTTGCTCCCCGGGCGGATCCACCGGGTGACGGTGCGCGAGACCAACCTCGTCACCGACATCACGATCGTCGAGGTCCGCTATGAGCACGACGACACGGTCGGCGCCGCCGACCGGGCCGGCGCGTGTTCGCCGTACCGGCGCCGAACGGTCGACGCGTGAGCGCTCCGACGTTGCTCGGCGCCGAGCGGTACGACGCCGCGGGTGATGACCGCCCGCTGCCACCAATCTCCCTCGATGAGTTGACGGCGCGCTCGGCGCTGTTGACCCGCAGCGAGCGCAAGTACGTGGTCGACGCCGCCGTGGCGACGACCTTGCTGGCCGCGGCCGCCGCCGAGCGGGCCCGGGTGCTGACGATCGAGGGAGCGACCTGGTTTCGCTACCGGTCGGTGTACTTCGACACGCCCGAGCGCCAGCTCTTCGGCGATGCCGCGCACCGCCGACCGATGCGCACCAAGGTGCGAACCCGCTCGTACCTCGACGGTGGCGGATGCTGGCTGGAGGTCAAGCGACGAGATCGGCTCGGTACGACGGCCAAGTCGCGGCGCCCCCACGACGGCAGGGCCGCCGACACGATCGACGCCGCCGAGCGACCGTTCATCGATGCCGCGGCCGACAAACCCGGGCTCGCCGGCCGGCTTGTGCCGACCCTGACGACATCGTATCGCCGACGAACGCTCGGCTGGGCCGACGAGCGGGTCACCTTCGACGCCGACGTGGAGCTGGTCGCCGCCGACGGTGCCCGCGCCCACCTCGCACGACGAGTGATCATCGAGACGAAGACCACCGGCGGCCCCGGCGCCGCCGACCGGTTGCTGTGGCGGTTGGGGGTGCGGCCGCAGCGGTGGAGCAAGTACGGCGTCGGGCTCGCCGCGCTCGACCCGACACTGCCCGACAACGCATGGCATCGCAGCATCGCCCGCTTCGTACGGGTCCAACCGCGGGCCGACCGAACCGCGTCTTCGTAGGCTCGGCCGCATGGCCGTCGAGGACGAACTGCTCAACCGGGTCACCTGGAAGATCCCCAACGCGTTGGCGCTGGTGGGGTCGCGTCACGGCGACGAACGCAACGCGATGACGACGAGCTGGATCACCCAGGTATCGATGGAACCGGTGCTGATCGCCGTCGGGGTCGACAACACGGCGGTCACCCATCGATTGATCGCCGCCGGCGGATCGTTCACGGTGAACCTGTGGTCGAGCGAGGAAACCCGCCCGTTCGTCAAGTTCTCCAAGCCGGCCGAGTTCGACGCCGTCACCTCCACGCTCAACGGTCGGGCCGTGCGCGAGGAGGCCACCGGCGCACCGGTGTTCGACGAGGCGGTCGCCTGGATGGACTGCGAGCTGCGACACCACCACGACTACGGCACGCACACGCTGTTCGTCGGCGAGATCGTCGCCGCCGGGATCGCCGACGACGACGCCAGGCCCGCCGCGATGAGCGACACCCGCATGAAGTACGGCGGCGTCCGCCGCGGCGGCCACGCCTGACGGATCGGGTGTCTGACCCCGATCCGTCGTTCGGTGGGTAGCGGTCAGGGCTTGGGCTCGCGCGGGAGGCCGAGGAGGCGCTCGCCGATGATGTTGCGCTGCACCTGGCTGGTGCCACCGGCGATCCGCCCGCCAGGCGCCGCGAGCAACCCTTGGGCCGGACCGCCCGACAACGTCGCGTTCGGCCCGGCGAGATCGGCGCGCAGCACGGCGACCTGGAACATCAGCTCGGTGATCCCCAGCTTGAGCAACGAGCTCGCCGTGGTGGCGACGGCCCCGCCCTGGTCACGCTGACGCTGCGCCAGCGACTTGTAGGCGGTGGCCGCCGAGATCAACCGGAGCAGCCGCTGGCGGGTCGGCGCGTCGAGGGTCGCGTTGCGACCGAGCTCGAGCAGCGACTCGAGCCGTCGCTCGAGCGAGATGACCGCCGTGCCGATGTGGCCGCGCTCGTTGGTGAGCACCGTCATCCCCACGTTCCAGCCGCCGTTGAGCGGGCCGAGCAGGTGTTCGACGGGGAGTTCGACGTCGGTGAAGAACACCTCGTCGAACTCGGCTTCGCCGGTCATCTGCTTGAGTGGGCGGATCTCGATGCCGGGCAGATCCATCGGGCAGAGGAAGAAGGAGATCCCCTGGTGCTTGGGCACGTCGACGTCGGTGCGGGCCATCAGGATCCCCCACGACGACGCCCGGCCGCCCGAGCACCACACCTTCTGCCCGTTGATGACGTAGCGGTCACCGTCGCGCACCGCCCGCGTCGACAACGACCCGAGGTCGCTGCCCGCACCCGGCTCGGAGAACAGCTGGCACCACACCTGCTCACCCCGCACCGTGGGGGGCAGGTGCTGGGCCTTCTGCTCGGGCGTGCCGAAGGCCTGGATGGCGCCGCCGGCCAGTACCAGGCCGACCATGTTGAGCACCGGCGGGACGCCGGCCAGCGCACATTCGAGCAACCACGCCGCCTGGTGTTCGGCGGTCAGACCCTGACCGCCGAACTCGGTCGGCCAGTGGATCCCGGCGAACCCGGCGTCGAACAGCCGTCGCTGCCAGGCTTGCCCCTCGGGTACCCGTTCCGGTGGGCAGATCGCCCCCCAGTCGTCGGGGGCATCGGTCTGCTCGGCCAGCCAGGTGCGCGCCCGCAGCGCGAAGTCGTCGACGGTCTCCGTCATGAGGCGCATGCAAGCAGAGCCGTCGGTACCGATCCCAACCCAAGTGTTGGATGGGGGGCATTGGGTGACGGGTGCCTACCTTGATCGACGATGACCGCATCGAGCGTTCCCGGGTTCACCAACCGCCAGCTGTGGATGGTGCTGGGCGCGCTGATGCTCGCCGTGCTGTTGGCGTCGATGGAGATCTCGATCATCGCCACCGCGTTGCCCACCATCGCCGGGGACCTCGACGCCTTCGAGAGCTACGCCTGGGTCGGCACCGCCTATGTGGCGACGGCGGCGATCGGCACCCCACTGCTCGGCAAGCTGTCGGACCTCTACGGCCGACGGCTGGTCTTTCAGGCGACGATGGCCCTG
>JBKEAH010000299.1:0-2229 GCA_047972065.1 Desertimonas sp.
TCCTCCAGCGCGCCGACGGCTACCTCCACACCATCGTCGCCGGCACCGAGATCCGCACGAACGGCGAATCCACCGGCGCCACCCCCGGCCGACTCATCCGCGGCGCCCAACCACCACCCCACTAACCCCGGGGTTGGGGTGGGACGCCAAATCCCACCCGACGCCGCCCGGCGCTCACCGAGCGGAGAGGGGGCCGAACTTCGTCGGGTCGCAGTACAGCCAGTAGCGACGGATCAGGCCATCGTCGCCGAACTCGAAGATCGACGAGCCCGGCACCCGGAGCTCGCGCCCGTTTGCGGTCCCCCGAATCGTCCAGGTGATCGTGGCGAAGGGCGGCTCGACGATCAGCCGCTCGATGTCGCGTTGATAGTCCTCGACCGACGCGAACAGCCATCGTTCGGTCCGCCGCTCGGCGGCGCGATCGGGTACGTGGACACCGTTGGTCCAGCCCTCGACGTCGGCGCCCATCACCTGATCGATGCGGCGGCTCGTCTCCTCGACGCTCGACTCGGGGCGGAGGTTCTCCGCCCCGTTCAACCTTCGCAGTACCTCGGCGATGTGGTCTCGGCTGATCAACGTCATCTCTCCGCTCGTCACCGGTGTGCCCGCGGTTGGAACCGTAGCCAGCATCTTCGCCATTGTCAACGTTTTCGTTGACTGCAGGCACCGCCGCGAGGTATTGCGGCATGCGGCGTCCTGCCATATCTTCACAACTGTGCAGGTATCGATCGCCGAACGGTTGGACGGCTGCGACGGCGACGCCGCCGAGGATCTGGCTCAGATGTTCCGGTTGCTCGGCGACCCGACACGGGTCCGGATTCTGTACGCCCTCCTGGTCGCCCGCGAGCTGTGCGTCTGCGACCTCGCGAGAGCCGTCGGCGCGTCAGAGACGAAGGTGTCCCAGGCGATGCGGCTGCTCCGCAGCGCCAAGGTGGTGCGCAACCGGCGCGATGGGCGCAACATCTTCTACCGGCTCGACGACGACCACGTCCGGATGCTGCTGGACGTGTCCCGTGAGCACGTCGCCCACGCCGACCGAGCCCGCTGATGGGCCACGACCACGATCACGGCGCCGGGCTGGCCCGCGCCGGCGAACGTCACCGCGGCCGTCTGGCCGTCGCGTTCGGGCTGACGTTCGGGTTCTTCATCGTCCAGGCCGTGACCGGGGTCATTGCCAACTCGTTGGCCTTGTTGTCCGACGCCGCGCACATGCTCACCGACGTCATCGGTTTGGGGATGGCGCTCGCCGCCATCCAGCTCGCATCACGGTTCGCGGCCCGCACCTCGTCGGGGGTGTCACCGCACACCTTCGGGCTCTACCGGCTCGAGATCCTCGCCGCCTTCGTGAACGCGCTGCTGCTGTTCGGCGTTGCCGTCTGGGTGCTCGTCGAGGCCGCTCGCCGGCTGTTCGACGAACCTGAGGTGCTCGCCACCCCGATGCTCGTCGTCGCGGTCATCGGGCTGGTCATCAACATGATCGCCTTCGTCCTGTTGCGGGAGGGTTCGAAGGAGTCCCTCAACGTCGAAGGCGCCTACCTCGAGGTGCTCGCCGACATGGTCGGTTCGGTCGGGGTGATCGTCGCCGCCGCGCTGTTGCAGGTGTTCGGGTGGAGGTGGGTCGACCCGGTCGTCGGGGCGGCGATCGGGGTGTGGATCCTGCCCCGCACGTTCCACCTCGGCCGCCGCGCCGTGCGCATCCTGATGCAGGCTGCACCCGACCACGTCGACCTTGCCGCGCTGATCGATGATCTGGCCCACATCGACGGGGTCCAAGACGTGCACGACGTGCACGTCTGGACGCTGACCTCCGAGATGGATGCGGCGTCCGCTCACCTCGTCATCGACACCGGCGCCGACTCCCACGGCGTGCTCGATCGGGCGCGCGAGCTCGCCGCGACCCGCCACGGCATCGGTCACGGCACCTTTCAGATCGAGCCCTCCAGCCACGGCGGGTGCGAGCAGATGACCTGGTGAAACCGGCAGCGCGGCTTCCCGCTGGGCGAGACCGCCAGCCGGCATGTCCGCGGCTTCGACGACCATCGCCATGGGCAACGAAAGCCGAGAACGGAAAGAACCGCTCCGGAGAGCGGCTCTGACCTGGTCTTTCCTGGCAGCCCGTACGGGATTCGAACCCGTGCCGCCACCTTGAGAGGGTGGTGTCCTGGGCCTCTAGACGAACGGGCCAAGCTGCGACGCTCCACGTTAGCCGTGGAGCGCTGGGTTTCGGTG
>JBKEAH010000256.1:0-8281 GCA_047972065.1 Desertimonas sp.
CATCTCGCGGCGGGCGCCGAGCACCTCTACGTCTTCCAGCGCACCCCGAGCTCGATCGACGTCCGGGCCAACCGTCCCACCGACCCCGAATGGGCGGCCGGGCTGCAGCCGGGGTGGCAGCAACACCGGATGGACAACTTCAACACGCTGGTGTCGGGGGGGCTGGCCGACGAGGACCTCGTCGCCGACGGCTGGACCGACATCATCGGCAACCTGCTGATGCGCATCCGGCGTGACAATCCGAGCGACGTCGAGGCGATGGCGCAGGCGATGGAACTGGCCGATTTCGAGAAGATGGAGCAGATCCGCGCGCGGGTCGACGCGTTGGTCGGCGATGCCGACACCGCCGAGGCGCTGAAGCCCTACTACCGACAGTTTTGCAAGCGGCCCTGCTTCCACGACGAGTACCTGCAGAGCTTCAACCGCGACAACGTCACCCTGGTCGACACCTCAGGTCAGGGAGTGGAGCGGCTCACCGAGCGCGGCGTCGTCGCCAACGGTCACGAGTACGAGATCGACTGTCTGGTGTACGCGACCGGCTTCGAGGTCGGCACCGCCTACAGCCGGCGGGCGGGGTGCGAGACCTACGGCCGTCACGGGCTGACGCTCACCGACAAGTGGGCCGACGGCGCCTCCACCCTCCACGGGATACACACCCACGGCTTCCCCAACCTGTTCATCTTCAGCCTGGTGCAGTCGGGGTTCTCGGTGAACTTTCCCCACATGCTCGCCGAGCAGGCCCACCACGTCGCCTACATCCTCGATCACGCCCGTCGCCACGACATCGAGCTGATCGAGGCCGACGCCGAGGCCGAGGCCGCCTGGGTGCAGACCATCATGGACGTGGCGATGTACAACCAGCAGTTCTTCGAGGAGTGCACCCCCGGCTACTACAACAACGAGGGCCATCCCTCGGACCGATCGGTGCGCAACGGTTCCTACGGCGCCGGTCCGGTCGAGTTCGCCAAGCTTCTCGACCGCTGGCGCCGCGAAGGCGAACTCGAGGGTCTCCAGCTCACCCGACGGTGAGCGGCGACCCGCCAGTGCCCGTTCAAAAGACGTCGCGGGGGACGTCGCGGCGGGTGCTGCGGTACTGCCCGTCGTGCTCGTAGGACACGCTGATGTCCTCGAAGCCCTTGAGCCGCTGGGCGTTGGCGATGTCGGCGTAGACCTGCTTGTCGGCCTCGGTGAGATCGACGTTGTCGGTGAAGACCGTCAGCAACGCCCTCGGATAGAGCCGCTTGGCCAACACGACGTTGATCTCGACACCGAACACGAGACCCAACGCGGCCAGCAACAGCCACGCCAGCAGACCGAAGACCAGCCGGAACACGCCGTAGGTGTTGGCCCCCGAGGCGATGTACTCGAGGTAGGTGCCGCTGAAGAACTGGAGCGCCTGCCACCACGCGGCGGCGAACAACGCCCCCGGCACGACGTCGCGTTTGCGTAGCCGTCGGGCGGTGGCGACGCGGAAGGCGGCGATGGCGACCAGCGTGTTCAGCGCCACCGCGCCGACCGAGGCGATCCATCGAGCCTGGGTCTGGACCTCGGCGTTGCTGACGTACCACGACAGACCGGTCGAGCCGATCACGGTCAGACCGACCGTGAGGATCAGCAGCATGCTGGTCAACCGGGCCTTCAACGGGTTGGGTCGGCGGTGCCGCGGGATCGCCCATGCCGCGTTCATCGCGTTCTGGGCGGCGTTGGCGACTCCGAGACCGCCATAGATCGCGAGGATCGCACCAACGATGATCGCCGCGGTGCTGCCCTGTAGTCGCGACGGGCTGAGCTCGCCGCGCAACACCGGGAACTGGTTGAGCACCGAATCGACGATTCGTTGACGCCACTCGTCGTCGTTGCCGAGCAGGAAGCCGGTGACCGACGTCAGCAGCAACAACAGCGGGAAGAGCGAGAGGAACCCGTAGTAGGTGATCAGCGCGGCCAGGTACGCACCTTGATCGTCGACGAACTTGTAGATCACGGCGATCGGAAAGCCGAGTACCGGGTGTCGTCGCTGGAATCGGTCGACGCGATCGAGCACCCCGCGGCGGGGCGGGGGCTCGGGTGACGCGGGCTCGACCGGCCGCAGATGACGTTCGGGCGGTGATGACACCGCCCGCGATCATGCCCGACAGGTGAGCGTCGGCGCGCCATGCCGACCTCCGACGACCGGGGGGCGACGCCGGGCCGAACGTCGACCGGTGTGGTATCAGCCCTGCAGCCGGGCGACGGTCGCGGCGAAGTCGGCCACCGTGGCGGCGATGATCTCGGCGACCGGGAGCACGGCGTCGATACGCCCGGCGACCTCACCGGACAGCGCGATGGCTGCGTTCATGTCCCCACCGAAGTAGAGCGCATTGGCGTCGCCGAACTCCCCGAACACGTTGTGTTCGACATGGCGGAGCGCCTCGGTGCGCTCGGTGCGCAGCGCCCGCAACGCCGGGCTGTGCCGGTCGTTGAGGAACAGCGTGTCGGTCTCGGCGGCGGCGACGATGGCCTGCTTCCAGTGGTCGTGCACCGGCGACTCGGCCGCCGACACCATCCGCGTGCCCATCTGCACACCCTCGGCGCCGAGTGCGAACGCGGCGGCCATCGTGGCCCCGTCGGTGATGCCGCCCGCCGCGATGATCGGGACGTCGACACGCGAGCGCACCAGTGGCAGCAGCACCATCGTCGACACCGGTGTCGGGCTCTTGAACCCACCTCCTTCCCCGCCCTCGACCACCAGCCCGTCGACGCCGGCGTCGACGGCTTTGAGCGCGGCCGCCAGCGTGGGCACCACGTGGTACACGGTGAGACCGGCCTCCTTGAGCGTCGACGTGTACTTCGTCGGCGATCCTGCCGACGTGGTCACGAACCGCACACCCTGGTCGATCACGAACTCGGCGATGGCGGGGTCGCGCACGAAGGCCTGGGCGATGTTGACCCCGAAGGGCCGGTCGGTGAGGTCGCGCATCCGGCGGATCTCGTCCTTGACGGCATCAAGCTCACCCGAGGACGTCTCGATGATCCCGCAGGCCCCGGCGCCTGATACCGCGGCGGCCAGTTGGCTGCGGGCGATCCAGCCCATCGGGGCCTGGACGATCGGGATGTCGACCCCGAGATGGCGGCTCACTCGGTTGTCGAAGACGGCGGGCAGCGATCTGGTCACCCCGCGATCGTGGCCGACGGTCGGGGCCAGGCAGCAACCGTGAGCCGGCGAGCGTCTCCCGGAACCAAGCGTGGATGAGGCTTCGCGCCCTGCCATCATCCGCCGATGGCCTCGGAGACGAACCCAGCGACCGCCCCGCCATCGGCACGGATGAGGTTGCGGCGAGGCGCCCACCTCGGCCGCTACGACCGGTCCGAGGTGATCGAGGTCCTCGATGCCGGTGTCATCGCCCACGTCGGCGTCGGCACCCCCGATGGCCCGGTGGTCATCCCGATGGCCTACGGCCACGACGGCGAGCACCTCTACCTCCACGGCGCGGTCGCCAACGCCGCGCTCAAGGCGGCCGACGGGCAGGACGTCTGCGTCACCGTCACCGTCGTCGACGGGCTCATCTTCGCCCGCGCCGCGTTCCACAACTCGATGCGCTACCGCTCGGTCGTCATCCGCGGTCGGGCATCACGCCTTCACGACCCCGCCGATCACGAACGGGCACTGGCGATCGTGTCGGATCATGTGGCGCCCAACTGGGACAGCGCCCGCCCGCCGACGGCGACCGAACTGCGCAAGACCATGTCGATGGTCGTCCCGCTGACCGAGGCGGCGGCGAAGATCCGCGACGGCGGCCCGAACGACGAGCCCGACGACATCGACGGCCCGTACTGGGCCGGCACCGTGCCGATCATCACGACGTTCGGCGACGCGATCCCCTCCCCCGACCTGCCCACCGGCGTCGCGCCACGACCCGAGATCGACGCGCTCACCGGCCGCCCCGTGCATCCACGGTAGGAGCGGGGTTCGTCAGCGGGTGACGGCCGAGGCGCTGTCGCCGTAGGTGGCACGCAGGTCGGTCTTGAGCACCTTGCCGGTGGCATTGCGGGGCAACTCGTCGACGATCTCGACCCGGGTCGGGCACTTGAAGTGGGCGAGGCGTTCGCGGGCGTAGGCGATGATCTCGTCGGGATCGGCGGCGTCATCGAGCGCCACGGCGGCCACCACGGTCTCCCCCCAGCGCTCGTCGGGCAGCCCGAAGATGGCCACCTCACGCACGGCCGGGTGGCGTACCAGCACCTGCTCGACCTCGACGGGGTACACGTTCTCACCCCCGGTGATCACCATGTCCTTCTTGCGGTCGACGAGGGTCATGTAGCCCTCGTGGTCGACTCGGCCCAGATCGCCACTGTGGAACCACCCACCCCGGAACGCGTCGGCGGTCGCCGCCGGCAACATCCAGTACCCGGCGAAGATGTTGGGGCCCCGCATCACCAACTCGCCGACCTCACCGGTCGGCACCTCGCGGTCGTCGTCATCGACGAACCGACACTCGACCCCCATGATCGCCTGGCCGATCGAGCCGAGCTTCTCGCGGATGTGGTCGGGGTCGAGGATCGACACCGACGGTGCGGTCTCGGTCATCCCGAAACCCTCCTGAAAGGAGATCCCGCGGTCGTTGAAGAACTCGATGACGGGCAGCGGCGTCGGGGCGCCACCGGAGATGCAGGTGTCGAGCGCCGACAGGTCGTAGGCGTCGAAGTCGGCCAGCCGGGTGATCGCCGCCCACATCGCCGGAACGAGGAACTGGATCGTCGCACCGTGCTCGGCCATCAACGCCACGAAGCGGGCCGGCTCGAACGACGGGACGATCACGTTCTTGGCACCGACGTACACGAACGGCAGCGAGTGCACCCCGAGACCACCGATGTGAAACATCGGTGCCGCGGTCACGGTGACGTCGCTCGGGCGCGGCTGGCGGGCCTGCAACATCGCGTGCTGGGCGTTGGCGATCGCGTTGGCGTGGGTCAGCATCGCCCCTTTGGGCCGCCCCGTGGTGCCCGAGGTGTACATGATCCCGTGGACGTCGCGTGGATCGACGTCCATCGCCACCGGTTCGGCCGACGCCGCCGCGACGACGTCCTCGAAGGCGGTCTCGTCATCGAGCAACGCCTCGCCCTCCTCCGGCCACGCCGGGGGGGCGTCGACGACCACCCGGCGACGAACCCGCCCGCCCGAGGCCATCAGGCCGCCGCGGGCGAGCCCGGCGAGCGGACGGTGATACACGAACACGTCACACCCGGCATCGTCGAGGATGTAGCCCACCTCGGGGCCCTGCAGCCGGAAGTTGATCGGCACGATGATCGCCCCCAGCTTGGCGGTGGCGAACGTCAGCTCCATGAAAGCAACCGAGTTGAGCAGCAGCGCACCGACACGATCGCCGCGACGCACGCCGCTGTCCAGCAACGCCCGTGCGACCTGGTTGGTCCGTGTGTCGAACCCGCCGTAGGTGACCTCCCGATCCCCTTCGACCATCGCCACTCGGTTTGCGTCCAGCGCGGCACGGCCCGTGACCCAACTTCCGATGCCTCGATCCACGATCGTCCCCTCTCACTCGACCGGCACCACCGCCGATCCGCCAGCACTTCTCGGCGCCGATCTTCACACACCGCCGACCACGCCGACATCAGGGCCGGTGATCGTGCTCGCCGGCCGCGTACGCGAGGATGCGACGGTGGACGCGACCGCCGGACTCCCCGTCGTCGAGCTGTGGCGGTACCCGGTCAAATCGATGCTCGGTGAGCGGCTCGAGCACGCCGTGATCGGGCCCGCGGGGATCGTCGGCGACCGGCGTTGGGCCCTGTTCGACCGCGACACCGGCCTCACCCTGACGGCGCGCCGGGTGCCCGAGCTGCTGGTGGCCCAGGCGCGGCTGATCTCCGGAGGCGACCGCGTTCACGACGGCGATGCGGTCGAGATCGAGCTCCCCGACGGGACCGTGACCGCCGACGACGCGGTGTTGTCCCGCTGGTTGGGCCGTGACGTCGAGCTGCGCGACGCGACGGCTCACGACACCACGGGCACCTACGAGATCGCACTCGACGACGACGGGGCGCCCACCGAGCACCACGACTGGGTCCGCTGGGACGGCCCGACCTGGAGCTTTCACGACTCGACGCGCACCCAGGTCTCGCTGGTCTCCACGGCCACGGTCGGCGCCTGGGACCGTCGACGATTCCGGGCCAACGTCATCCTCGCCGCCGACACGCCGATGATCGAGGACGGTTGGATCGGCGAGCGACTGGCAGCCGGCACGTCGGTGCTCGAGGTGACCAAGCCGATCGACCGCTGCGTGATGGTGACCCGACCGCAGCGTGACGGCATCGAGCGCGACCTTGAGGTGCTCACCACCATCAACCGGGAGCGGGCCGGCAACCTCGCCATCGGCGCGCTGGTGTCGACACCTGGCGAGATCACCACCGGCGACCTGGTGGCGCCGCTGCCGACCGCCGGCTGAGGCGGGCCCGTCAGGCGGCGTCGTCGGGGTAGTGGCGAGCGACGTTGTCGGGGTAGCTCCGCCGGTAGTAGTTCCACAACTGCTCGCCGTACACGGCGGCGCTGGCGCTGGCGATGCCACCCTGGCCGGCCATCAACTCGTCACGCTTGGCCATGAACCCGGCCGTGGCGTGATGCTCGCTGGCGGCGACGGCGGCCGCGAACGTCGGGTCGAGGTCGATCGGCGCCAGCACCGTTCGCAGATCCGGCCCGTGGAAGTAGGCCGAAGAGAACCGGGGTTCGGTGGCGATCACCCGGTGGGTGGTGGCCACGTAGTAGTTGCCCGTCATCGCCTGGAGCATCTCACCGAGATTGACGACAAAGGCGTCGTCGCGCGGCGGCACGTCGATCCACTGACCGGCGGGGTTGAGGGCCTGGAGGCCTCCCACCCCGTGCTGCATCAGGATCGTCAGGAACCCGGCGTCGTGGTGGGCGTTCACACCCGCCTCACCGGCCGGGGTGGCGGGATAGCTGATCAGCTTGACGAACGGCAACGGGCGCTCGCCGAAGACCGTGCGGAAGTGCTGCTCGTCGAGGCCGAGCCCGACGGCGAGCAGACCCATCAGCTGGTCGGCGACTGCGCCCAGCCGGTCGAACAGCCCTTCGACCGTCGCCCGGAACCCCGGCAGCACACCGTCATCGAGCCACTGGTTCGGGCCGTCGAGACGAAGGTAGGCCGGCTCCACGTCGGACGGGTAGGCCGGGTTCTCGCCCGACAGGTCGAGCTGTTCGCGAAAGTCGGTCCGGTTGTCGGTCAGCTCGGCGCCGACGCGCTCCCAGCCCCGGAAGTGGGGCGACCAGGCCTTGTCGATGCCGGCCTTGACCTCCTCGGGGAGCTCGAAGAACGCCCGCAGCTGGTCGAAGTAGCGATCGAGGAACGGGCGCGGGACACCGTGGCCGACCAGCTGGAAGAACCCGACCTCGTGGCAGACGCGGCGCAGCTCGTCGACCACCGCGGCGCGTTCGTCGACACCGGCCGCAGCCCGCGACAGGTCGATCTCGGGGATGGCGGTGAACGTCGTCGCCGTCATGAGGTGATCCGTCCCATCGGCGAAGTCTGCCAACAACGACGGCGTCGACACGGCACGAGAGCCAACCGGGGCGCGTGACGTGAGCCACGCCGGGGCGCGGCGACACGGGGGTCTGGCATCATCGATCCATGCCCTCGGACGCCCAGCGGCCCGGCGACGTCGACTGGTCCTGCGATGTCGTGCTCGGTGACGGCGAGACCGTGCACATCAGACCGATCGAGCCGGCCGACGCGCCGGCGCTAGCCGAGTTTCATCTCGGACAGTCACCCGAGAGCAACTACCGCCGCTACTTCTCGCCGAAACCCCGGCTCACCGAGCGCGACCTGCGCCACTTCACCGATGTCGACATGGTCGACCGAGCGGCGCTGGTGGTCGAAGAGCGCGGCAGCCTGATCGCCTGGGCCAGCTACGAGCGCTGGGCCGGCCGAGACGACGCCGATGCCGCCTTCCAGGTCGATGACGGCCATCACGGCCGGGGCATCGCCACGCTGCTGCTGGAACACCTCGCGGCGATCGCCCGGCGCAACGGCATCCGCCGCTTCACCGCCGAGGTGCTCGCCGACAACCGGGCGATGCTGGCCGTGTTCAGCCGGGCCGGGTGGCCCGTCGAGCGCCGCTTCGAGAGCGGCGTCATCGATCTCGACTGGTCCCTCGATGACACCACCGAGTTCCTCGACAGCGTCGAGCGACGCGAGCAGCGCGCCGACTCGCGGGCCGTCGCCCGACTGTTGATGCCCCGCACGATCGCCGTCATCGGCGCGTCGGAACGAGCGGG
>JBKEAH010000274.1:0-8345 GCA_047972065.1 Desertimonas sp.
GTCGCCGAGGATCTGGTCGGGGGCTTCGCCCAGCGACGACTCGCCGCGGAACAGGGCGAGGATCGACTGCATGTTGTCGCCCTCGATCTCGGGCACCAGCACGTCGGCGCCACCGATGGTGCGGGGGCGAGCCTCGATCTGGTACGTCGGGATCGAACCCGGTTCGACCTCGCTGAGCACACCGGCGAACTCCATCAGACGTTGCGGTGAGAGACCGGGGTCGGTCACGACGTACTTCTGGGCCGCCTCGAGCAAGCCGCCCGCCACCGACGGGTTGAGCGGACCCTTGGACAACACGGCCGACAGCACGCGGCGCAGGAAGTCCTGCTGGCGCGAGATGCGGCCGAGGTCCGACGTGCCGTCCTGGTCCCACTCGCCGCTACCGGGCGGATTCTCATACTCGTAGTGGCGTGAGCGGACGTAGGCCAACGCATGTTCGCCGTCGAAGGTGAAGCAGCCCGTCGACGGCACGTTGAGGCCGGTGTTGTCGTCGCGGGCGGGGAACTCGAAGGGCACCGCGACACCACCGACCGCGTCGACCAACGTCTTGAAGGCGCAGAAGTCCACCTGGATGAAGTGGTCGACGCCGATGCCGAAGTTCTCGTAGATCGTGTCGACCAACCGTTGGGGGTCGTCGCGCCGGTAGGCCGAGTTGATCCGCTGCTGGCTGCCGGTTCCGGCGATCTCGACCCACAGATCGCGCGGGAACGACAGGATCGCCAGTCGCGATGTCGAGGGATCGACCCGCACCAGCATGATCGTGTCGCTGCGTTCACCCATTCCCTCGCGGTCGCCGAAGGCGCCGGCGTAGGGCGAGTCCGGGTCGATGCAGGCGCCGTTGTCGGCACCGGTCAACAAGAAGTTGGAGGCGTCGGGATCGATGTCGGGGAACGTCGCCACCGGCGTGGTCGCCGACTCGGTGGTGGCCGACTCGGTGGTCGGGGGTTGCGTCGTGTCGGTCGTGTCCGCCGTTTCCGCCGTTTCCGCCGTGTCCGTCGCTTCGGTCGTCGCCGTCGTCGTTCGTTCCGGGCGTCCGTCGGTCTCGGTGGGCCCGGGCGTGGTGAGCGGGCCGGTAGCGGCCACCGCGGTGGCGGCCGTGGCGACGGGCACCGTCACGCTGGCCAGCGTCAGCTGGGTGCCGGTGGCCACCTCGGCCGGGTTCTGAAACGGGGCGACCGTCCGGCTGGTCACCAGCACGTAGCCGATCGTCAACGCCGCCGCCGCCACCACGGCGATGACCGCCGTCGTGATCGAGGCGCCGATGGCGAGACGTTCGCTGCCGGTCCGACGCGTCCGGCGGGGGTCGGCTCCGGGCACGGCCGACAGAGTACAAGCGGGTCAGCGGTTCGTTCTCGTCGCCCGGCTTCGCCGCCGGGTTCGTGTCACCCCGTCGGAGCGAGCCTCGCGTCGACCCGCCAGTCGGGGCCCGTCTCGATGACGAGCTCGGTCACGGTCAGCGCGTCGATCAGGTCGGCGCGGCCCGCCTCGATGGCCGCGCCACCGCGATCGTCGGGGACGGTGATCGCTAGCCGCTCGACCGCCGCCCGCTGGCTGGCCTTGGCCTCGGTCTTGGCGCGCCGAACCCGGGCCAGCACCTCGCTGATGGCGTCAAGTTCGATGTCATCGGCATCGGCATCGGTGCGGCTGCGTGGCCAGGGACCCTGGTGGACCGAGTCGTCGTGCCACCAGCTCCAGGCCTCCTCGGTGGCGAAGGGCAGGGTCGGTGCCAGCAAGCGGGTCAATGCGTCGAGGGCGGCGGCCAGCGCCGCCCTCGCCGATGCCGCCGGCCCGTCGCCCCTGGCGCCATAGGCGCGGCCCTTGACCAGTTCGACGTAGTCGTCGCAGAACCACCAGAAGAACGTCTCGGTCCGCTCGAGCGCCCGGGCGTAGTCGTAGGACTCGAACGCCCGGGTGGCATCGGCGATCACGCCGTCGAGTCGGGCCAGCATCGCCCGGTCGACCGGGTCGGTCGCCGAGTCGATCGATGGTGGCTGCGCCGGTGTTGCGGGCCCGCTCATCCCGAGCACGAACTTGGTGACGTTGAGCAACTTGGTTGCCAGCCGCCGCCCGACCTTCATCTGGTCTTCGCTGAACGCGGTGTCGACACCGGGCCGCGCCGCGATCGACCAGTACCGCACGGCGTCGGTGCCATAGCGATCGAACAGCGCGGCCGGGGTGACGACGTTTCCCTTCGACTTGGACATCTTCTTGCGGTCCGGGTCGAGGATCCAGCCGTTGATCGTCGCCGCCGCCCACGGCAGCGACCCGTGCTCGTAGTGGGAGCGGACCACGGTAGAGAACAACCAGGTGCGGATGATCTCGGGCCCCTGGGGTCGGATGTCCATCGGGAACACGGCGTCGAACAACTCGGGGTCCTCGACCCAGCGGGCCGCGATCTGCGGGGTCAGCGACGAGGTGGCCCAGGTGTCCATGATGTCGGGGTCGCCGACGAAGCCACCCGGCGCGCCCCGCTGGTCGGGCCGGTACCCGGGGGGCACGTCGGTGGAGGGGTCCATCGGCAGCGCCGCCTCGTCGGGCACGATCGGGGCGTCCCAATCCGGGTCGCCATCGTCGCCGACGGGGTACCACAGCGGGATCGGCACCCCGAAGAACCGCTGGCGGCTGACCAGCCAGTCGCCGTTGAGCCCCTCGACCCAGTGTTCGTAGCGGTGCCGCATGTGATCGGGGTGCCAGTCGAGCTCGGTGCCGCGGGCCACGAAGTCCTCGCGGCGGGCTTGTTCGCGCCCCCCGTTGCGGATGTACCACTGGCGGCTGGTGACGATCTCCAGCGGCCGGCGGCCACGTTCGTAGAACTTCACCGGATGGGTGATCGGCCGGGGTTCGCCGCGCAGGTCACCGGAATCACGCAGCAGTTCGACGGTGGCGCGTTGGGCTTGGTTGACGTGCTTGCCGGCCAGTTCGGCGTATGCGCCCCGGGCCGCGCCGCCGTCTAGCCACGCCGGGATCTCGCTGGCGAAGCGGCCGTCGCGACGGATGACGTTGCGCGTCGGCAGGTCGAGCTCGCGCCACCAGGTGACGTCGGTGGTGTCGCCGAAGGTGCAGACCATCGCGATGCCGGTGCCCTTGTCGGGTTCGGCCAGCGGGTGGACGACGACGGGGACCTCGACGTCGAAGATCGGGGTCCGCACCGTTTGGCCGACCAGCGGCGCGTAACGCTCGTCATCGGGGTGGGCGACCAGGGCGACACAGCTGACCAGCAGTTCGGGTCGGGTCGTGTCGATCAGCACCGGGCCGTCGGCGCCGTGGAAGGCGATCTGGTGGTATGCGCCGGGACGATCGCGATCTTCGATCTCGGCCTGGGCCACCGCCGTCTGGTCATCGACGTCCCACACCGTCGGGGCCTCGGTGCTGTACGCCTCGCCCCGGGCGAGGTTACGCAGGAACGCCTGTTGGCTGGTGCGACGGCTGATGTCGTTGATCGTCTCGTAGAGCAACGACCAGTCGTAGGACAGTCCGAGCCGTCGGAACAGCGATTCGAACACCGCTTCGTCGGAGGCGGTGAGCTCCTGGCACAGCTCGACGAAGTTCGGCCGCGAGACCGGGATCTCGCGGTGGTCCTTGGGGGCGTCGCCACGGAAGGGGGGCTCGTAGCCCTCGACATAGGGCTGGGTCGGGTCACAGCGCACGCCGTAGAAGTTCTGGACCCGGCGCTCGGTGGCGAGGCCGTTGTCGTCCCAGCCGATCGGGAAGAAGACGGTCTTGCCGGCCATGCGTTGAAACCGGGCGATGGCGTCGGTCTGGGTGTAGCCGAACACGGTTCCCATGTGGATCGAGCCCGACACGGTCGGCGGCGGCGTGTCGATCGAGAACACGAGGGAGCGGTCGGCGTCGATCGCCCGCTGACGATCGAACCGGTAGATGCCCGTCGCCTCCCACCGCTCGGCCCAGCCGTCTTCGATGCCGTCCAGGGTCGGCTTGTCGGGGATCGCAACCACGGCGGACAGGATAGGGAGCGGTCCGGCGGTGGGTTCAGCCTGGGTCTCTCGTCGGGGCGTGCTTGGCGATGGAGCAGTTCCGTCGCTGTTAGGCATACTTCACATATTCGCGTACAGTTGGTGTCAGCGCGTCGCCGACGAATCGCGTGGTGGGCGCCGAAACCGAGAGGAAGACATGCTCCGATACCGGACCACGCTGAACGTCGCCGACGAGGACCGGATCGCCGCCTTCGGCAAGCTGGTGTCGTCGTGAGCGAGCGCGCGCCCACGTTCGGTCTCTTCCTCAACATGGGCGCCAACCTCGCGTCCACCCCCGAAGGCGTGTTCGATCTCACCCGGCGCCAGGCCCGAGCCGCCGACGAGCTCGGCTACCACGACCTCTGGGTCACCGAGCACCACTTCATCCGCTTCGGTCTCAACCCGAGCCCGTTCGCGGCGGCCGGGTTCCTGCTCGGCATGACCGAGCGGGTGCGGGTGGGCACGGCGGTCGTGCTCTCCCCGCTGCACCACCATGTGGCGGTCGCCGAACAGGCGAGTCTCCTCGACCAGTTCAGCGCGGGTCGTTTCGATCTCGGGGTGGGGCGCGGTGGGTACGTGCGCGACTACGACGTCTACGGCATCGACACCGCAGCGTGGGACCCCGAGCCCGAGCTGACCCTCGACGCCGTGCTCGCGCTGTGGCGCGGCGGACCGGTCCACGCCGCCGAGCCCGACGTCGGGATCCAGCCGCCGGTTCGGGCCGCCGGCCGCCCGGGACTGTTCGTCGCCTCGAGCACCGAGGCGGCGGTCAAACGGGCGGCGGTCGAGGGGTTGGCGCTCCAGCACTACTTCGCGGTCCCCGTCGACGGCCGTGTCGAGCTCGAACATCGATACCGCGACGCCGGCGGCGATCCCGACGCCGGTCACGTCCACACGTTGATCGTGATCGTCACCGATGGGGACGGCACCGCCGATCGTGATCGGCTGCGCGCCGCCCTGACGCAGTCGCTGCGCGACGGTGACCACCCCGGTGTGCCCAACCAGGCCGACCGCCACGTCGGGCCCGACGGCCAGCCGCTCGACCGGGCGACGATGGCCGAGTTCGTCGCCGCCGGAGCAATCGTCGGTCCGCCGAGCCGGGTGGTCGACGAGCTCGGTGCGTTCGTCGACGCCACCGGGGCGCGGCGACTGGTGCTGTACCCCGAGTCGATCGGCGACGCCAGCCTGACGATGGGCTCGATCGAACGATTTGCCGCCGAGGTCGCGCCTCAACTGGTGGGGTCACGTCCTACTCGGTGACGACGACGCGCCCTCCCATCCACGGGTGCGGTGTGCAGTGGTACTCGAAGGTTCCGGGCTCGTCGAAGGTGAACTCGAAGGTGTCGCCCGGTTCGAGCAGCCCCGAGTCGAACAGCCCGTCGGGCGACACGGAGGTGCCGTCGGTCGGTCCGGAGGTGACGGTGTGCTGGAGCGTGTCGTCGTTGCGCCACGCCACGGTGGTCCCGGCGACGACGGTGAGCTCGCCGGGGGTGTAGGCGGTGGCGGCGTTGGCCGGGTCCCAGGCACCGTCGGGGATCACCACCGTGTTCTCGGCGGTGGCCGCCGACGCCGCCGCCGGCGCGGCCTCGGTGCTGCCGGCCAACTCCTCCTCGCTCCCGGCGAAGATGGTGTTCGGCTCGCCGTCGATGACGACCTGGCCGATGCAGCCCTTGTAGAAGGTGCGCACGAGAGCGTGGTCGACCAGCACGATCGTCGAGGGGACGTACCCGACCAGCTCGGTGACGGTGCCGCCGCCGGCGACGACGAGCGTCGACTGCGAGCCCCTGATCACCCGGTTGATCGGGTGGGTGGCCGCCTCCGGGTAGACGACGTCCCAGTGCGACCCGATCGGATGGAAGCTCGACGTGAGGTTGAGACCCTCGTTGACCATGTAGAACCGGGCCCGCTCGTCGACGGTCATGCGCAGTGCGTTGTCCTCGATCAAGGCGTCGGTGCGCCCGTTGAAGGTGACGTAGGTGGGGTTCTCGTCGAGCAACCGTTGGCGATCGTGCTCGGCCATCCCGTCGTCGTCGGGTTCGCCGAGGAACCACTCCGACTGCATGATCGCCCACTCGTGGTCGACGGCGGGCAGCGGTTCCTCGGGGTCGACGATGAACATGCCGTACATGCCGTGTGAGATGTGCTGGGGAACGTCGCCAAAGGCGCAGTGGTACATGAACGCTCCGGGGTACAGCAGCCGGGCGTGGATGGTCGCCGCTTCGCCTGGCGGAACGGTGGTCGCCTCGGCACCGCCGCCCTGACCGGTGATGGCGTGCCAGTCGATGTTGTGGGCCTCGGTGCTGTCGGCGAGGTTGTTGACGGTGATCCGGGCGAGATCGCCGACCCGGGCGCGCATCACCGGGCCGGGGGCGACGATGGTCGCCGTCTCGTCGCCGCCGATGCGGAACCCCCAGACCATCGTCGAGACACCGTTGGTGGGGTCGATCTCGGCGACGGTCTCGACGACGTCGATCTCGAACTCGACGATGCGCTGGTCGGTGCGGGCGATCGGCGCCGGTACCTCGGGGGCGTAGGTCATGTGGATCTCGGTCGCCTCGGCGTCGTGGAGATCGGCGACCGGTGTGAGCGATGGCACGATCGGATCGGCCCGGGTGTCGATCACCGCCTCGGTGACGGTCGCGGTGGTCGCGGCGGTGGCGGAATCGGCCGCCGCCGCGCCGGCGCCGACGGCATCGACGTCGGGGCCATCGTCGGCACAGGCGGCGAGTCCGACGGCGGCCGCGCCGCCGCTGAGGGTGACGAGGAACTGTCGCCGGGGCACGCGGGTGGCGGCGGGAACCTCGACGTGGGGGTCGGCGCGGTCGATGGTGGGCATCACGGAACCTCTGGTGTGTTGTTGTTGGTGGTGGTGGTGGTGGGATCGGGGCGCATCGGTGTCAGCAGCTCGGTCAGGGTCACGCCCCGGAGGCCCTCGGTCAGGACCTCGCGGGCCTGCACCCAGATGTCGTGCATCGGGCAGCCGTCGGGGGATGGACAGGCGCGATCGGCCATCACGCAGCGGCCGTCGACGGTCGGGCCTTCGACCAGCTCGACGAGGTCGAGCACGTTGAGTCGGTCCAGATCGACCGCCAACTCGTGGCCCCCGGTCGGTCCGGGGTGGGAGCGAACCCAACCGGCGCGCACCAGTGGCCCGAGCAGCTGAGCCATGTAGGCGGGCGAGGTGTCCACCCGCTCGGCGAGATCCGAGGCCCGATGACGCTCCCCGTCGGCGAGCGCGGCGAGCGCGGCCATCGTCAGCTCCGTCCGCGGCCACACCGACAGCTTCACTTCGCAGCCCTCCATCTCGGCGACGTCGCGATCGGTGACGTCGTGATCTATGAGACCTCGACTCGTCATCTCATGAATAGGGACCATCGTCATGATTCCGTCGAATCTCCTGGCCCCATTCGGCGACCGCCGTCCTACCCTCGGGAGCCGTGCTGCACCTGTACGACACCGCGACCCGCACGGTCCGCCCGCTCGCCATGCGCGAGCCCGGCAAGGTGTCGATCTACCTGTGTGGTCCGACCGTCTATGGCCCCCCACACCTGGGCCACGGCCGGGCGACCCTCGAGTACGACGTGCTGGTGCGGTACCTGCGGTGGTCGGGCCTCGAGGTCCGGTTGGTGTCGAACATCACCGACATCGACGACAAGATCATCCAGCGTGCCGAGCGCGAGGACCGCCCGTGGGAGGACATCACGCGGCGGTGCGAGGACGTGTGGTTCCGGGCGATGGACGGGATCAACGTCGCTCGTCCCGATGACATCCCCCACGCCACCGAGTACGTCGAGCGGATGGTGGCGACGATCGCTCGCCTGGTCGAGCTTGGGAAGGCGTACCAGACCGAGGACGGGGTGTACCTGTCGGTCGAGACCGTCGAGGGCTACGGGCTGCTCGTGCACCAATCACTCGAGGACTTGGTCGCCGGTGGCGGCGACCGCGAGGTGGTGGGGGCCGAGCTCAAGCACAACCCCGCCGACTTCGCCCTGTGGAAGCTGGCCAAGCCCGGCGAGCCGGCGTGGCCGTCGCCGTGGGGCGCCGGTCGCCCCGGCTGGCACACCGAGTGCGTGGTGATGAGCCTCGACCTGCTCGGTGAGGGTTTCGATCTGCACTGCGGCGGACTCGACCTGCGCTTCCCGCACCACGAGAACGAGCGCGCCCAGGCGGTGGCGCTCGGCAAGCGCTTTGCCAACCACTGGATGCATCACGGCTTCATCGTCGATGCCGAGGGCGAGAAGATGTCCAAGAGCCTCGGCAACGTGTCGAACCTCCTCGACCTGCTCGAACGCTACGACGGACGCACGTACCGGATGCTCCTGCTGCAAAGCCACTACCGCAGCCCGATCACCATCACGTTGGACAACCTCG
>JBKEAH010000078.1:0-5995 GCA_047972065.1 Desertimonas sp.
ACCTCGGCCGGCGTCTTCACATCGACACCGAGCCGGTCGAGGATCTCGACGGCCCGCTGGACGAGGCCGGCGTTGGTCGCCAGCTCGCCGCGCCCCAGATAGAGGTTGTCCTCCAGCCCGACGCGGACGTTGCCCCCGGCGACGGCGGCCAGCGCGACGTAGTGCATCTGGAGGCGTCCGAGCGAGAACGCGCTCCACGTCCACCCCGTCGGGACGTTGTTGACCATCGCCATGAAGGTGTTGAGGTCCGGGGGTGCCCCCCACGGCACCCCCATGCAGAGCTGGACCATCGCCGGTTGGTCGATCAGGCCCGCGTCGGCCAGCGTCGTGGCCTGCCAGAGGTGACCGGTGTCGAAGACCTCGATCTCGGGGCGGACCCCAAGCGCCTGGATCTGGGCGGCCATCGCCTTGAGGGTCGCCGTCGAGTTGGTCATCACGTAGTCGCCCTCGCCGAAGTTCATCGTGCCGCAGTCGAGGGTGCAGATCTCCGGGCGCAGTTCTCGCACATGGACCAGCCGTTCGGTGGCGCCGGCCATGTCGGTGCCGACCGTCGCCGGGGGCAGGGGTTGTTCGACCGAACCGAGGGTCAGGTCGCCGCCCATGCCGGCGGTGAGGTTGAGCACGACGTCGACGTCGGAGGAGCGGACGCGGTCGACGACCTCGCGGTAGTGGGCCGGGTCGCGTGACCCGGCGCCGGTGTCGGGGTCGCGGACGTGGATGTGGACGATCGCGGCGCCGGCGCGGGCGGCGGCGATGCAGTCGGCGGCGATCTGAGCGGGCGTGACGGGGACGTTGGGACTCTTGGCGGTCGTGTCGCCGTTGCCGGTGACGGCGCAGGTGATGAACGCCGTCGAGCTCATGTCTGGTCCTTGTGGTGCACGTCGTACCTCGATTCCCGCGGGTCGATGTGTGTCCCGGCTAGCGGGACGTCCCAGGAACGATGTAGCGTCGACCATATGTCCCCGGCCGGTGACGAACCAAACGATCGGTCGCACGAGGAGCCGTCGTTCGTCGACGACCAGGCTGAGGTCGTCGACGCTCCGCCCGCGACCACCGCCGCCGACGGACCGGTCCGGCGGGCGTTCACGATCGTCCAACTGGTCGTCGCCGCCGGCGAGCCGATCGGGATCCGTGAGCTGGCGCGCCGGTCCGGCTTCTCCCGTTCGTCGGTGAGTCGCCTGGTGCAACAGCTCGCCGACATCGGGCTGGTCGAACGCACCGCCCACGGTGAGGCCATCGTCGGCCCGGGGGTGGCGACCCTGACCCGGCCGTCATCGGATGCGATGGCGCGGCGTGAGCACTTCCGCTCCGTCGGCCACACGATCAGCACCTTCTGCGGCGAGAGCGCGGCCGTGGCCGTCGATACCGGCCACGGCATGTGGTACGTCACCAGCGCTCGGATCCCCAAGGCGGTGCAGGTCGTGGATCCGCTCCACCGGATCTACGAGTACCACTCGGTGTCCACCGGCCTGCTGATGATGGCCGAGTGGCCGTCCGATCGGCTGGCCGATGTTCTGGCGCGCCCGCTGCGGTCGCGCACGCCGTTCACGATCACCGACCCGGATCGGCTCGGCGTCGAGCTGGACCGGATCCGCGCCGTCGGCCACGCGTGGGCCGCCCAGGCGCTCGACCTCGACGTCAACGGGCTGGCGGTGCCCGTGCGCGACCGGCACGGCGTGATGATCGCCGCCGCCTCGGTCTACGGCCCGTCCTACCGGCTGTCCGAGCAGGCGCAGCCCGCCCTGGGGGCCGAGTTGGTCGAGCTGGTGGACAACATCGGTCGTCGCGCCGGCCGCTGGTGAGCCGTGGACCGGTGCGCCGGCCGCGACGCCGGCGAGCGGGCGGCGGTCGGTGGTGGGCGTGAGGCGTCAGATCCCCAGCACGGCGCGGAGACCGTCGTCGATCGCGGCGAGCTGCGGGCCGGCGAGTTGGCCGGCCCGGTCGTCGAGCCAGGCGCGATCGATCAACTCCACACCGAGGGGCACGGCCACCGAGTCGGTGGGCAGGCCCGTGGTCGCCGCGTCGAGCAGGACGTTGCCGGCGAGGCCGGCGCGACCGAGCTGAGACGTCAGCGGCACGACGTGGGTCTGCCAGACGTCGACCCGCAGCACCTCGTCGGACGAGACGACGACGCATGGGCGGCGCTTGTCGAGCTCGACCCAGTACACGCCCCCGCGGGTCACCACGGAGCCGCTCGCCCCATCCGCTCGCCGGTGGCTCGCGCGTCGTGACCGGTCGGCCGCTCGGTGTCGGCCAGACCCGCATCGGCCAACAGTTGCTCGCCGAAGGGCATCGCGGAGGCGGCGGCATGACGGCGGAGTTGCTCGGTCACCCAGCGTGAGAACGGCATGTCGAGTCGTTCGATGATCGGTACCACGTCGTCGGGAACGCTGATCGTCTTGTTGGGCACGTACGTATTCTACGTACGTGCCTGCCACCGTCCCCGTGGCTTGCGTGCAACGAACGTCTGTTCGATACTGGGGTGTGGGCTTTAACAACCCGGACTGGACATGGGCCGAGCTGGAAGCGACCCTGTCGGATCGGCCGGGCCGCGATGGTCGCGCACCGGGGTCGCCGTCGTGGAACGCCGGGGGTGACGGGCCGGCGTGGGGCCGGAAGCGTCAGCCGTTCGAAGCACCGGCCGGCGTCCCCGGAGCGGCCCAACGTCACCGGGGTTCGGTGCCCTACGCCGAGTTGCACTGCCACTCCAACTTCTCGTTCCTCGACGGGGCCTCGCACCCCGAGGAACTGGCCAGCGAGGCCGCCCGGCTGGGGTTGGAGGCGCTCGCGCTCACCGACCACGACGGGTTCTACGGCATCGTGCGGTTCGCCGAAGCGGCCCGCGCCGTCGGGCTCCCGACGGTGTTCGGCTCCGAGATCACCTTCACCTCCGGGGTGGCCCCCGACGCCCAGATGGCGCTGTCCGAGGAGCTGACCCGCACCCAGCGATCGCGTCGGACCCTGTCAGCGGGCGAGCGCCAGCGAGCGAGCGGCCACCAACGGCCTGCGTGGCCGGGGAACGCCGTGGATGACCACCATGCGCCCGACCCCCACGGTGACCATCTGCTGGTGCTGGCCGATGGACCCGAGGGCTACCGCCGGCTGTCGCGGACGCTCAGCCTCGGGCACCTGGCCGGGGAGAAGGGAGCACCGCAGTTCGCCTTCGCCGACATCGCCGCGACCGTCACCGGTCACGCCTGGGTGCTCACCGGGTGCCGCAAGGGGGCGGTACCGCGGGCGCTGGTGGCCGACGGTCCGGCGGTGGCGCGACGCGAGCTCGACGGGTTGGTCGAGGCGTTCGGGCGCGACCGGGTGCTGGTCGAGCTGTGGGATCACGGCAACCCGCTCGACTCGGCCCGCAACGACGCGCTGGTGGCCCTGGCCGCCGCCGTGGGCGTCGAGTGCGTGGCGACCACCAACGCCCACTACGCCACCCCGGCTGGGCGGCCGTTGGCCACCGCGCTCGCCGCGGTGCGGTCCCGGCGCAGTCTCGACGAACTCGACCCGTGGCTCCCCGCGGCGGGCACGGCGCACCTGCGCTCGGGTGCCGAGCAGGCCCGGCGGTTCGCCCGTTACCCTGGCGTGGTCGAGCGGGCCGCCGAGATTGGCCGGGCCGCCGCCTTCGACCTCCAGCTGGTGGCCCCGTCGCTGCCGCCGTTCCCGTGCCCGCCCGGCCCCGACGGCCGGCCGCTGAGCGAGATGGCCTACCTGCGCCGGCTGGTCGAGGGGGGCGGCGGGCATCGGTACGGTGAGCGTCCGGGGCCGGGGGAGGACCTGTCGCTGCGGGCTCGGGCGTGGGCCACCATCGACCACGAGCTCGACGTCATCGAGCAACTCGGTTTCGCCGGCTACTTCCTCGTGGTGTGGGACCTGGTGCGGTTCTGCCGGGAGTCGAACATCTACTGCCAGGGGCGGGGCAGCGCCGCCAACTCGGCGGTCTGCTACGCCCTCGGGGTCACCGCGGCCGACGCCGTGTCGTTGGGCCTGCTGTTCGAGCGGTTCCTGTCGCCCGAGCGTGACGGACCACCCGACATCGACATCGACATCGAGAGCGACCGGCGTGAGGAGGTGATCCAGTACGTCTACCGCACCCACGGTCGTCACCACACCGCCCAGGTGGCCAACGTCATCACCTACCGGGCCCGCTCGGCCGTGCGCGACATGGCCAAGGCCCTCGGCTATTCGCCCGGCCAGCAGGACGCGTGGTCCAAACGCATCGACGGCTGGAGCGGCATCTCCACCGTGGTCGAGGAAAACGCGGGTTCTGACACCGGATCGGGGCCATCGATGGCTCGAAACCTCACACAGAATCCGTCATCATCGATCCCGCCGGCGGTCTTGGATCTCGCGGCGCAGGTCGAGGACGCGCCCCGACACCTCGGGATCCACTCGGGGGGCATGGTCATCTGCGACCGGCCGGTGATCGAGGTGTGCCCGGTCGAGTGGGCCCGGATGGCCGACCGTTCGGTGCTCCAGTGGGACAAGGACGACTGTGCCGCGGTCGGGCTGGTCAAGTTCGACCTGCTCGGGCTGGGGATGCTCTCGGCATTGCACAATGCCGTCGACCTGATCCGCGAGCACCGCGGCTACGAGGTCGACCTGGCGACCATCCCCCAGGAGGACGAGGTCTACGCCATGCTGTGCCGTGCCGACACCGTGGGGGTGTTCCAGATCGAGTCGCGGGCCCAGATGGCAACGCTGCCCCGGCTCAAGCCCCGCCGGTTCTACGACCTGGTGGTCGAGGTGGCACTGATCCGTCCGGGTCCGATCCAGGGTGGGTCGGTGCACCCCTACATCCGGCGCCGCAACGGCCAGGAGCCGATCACCTACCTCCACCCGCTGCTCGAGAACAGCCTCGGCAAGACCCTCGGGGTGCCGCTGTTCCAGGAACAGCTGATGCAGATGGCGATCGACGTCGCCGGGTTCAGCCCGGCCGAGGCCGACGAACTGCGCCAGGCGATGGGGTCGAAGCGGTCGGCGGCCCGGATGGAGCGGCTGCGCGAACGGCTGTACACGGGGATGGCCGAACGGGGGATCACCGGTGACGTCGCCGATGAGCTGTTCACCAAGATGAAGGCGTTCGCCAACTATGGCTTCCCCGAGAGCCACTCGGTGAGCTTCGCCTACCTCGTCTACGCCTCGTCGTGGATCAAGTACCACGAGCCCGCTGCGTTCTGCGCCGCGCTGCTCAACGCCCAGCCGATGGGGTTCTGGAGCCCGCACACCCTGGTGCAGGACGCCCGCCGCCACGGCGTGACCGTCCGCACCCCCGACCTCAACGCCAGCAACGCAACAGCAACGCTCGAACATGTCGAGCCCGTCCCTGGGCGGCGTCGTTGTGGGGGAGAGACCCGGTCCGGTACGCCGACACCTCCAGGTGCTTCGGCGGCCGCATCATTCGCGGTGCGGTTGGGACTGGGGGCGGTGCGGGGGGTCGGGGACGAGCTGGCCGAGCGGATCGAGGGCGAGCGGACCGAGCACGGCGCGTACCGCGATCTGGAGGATCTGGTGCGGCGGGTCCCCGAGCTCACCGGTGGCCAGCTCGAGGCGATGGCCACCGGTGGGGTGTTCACCGAGTGCTTCGGTCTCGACCGGCGCAAGGCGTTGTGGACGGTCGGGGCGGTGTCGCAGTCGCGCCCCGGTCGGTTGGCGGGCATCGTCACCGGCGCCGCGGCCCCCCGTCTGCCGGGGTTGACGCCACCCGAGGAGGCCGTCGCCGACCTGTGGGCCACCGGCATCGCCCCCGATGGCCACCCCACCCGGTTCCTGCGCGCCGAGCTCGACCGGTTGGGGGTCGTCACCTCGCAAGGGCTGTGGGACCGAGCGCCGGGCCAACGGGTGCTGGTCGCCGGGGTCGTCACCCACCGTCAGCGACCGATGACCGCCCAGGGCACCACGTTCCTCAACCTCGAAGACGAGACCGGGCTGATCAACGTCGTGGTCTCCAAGGGCTGCTGGGCCCGGTTCCGACGGGTCGCCCGGGAAGCCCCGGCGA
>JBKEAH010000126.1:0-22003 GCA_047972065.1 Desertimonas sp.
GCGGGCCGGCAAGGCGCTGGAGCGCCGCCGGTCCCGGACCGGGATGTCGCCTCACAACGACGCGGTTCGGCGCCCGAGTTCGGTCAGAAGGCGTGTTTCGAGCCGGTGATCGACTACGTGGTCACCAAGATCCCGCGCTGGGCCTTCGAGAAGCTGCCCGGCACCAGCGGTGTGCTCGGCACCCAAATGCAGTCGGTCGGCGAGGTGATGGCGATCGGGCGGACCTTCCCCGAGAGCCTCCAGAAGGCGTTGCGCTCGCTGGAGCAGGGCCGCCTTGGCCTCAACGCCGACCCCGGTGAGGCCGAACTGGCCGAACCAAGCGATGACGACCTCCTCGCCGCGATCGCACGGCCGACCCCGGCACGGATCTTCCAGATCGGCGAGCTGCTGCGCCGGGGCGTGACGGTCGAGACGATTCATGCTGCCTGCCGCGTCGATCTCTGGTTCCTCGACCAGATGCTCGACATCGTCGAGGAACGTCATGCCCTCGCCGGACTCGGCGAACCCGCGGCGCTCACTGCGCGGGGCTGGCGGCGGGCCAAGCGTCTTGGGTTCTCCGACGCCCAGCTCGCCCACCTGTGGGCCACCGACCAGGCCGCCGTGCGAGCGGCGCGCGAGACGGCCGGGGTCTTCCCGACCTACAAGACCGTCGACACCTGTGCCGCCGAGTTCGCCGCCGAGACGCCGTACCACTACTCGACCTGGGAGGACGAGGACGAGGTGCGTCCCTCCGACCGCCCGCGGGTGATCATCCTCGGCTCGGGCCCCAACCGCATCGGACAGGGGATCGAGTTCGACTACTGCTGCGTCCACGCCAGCTTCGCCCTGCGCGATGCCGGCTTCGAGACGGTGATGCTCAACTGCAATCCCGAGACGGTGTCCACCGACTACGACACCTCCGACCGGCTCTACTTCGAACCCCTCACCCGGGAGGACGTCGAGCACGTCATCGCGGCCGAGACGGCGGCGGCCGGTGGCGTGGCGCCAAAGGTCATCGTGTCGCTCGGCGGCCAGACGCCGCTCAAGCTGGCCTCCGAGCTGCCGGTCGAGCTGGTCGCGGGCACCGCGCCGGCCTCGATCGACGCCGCCGAGGACCGTGAGCGTTGGGCGGCGCTGTGCGACGAACTGCGCATCCCGCAGCCGCCAGGTGGCACTGCCACCGATCTCGAGCAGGCCCTCGCCGTGGTCGAGCGGGTCGGGTTCCCGGTGTTGGTCCGGCCCAGCTACGTGCTGGGCGGACGGGCCATGCAGATCGTCCACGACGTCAACCAGCTGGCCGACGCGATGGCCGAGCTGGCCGGGTTCGGCACCCTCGGTCGCGAGGGCGGCCTGTCGGCCGAGCGGCCGGTGCTCATCGACCGGTTCCTCGCCGATGCCACCGAGGTCGACGTCGACGCCGTGCGTGACCACACCGGCGAGGTGTTGATCGGCGGCGTGATGGAACACGTCGAGGAGGCCGGGGTCCACTCGGGCGACTCGGCATGCGCGATCCCGCCACAGACCCTGCCGCGCTGGGTGGTCGAGGTGATCGAGTCCTACACCGCGGCGATCGCCGAGCGACTCGACGTGCGCGGCCTGATCAACGTCCAGTACGCCGTCCAGGGCACCACGGTCTACGTCATCGAGGCCAACCCGCGGGCCAGCCGCACGGTGCCCTTCGTCGCCAAGGCCACCGGGGTGCCGCTGGCCAAGGTGGCCACCCGGGTGATGCTTGGTGCCACGCTGGCCGAGTTGCGCACCGAGGGGTTGCTCGGCGCCAGCGTCCTCCAGGGCTCGGCCACCGCGACGACGGTGGCGGTCAAGGAGGCGGTGATGCCGTTCAACCGGTTCCCCGACGTCGACCCGGCGCTCGGTCCCGAGATGCGCTCCACCGGCGAGGTGATGGGCATCGACACCACCTTCGGACGGGCCTTCTTCAAGGCCGAGCTGGCTGCCGGCACCGATCTGCCGAGCCGGGGCACGGTGTTCCTCTCGCTGCGCGACGCCGACAAACCCGCCGGCCTGGTCGTCGCCAACCGGCTGCGGTCGCTGGGGATGGGGGTGGTCGCCACCGAGGGGACCGCCGACTACCTCGCCCGGTTCGGCCACGCCGTCGACCAGGTGGTGGCCAAGGTGTCCGACGGCGACGGCGAGACCGCCGTCGACCTGATCGCGTCGGGTGACGTCACGTTCGTCGTCAACACGCCGCAGGGTCGTGGCGGGCGCAGCGATGGCGAGCAGATCCGCAAGGCGGCGATCCTCCACAAGGTGGCCTGCGTTACCACGGTGTCGGCCGCACTCGCCGCCGCCCAAGGCCTCGCCGAGCAACAGGGGGCGCGCCTGGCGGTCCGCTCGCTCCAGGAGCACCATGCCCGCGACTGATGAGTGGGGCGATCGCCTCGTCGCGCGCTGATCGTCGTGACCCGGCCCGGCTCCTCCCGGTCGACGTCGGGGCGCCCGAGTGCGGTGGGTCCGCAAGCGGGGCGCCGCGCACTCGGGAGCGGGCCGCACGCACTCGGGTCGGGCTGTTCGGCGTAGCGTGGGCGCGGTGACGGCAGCGACGGGTCGGGTCTGGGCGCAGCCGATGGTCGTCGTGCGGGGTGTCGAGGCGTCGAGCGCGTGCTCTTGCGCTGTGCCCGGCCTGACCGGCGCGCCCGGTGGTCCGGCGTACGGCCAGCTGGGCGACGGCGCCGGCGAGAAGGTCGTGCAGTTCCACGACGACGCCGTGGCGGACCACCACGGGGTGCTGCTGTGGTTCGAGGTGGCTGACGTCGACGTCAGCGCGGCGGCACATGGCGGCGAGTGGGGTCGAGATCGCGTGAGCTCCACGTCAACCCGAACGCCCGCCGGCGTCAGGTCTGGTTCCGCGACCTCGACGGCTACATCGTCGTTGTCGTCGTCGTCGTCGCCGCCGCCCGGCCCGTCCGAGTATCGGCCGCGCTGACATGGGTGACGGTCCGAGCGCCGGTCCGGTGACGATCGGTTCGGTCACGCTGGTCAACCCGGTGATGACGGCATCGGGAACCGCCGGGTACGGAACCGAGCTGGCCGGGCTGGTCGACCTGGCCGGGCTCGGCGCCGTGGTCGTGAAGTCGCTGGCCCACTTCGAATGGGATGGCAACCCGGCGCCGCGGCTGCGCCCGGCGACCGCCGGCATGCTCAACGCCGTCGGCCTGCAAGGTCCCGGCGTGACCTACTGGCTCGACCGCGTCCTGCCCGATCTGCTGGCCACCGGAGCCACGGTGGTGGCCTCGATCTGGGGCCGCGGCGTCGACGACTACGCCCGGGCCGCCGACCTGCTGGCGGCCGCGCCGCCCGAGGTGGTCGCCGTCGAGGTCAACCTGTCGTGTCCCAACCTGGAGGGCCGCAACGCCATCTTCGCCCACGACGCCGAACTGTCGGCCCGGGTCATCGCCGCCACCGGGGGAGCGGGCCGGCCCCGTTGGGCCAAGCTCTCGGCCAACACCGACCGCATCATCGAGGTGGCCGGCGCCGTGCATGACGCCGGGGCCGAGGCCGTCACCTGCATCAACACGTTGTTGGGCCTGGCCTATGACCCCCACACCCGGGCGCCCGCGCTCGGTGCCGGTGGTGGGGGGTTGTCCGGCGCCGCGATCCATCCCGTGGCCGTACGCGCCGTGCACGACGTCCATTGCGCCCATCCCGACCTGCCGGTCATCGGGGTCGGTGGTGTCGCCACCGGCTGGGACGCCGAGGAGATGCTGATCGCCGGGGCCAGCGCCGTGCAGGTCGGCACCGCCACGTTCGCCGACCCGCGGGCACCAGCGCTGGTGTTGGAGGAACTGCGACGGCGGTTCAGAACAGGCTGATCGCGACCGGCGACGGGGCATTCGACGCCTGGTAGTACACCCGCATCTCGGCCTGATTGACGGCGACCACCACGTCGCCGAGCCGCGACGTGAAGACGTAGTCGCCGGCTCCACAGCACTCGTTGACGAACGTCCCGGTCGGCCACACGGTGCCGTCGACGGAGGTTCCGGTGGACGCGTCGATCATGCGAGAGCCAGCGGGACCGCTCACCAGGGCGTAGCCGTCTCCGTACTCAGCGGCGATCGACACGTCATCGAGTTGCCAGCGCGTCGTTCCGGTCTCGACATCGAGACCCACGAGCGCATGCTGTGTACACGCCACGGGGTCGCCGTCGACGCAGATGTGGGCGAGGGCGGTGTCGGCGGTGATCCCATGGGTGAAGCCCTCGCCGGACCACAGCGCCAGATCGTCGCGCCGCCACACGAGCGTCCCATCGGGTCCGAAGCGCGCGATCGCCCCGCCCGCTTCGTAGTCGCGATCGATCACCGGCCCGGTGACCGACTCGATCACGGCACCGTCGGTGGTCCAGCGCCCCTGGACGAGGGCCGCATCCACCGGACCGCCACCGATCGTTCGAGCAACGAGATACCCGGTGCGCGTGGCCTCGAGGGTCAACCCGCCGATCTCCGCGCCTTCGGCGACCGACGGTACGTCGCGGGACTCGACCGCTCCGGTGACCAGGTCGACACGGGCCAGTCGCGACGTGGCATCCAGCACCAGCGATGGATCGGGTCCGAAGAACAGACCTCCCGGAGTCGCCCCGGCCGGGGTGGTGCCCCCGGCGATGTCGCGGACCGACTGGGTGAGGTCGGCCGTGACGGCACCGTCGAGCACGGACACGATCTCGACGTGGTCCGGCATGTACCCGGTGTCGCCCGAGGTCTGCGACGTGACGACGATCAACCCGCTGTCGGGCTCGGCCGCGACGCTCCACAGTTGCCGCTCCGAGCAGGTGCGCCAGCGAACGTCTCCATCGTCGTTGACGACGGCGGTGGCGTAGCCCGCAGCCCCGGGACGGTGCAAGGCAACCAACACGCCGCCATCGACCCGTTGGGTTCGAACCTGGGGGACCGGCTGCTGATCGGCGGACCCGTCAAGGGTGGGGAGCGCGATGGTCAGCGACGCCTGGGCGGCGAGCGGACCGAACTCCCCGTACTCGCCGTCGGTGATCGGCACGATGCCCGACACCGGCGTCGTCGCGCTCGCACACGGATCCCACACCGCCTCCTGGGCCGAGGCGGTGCCCGTGCCACAGGCCATCGACGTCGCGATCACGCCCGCCGAAACCCACCACGCCCACCGACTCCCGCTGTTCATCATGCGCGGAGCGTACGTCGCCGCGGTGTCACTCGGCCGTCGCCTCGGAGGTCGAGTCGTCGAGCGCCACGGCGGTGCATCCCCCCAGCTACGGGACCTGTCAGCTACCGTTTCGGACCATGGCTACTCCTCCGCAGTTGACTCCCGAGCAGCGCCAGGCCGCGTTGGCCAAGGCCGCTGAAGCTCGCGCGGCGCGGGCCGAGATCAAGGCCCGTCTGCGCAACGAATCGCTGTCGCTCACCGACGCCCTGGACTCCGATGACGTGAACATCGGCAAGCTCAAGGTGGTCTCGCTCCTCGAATCGTTGCCGGGTGTCGGCAAGGTCAAGGCCCGCAAGATCATGGAAGAGGTGGGCATCGCCGACAACCGGCGCGTGCAAGGGCTTGGTTCACAGCAGCGCCAGGCGTTGCTCGAGGCCGTCCCGGCCAAGCGCTGACCCGTTTCGTGGAGTCGCGGCGCGAGCCGCTGGTCGTCATCGTGTCCGGCCCCGGCGGGGTGGGGAAGGGCACGATCGTCGACGCCCTCGTGCGGCGCGACCCGAAGCTGTGGCTGAGTCGGAGTTGGACCACGAGAGCCCGCCGGCCCAGCGAGGCCGAGACCGCATACGTCTTCGTCGACCGCGACGCCTTCGAGGCGCGCATCGCCGCCGACGGCTTCCTCGAGTGGACCGAGTTCCTTGGGAACTACTACGGCACCCCGACACCCGACCCCGAGGTGTTCGAACGGTCCGATGTCGTGGTCCTCGAGATCGAGGTCGACGGCGCCCGGCAGGTGAAGAAGGTCCGACCCGACGCCGAGTTGATTTTCGTGCTCCCGCCCAGCCGGGCCGAACAGGAGCGTCGTCTGCGCGGGCGCGGCGACGCCCCCGAGCGCGTGCGGGAACGGCTCCGCAAGGCCGACGATGAGGAGCCGATCGGACGTCGGCTGGCCGACCACATCGTCGTCAACGACGATCTCGAATCGACGATCGCCGAGATGCTCGAGATCATCCGCCGGGAACGACCGGATGGATCATCGTCCACCCCACCGACCCGCCGGTAGGATCTCCCGACTGACGTCTCGACCAGGAGCCTTGATGGAACGCGCCCACGACACGATGATCGACCCGCCGATCGAGGAACTGCTCGACCGCGTCGACTCGAAGTTCAGCCTTGTCACGCTGGCCGCCCGGCGCGCCCGCAACATCAACGCCTACTTCAACCATCTGGGCGACGGGCTCGGCCACATGATCCCGCCCCAGGTCAGTTCGGTGGCGCGCAAGCCGCTGAGCATCGGCTTCGAGGAGATCGCCGCCGACAAGATCGCCTGGACCGAACAGGTGGTGCCCGAGCCCGAGGTCGCGTCCGACGAGCTCGCCGACGGCGACGACGCCTGACCGAGGATCCTCCATGACGACCTGGACCTTCACCTCCGAGAGCGTGACCGAGGGTCACCCCGACAAGATGGCCGACCAGGTCAGCGACTCGGTCCTCGATGCGATCCTCGCCGAAGACCCCAACGGTCGCGTCGCCTGCGAGACGCTGCTGACGACCGGTCTGTGCGTCGTCGCCGGCGAGATCTCCACGACGGCCTACGTCGACATCCCCAAGCTCGCCCGCGAGACGATCAACAGCATCGGCTACGACAACGCGCTGTACGGCTTCGACGGCAAGACCTGTGGCGTGATCGTCACGATCGACGAGCAGAGCCCCGACATCTCCGTCGGTGTCGACACCAGCGAGGAGCTGCGCGCCGGAACCGCCGGCGAGGGCGACCCGATCGACCGTCAGGGCGCCGGCGACCAGGGGATGATGTTCGGGTACGCCTGCGACGAGACCCCCGACCTGATGCCCCTGCCGGTGTGGACCGCTCACCGTCTCGCCGAGCGCCTCGCCGCCGTGCGCAAGTCCGGCGAGCTGCCGTATCTGCGCCCCGACGGCAAGACGCAGGTCACCTACGAGTACGAGGACGGCAAGCCGACCGCCCTCAAGGGGGTGCTGATCTCGACACAGCACCAGGACGGCATCGACCGCGACAGCGTGATCCGTCCGGATTTGATCGAGCAGGTCATCCGCCCGACGGTGCCCGAGCAGTTTGCCGATGACGACTACGAGATCTACGTCAACCCGACGGGAACGTTCGTGCTCGGCGGACCGCACGCCGACTGCGGTCTCACCGGTCGCAAGATCATCGTCGACACCTATGGCGGGATGGGCCGTCACGGTGGCGGGGCCTTTTCCGGCAAGGACCCCTCGAAGGTCGACCGCTCGGGCGCCTATGCCGCCCGGTGGGTCGCCAAGCACGTCGTCGCGTCGGGCGCGGCCGCGCGATGCGAGGTCCAGGTGGCCTACGCCATCGGGGTGGCCCATCCGATGAGCATCCTGGTGGAGACCTTTGGGACCAACACGGTTCCCAACGAGGCGATCGTTCAGGCCGTCCGAGATGTCTTCGACCTGCGGCCCGGGGCGATCGTGCGCGACCTCGACCTCAAGCGACCGATCTACCGCCAGACGGCGGCGTACGGTCACTTCGGCCGCACCGGCGCCGACGGCGGCTTCACGTGGGAGCACACCGGCAAGCTCGACGACTTCAAGAAGGCCGTCGGGGCCTGAGCGACCGGACGTCGCGTCCCCGATCCGGGGGCGATCCGTCCCAACCCACGATCTGGGCGCGCTCGGTTGCGGAATCCGCAACCGAGGATTCCCAGATCACCGTCGCGCGCGTGCTGCCCGATGTGACGGGGCTGGACAAGGCATTCGACTATGCCGTGCCGCCACGCTGGCATGACGCGATCCAGCCCGGTTCGATCGTGCGCGTGCCGCTCCACGGGCGGAGCGTGCGCGGCTGGATCGTCGACATCGATCCGGCCGACCAGCCGGTCGCATCCGGGCGGCTCCGGGAGCTGACCAAGGTCGCGTCGCTGGGCCCCTCGACCGAGCTGATCGAGTTGGCGGGCTGGGCCTCGGTGCGGTGGGCGGCCGGGCGGCTGCGACCATTTCTCCACGCCGCGTCGCCGCCGGTCAACATCGCCGTCCGGCCGCCGGCCGACCACCGCCGACCCGATGGGGCGCCGATCGCCCCTGATGCCGCCGACCTGGTGCGCGCCGGTGGTGGCGTGCTGCGGTGGCCACCCAACGACGAGTTGCGCAGCGTTGTCGCGGCGGCGGGCTCGTGCGGCCCGACCCTCGTGGTCGCGCCGGCGGTCGACAGCGCTCGGCGTCTGGCGGTGTCGCTGCGGCGAGCCGGGTGGAGCGTCGCGTTGGTGCCCGAGGAGTGGGCGCGGGCGGCCGGAGGCGTCGACCTCGTGATCGGCACCCGCACCGCCGTCTGGGCGCCGTGCCCGGGCCTCGCCGCGATCGTGGTGCTCGACGAGCACGACGAAGCCCATCAGGACGAACGCAGCCCCACCTGGCACGCCCGCGACGTCGCCATCGAGCGGGCCCGGCGAGCCGGCGTCCCGGTCCTGCTGGTGTCGCCATGCCCGACGCTGGTCGGCCAACACGCACTCGGCGGTGTGGTCACGCGACGCCCCGTCGACGACGAGCGCGCCTCGTGGCCGATCGTGGAGATCGTCGACCGCGGAGACGACGAACCGTGGAAGACGTCGCTGGTGACCTCGCGGTTGATCCGCGAGCTGCGTGACCACGACCGCACCGTGATCTGTGTCCATAACACACCGGGCCGGGCGCGGCTGCTGGCGTGTCGCTCCTGCCGCGCCTTGGTCCGCTGTGCCACCTGCGATGCCGCCGTCGGTCTCGACGACGGCGGTCGGCTGGCGTGCCGGCGCTGCGGCACGGTTCGGCCGCCGGTCTGTCTGGCCTGCGGCGCCGGATCCTTCGCCAACCTCCGTCCCGGTGTGACGCGTCTACGCGAGGAGTTGGAGGCCGCGGCCGGGCGCCCCGTCCTCGCCGTCACGGGCCGCGACGACCACGACCCGGCGCCCGCCGGTGTCTACGTCGGCACCGAGGCGGTGCTGCACCGGGTCCAGCGCGCCGATGTCGTGGCGTTCCTCGACATCGACGGCGAGCTCCTCGCCCCCCGCTACCGGGCCGCCGAGCAGACGATGGCGCTGCTGGTACGGGCGGCGCGGCGGGTCGGGCGCCGCGAGCGCGGCGGGCGCATCCTCGTCCAGACGTTCCTGCCCGACCACGAGGTGTTGCGGGCCGCGGTGCTCGCCGATCCCGGTCGGCCGATCCCCGCCGAGCTGGCGCGGCGCGAGCTGCTGCGGTTGCCACCGTTCGCCGCGCTGGCGACGGTATCGGGCACCGGCGCCGAGACGTTCGTGTCCGATCTGCGCGGCGATGGGCGCGTCGAGATCGGCGGCGACGATCCGTTTCTGGTGCGGGCGGACTCGTGGTCGGATCTCGGCCGAGCACTGATCGCGACACCGCGTCCCAAGGGCTCACGGTTGCGTCTCGCCGTCGACCCGCCGCGGGCGTGAGGCGGGTTCGGGTCGGGCGTCAACGGCGAGCACGCGGTACCCCTTGACCGATGCGATCCGCTCGACCGGCCAACCCTGGTCGACCATCCAACGGTGCAGCGAGTCGCTCCCGAGGTGCTTGTGGACCACCAGGTGGGCTCGGGCCGATGGGCGGAGCCGATCGAGCCAGGTCGTCAACAAGGCGTGGAGAGCCGGCTTGCCGATCCGGATCGGCGGGTTGCTCCAGATGGCGTCGATCCGCACGTCGCCGGGGAAATCCTCGGGTGCGGCGATGCGTACCCGGGTCAGATCCAGGCGCCGCGCGTTGCCGGCGCACACCGCTCGGGCACGCTCGTTCACATCGAGCGCCCAGACGGTCGCGGCCGGTGACCGGAGCGCGAGCGTCAACGCGATCGGCCCCGCCCCGCAGCCGAGATCCAACAGCGTGCCCGACGCCGGTGGCGCCGGTGCGTGGCGCAGCAACACCTCGGTCCCGGCGTCGAGCCGGCCGTGGCTGAACACGCCGCGATCGGTGCGCATCTCGAAGCGGGCACCGGGCACCTCGACGGCCACGGTGGTGGGTGCCGAGCCGGTGACGGGGTCCTCATCAAAGTAGTGCGACATGGCCTCGGTAGCCTGCCATCCATGGCCTATTCGATTCGCACCTTCGGCGACCCGGTCCTGAAGACCGAAGCGGCGCCGATCGGCGACATCGATGGCAAGACGATCCGACTGGTAGACGACATGTTCACCACGCTGTACCGCAGCGACAATGGGGTCGCGCTGGCCGCGCCCCAGATCGGCGTGCAGAAGCAGGTCTTCGTGTGGGACTTCGGGGACGACCCGACGGTGGTGTTCAACCCCGCGATCGCCGAGTCCGACGGCGAGTGGGTGTACGAGGAGGGCTGCCTGTCGATCCCCGGTCTGTACGTCGAGATCGTGCGGCCCAAGCAGGTGCTGCTCAAGGGCGTCGATCTCGACGGCAACCCGATCGAGTGGGAGGCCGATGAGTTCCAGGCCCGGATGTTCCAGCACGAGCTCGATCACCTGCACGGGATCCTGATGTTCGACCGCATGACCACCGAGCAGCGCCGCGAGGCGATGGCCGAATGGCGTCGCATCCAGAACGGCGACAGCGATGGTGCGATGCGGCCCGAGGGCCGCCGCCGGCTGCGCCTGCGCTGACGGCGCCAACGCCGAGCGACGTGCGTCTCGTCTACCTCGGGACCCCCGCGATGGCGGTCCCGCCACTGCATGCCCTCGTCGCCGCCGGGCATGACGTGGCGCTGGTCGTCACCCGGCCCGACAAGCGTCGGGGCCGGGGGAGCGGCGTCGCCCCGAGTCCCGTCAAGGCGGCCGCGCTGGCGTTGGCACTCCCGGTGAGTCACGACGTCGAGGACGTGCTGGAGGTCGACGCCGAGCTCGGCGTGGTCGTCGCCTTCGGACGGATCATCAAGCCCCACGTGCTGGCCGCGCTGCCGATGGTCAACGTCCACTTCTCGCTGCTTCCGCGCTGGCGGGGGGCGGCGCCGGTCGAGCGGGCCCTGCTGGCCGGCGACACCGAGACCGGCGTCGGGATCATGGCCGTCGCCGAGGGTCTCGACGAGGGCGGTGTCTACGCCGAGCGCACCGTCCCCATCGGCGGACGAACGACCGCCGCCGAGCTGCGCGACGAGTTGGTCACCGTCGGTACCGAGCTGCTCGTCGACACGCTGGACGTGCCCCTGGGCACGCCCCGGGCCCAGGTCGGCGAGGTCACCTACGCGGCCAAGATCGACCCCGCCGAGCTGGCGATCGATTGGGCCCGCCCGGCGATCGAGCTCGACCGTTTGGTGCGCCTCGGCGGCGCGTGGACGACGTTGCGGGGCAAGCGACTCAAGGTGCACGGCGCCGAGCCCGTCGCCGAGGCCGTGGGCGCCCCGGGCGCGATCGACGGCGACATCGTGACGACCGGGGATGGCGGCCTCCGTCTGATCGACGTGCAACCCGAAGGCAAGTCGGCGATGCCGTGGTCGGCGTTCGCCAACGGCGCCCGCCCCACCGAACACGACCGGCTCGGATGACACCGGCGGCGACGGTGGGTAGCGTCGCGTCCATGGGCGTGACGTTGACCGCGAAGGTGGTGACGGTCAGCGACGGGGTCGTGGCCGGCACCCGTGAGGACGCCTCGGGGCAGGCGTTGGTCGACCAGCTCGGCTCGGCCGGGTTCGATGTCGTCGATCGGGCGGTCACCGCCGACGGCGCCGCCGCCGTCGCCGAGACCCTGCGCACGGGCACCGACGGATTCGCCGGCCTCGTGGTGACCACCGGCGGCACCGGGTTCGCGCCGCGCGACCAGACACCCGAAGGCACCCGCGCCGTCATCGAGCGCGAGGCACCCGGGCTGGCCGAGGCGATGCGCCTGGTCAGCCCGCTCGGACGGTTGTCGCGGGGCATCGTGGGGATCCGTGGGGCGGCGATCATCGTCAACACGCCGGGGTCCCCCAAGGGATGCGTCGAACAGCTCGGCGCCATTCTCGACGTGCTGCCCCACGCCCTGAAGCTCCTCGCCGATACGCCCACGGACCACGCCGAGGGCGGCCGGTAGCATCGCCGGTCGTGCTGCGACTCGTCCTCCCCAAGGGTTCGCTGGAGAAGGCCACCCTCGAGCTCTTCGATGCCGCCGACCTGACGGTCCTGCGGTCCTCCAACGTCGAGTACAAGGCCTCGATCGACGACCCCCGGGTCGCCGAGGTCCGGGTGCTGCGTCCCCAGGAGATCCCGACCTACGTGGCCGAAGGGCTGTTCGACCTGGGGATCACCGGGCGCGACTGGGTGGAGGAGACCTCCAGCGACGTCGTCAGCCTCGGTGAGCTGGCCTACAGCAAGGCGACGTCGAACCCGATCCGCATGGTGATCGCCGTGGCCGGCGAGTCGTCGGTGCAGGAGGCCACCGATCTCAAGGACGGCGTCCGGGTCTCGACGGAGTACCCGGAGCTGACCAAGCGGTACTTCGCCGAGCGGGGGATCGATGCCGACGTCCGGCTGTCCTACGGGGCCAGCGAGGCCAAGATCCCCGACATCGCCGACTGCATCGTCGAGATCACCGAGACCGGTCGGGCGTTGCGCGCGGCGGGTCTGCGGGTGATCGACACGATCCTGGTCAGCTACACCGAGGTCGTGGCCAACCGGGCGGCCTACGACGACCCACGCAAGCGTCACGCCATGAATCAGCTGATGACGCTGCTCAATGGTGCCCTCGACGCCCGGGGCAAGGTGCTGCTCAAGCTCAACGTCCCGAGCGATCGTCTCGACACCGTGCTCGACGTCCTCCCCTCGGCCAAGGCACCGACGGTGTCGCAGCTCGCCGGCGACAGCGGGTTCGCCGTCGAGAGCGTCGTCGAGAAGGCGACGATCAACCTCGTCATCCCGGCCCTCAAGGAAGCGGGCGCCACCGACCTCCTCGAGCTGCCGATCGCCAAGATCGTCGCCTGACGAGCCGACGCCAACCGACCCACCCGTGGTGACACGGGGCCGGCTGGCATGATGAGGCGATGCCAGCCGGGACGGTGACCCAGTTCGACGATTACGTGGGGCTCGGCGAGGTGACCGATGTCGACGGGACGGTGTTCGTCTTTCACTGCGTCGAGATCGCCGACGGCAGCCGGACCATCGACGTCGGCATCGACGTCGATTTCGATGTGCGCGTCAAGTTCGGCAACGCGGAGGCGGCGCGGTTGCGTCCGCGACCGTGAGCGCAGCCGGCCGTGCCGATCCGATGACGGCGCGCTTCGTCGACGTGCTCGTCACGTTGCAGCCCGGGGAGGTCGTCAGCTACGGCGACGTCGCCGAGATCGCCGGCTACCCCCGCCGGTCGCGAGCCGTGGGCCATCTGTTGGCGACGACCGACATCGAGGTGCCGTGGTGGCGTGTGGTCCGCGCCGATGGTCGGCTGGCGACCCAACCACCGAGGGAGCAGGCGGCGTTGCTGCGCGCCGAGGGGGTCACCCTGCGCGGCGACCGAGTGATCGAGTCACCCGGTGGGCGGTTCCGCCGTTGACGTGCTGGCCGCGGGCCCGCCCTCGGCACGGCCCTTGATCTGGACGAACGCCAGGCGGATGTTGTTCAGCGCATCACGCATCGTCGGCGCCTCGGGACCGAGACGATCACCGAGACCCTCGACCAGACAGGCGACGGCGTCGATCGCCAGCGCCGCGCCCGCCAGGTCCGGCTGCGGCGCCGAGAGATGGATCGCCGCCAGCTCGTACAGGCCCATCACGTGGTTGACGACGACGACCTCGGCCGGCGCCTCGGCGATCTGACGACGCACATCGTCCATCGCCGCCGTGGCATCGGCGACCCGCCCGTCGAGCTGCTCGGCGCCGGGACCTTCGGGGTTCGAACCGCCCTCGCTCGCCTGGTCAGACGGTCGATCGGTCGAGGATTGGTCCGTCACCGGCGGTACCCTACCGGCACAACTCGTAGCGAAGTGGGGGCGACCCCCACCTGGCCACCAGCGGTCCGGAGCCTCCGGCCCACCCGTGCGTCCAGGTCTCCGACGGCTCCTGCGTCGCATCCTGTCCCCGGACAGGACGGTCCGGATCCGCTCCGTGGCACTTCTGCGTCGAGCGACCGAATCCACCCACCACCAGGGAGAACACCCATTGCGCAGGAGTGAGCAGTCATAGCCGGCCCACAGCGTGACCAGCGGAACGAACATCGCATCAACGATCGGATCCGGGCCCGTGAAGTCCGGCTGATCGGACCCGACGGTGCCCAGCTCGGCATCAAGCCGGTCCCCGAGGCACTGCGGATGGCCCGGGGTCTCGACCTCGACCTGGTCGAGGTGGCGCCGATGGCCAACCCGCCGGTCTGCCGGATCATGGACTACGGCAAGTTCCGGTACGAGGAGGCCCAGAAGGCCAAGGAGTCCCGCCGCAAGTCGACCAACGTGTCGGTCAAGGAGGTCAAGTTCCGACCCAAGATCGGCAAGGGCGACTTCGACGTCAAGGTCCGCAAGGTCGACCAGTTCATCCATGAAGGTCACAAGGTCAAGGTGACGTTGCAGTTCCGAGGGCGCGAGATGGCGCACCCCGAGCTCGGCAACAAGATCCTCGATCAGGTGCTCGACCAGGTCGGCACGCTGGTCAAGGTCGAGACCCGCGGCCGTCTGGAAGGTCGCAACATGTCGATGGTCTTGGCGCCGGACAAGCAGGCCCTGGAAGCCGCGGCCAAGGCCGAGCAGGAGACGCCCGCCTCGGCCGACGGCGACACGCCGACCGCACCCGCCGACGGCGACGCCGAGGCACCCGCCACCACCTGACGACGTCCCTCGACGTCCCGATCCACTCTCGCCTCCCAAGGAGACGCCATGCCCAAGATGAAGACCTCCAAGACCGCCGCCAAGCGGTTCAAGAAGACTGGCACCGGCCGGATTCGCCACGCCCAGCAGATGAACCAGCACAAGTTCTACGAGAAGTCGGCGACGCGCAAGCGGCGCGTCAAGTCCGACGAGGACGTCAGTGCCGCCGACCTGCCCAAGATCAAGCGTCTCCTCGGCGAGCGCTGACCCCAACGACGCAACGAAGCACGACGAGATCAAGCAAGGAGACGATCGACGATGGCACGCGTGAAGCGTGGTGTAGCCGCCAAGCGGCGCCACAAGAAGGTGCTCGAGCAGGCCAAGGGCTACTACGGCAACAAGAGCCGTTCGTTCAAGGCCGCCAACGAACAGGTGATGCGGAGCGGGCAGTACGCGTTCCGTGACCGCCGGGCCCGCAAGGGCGAGTTTCGCCGCCTGTGGATCCAGCGGATCAACGCCGGCGCCCGCCAGCACGACCTGAGCTACAGCCGGTTCATCGCCGGGCTCAACGCCGCCGGCATCGAGGTCGACCGCAAGATCCTCGCCGACCTCGCCGTCACCGAGCCCGCCGCCTTCGGTGCGCTCGTCGAGCAGGCCAAGGCGGCGCTCGGCACCGACACCTCGGCGGCCTGAGCCCTCGGCCGATGCCCGACGGGCCGGCCGGTCTGGCGGCCAGCAACCCGAACATCCAGCGACTACGGCGCCTGCAAGGGCGCCGTAGTGCGCGTCGCGAGTGCGGCACGTTCGTGGTCGAGGGACCGACGCTGATCGCCGAGGCGCTGGCCGCCGGGTGGGAGGTGCGGGGGCAGTACCACGCGCCAGGGGTCGAACCGCTCGACGGTCCGCCCGCGCACGTGCTTCAACCCGGCGTCGCCGAGAAGATCAGCGACACCGAGACCCCGACCGGCCTGCTGGCCGAGGTGACGATGCGGTCGTCTCCCATCGATTCGTTGGCCGTCGCGTCGTTCGTCGTGGTCGCTGCCGGCATCTCCGACCCCGGGAACCTCGGGACGATCATGCGGTCGGCGGAGGCCGCCGGTGTCGACGCCGTCGTGCTGACACCCGGCACGGTCGACCCGTTCAACCCAAAGGTCGTCCGCTCGTCCGCTGGCGCCCTGTTCCATGTCCCCGTGATCGAGGCGTCACTCGATGACGTTCGCCTCGCCGGCCTCCGGCTGATCGGCACGTCGTCGCATCACGGCGTCGCCCACGACCGGGCCGACTGGTCGGGTCGGATCGCCCTGGTCGCCGGGAACGAGGCGCACGGACTGCCCGATGACGCCCCGGTCGACGAGTGGGTGCGCATCGACCACGCCGGCCGCGCCGAGAGCCTCAACGTCGCCATGGCCACCACCGTCGTCGTCTTCGCCGCGCTGTCCGCTCGCCGCTGACAGGACGGGACGGTGGGGGCGGGGGGTCGGCGGTCTACAGTGGTCGGCGTGCTGGTGATGCGTCGATTTCGGTGCCCCGGGTGAGGCCGGGGCGCACTGAGTCGATCTGCTGACGCGCCTGAGCTCATCCGGGGACGTCGTCCTGCCACCCGCATCGAAAGGACCACCGTGATCCAGGACATCATCGCGGCGCGCGACGACGCGCTCGCCCGCATCGCCGCCGCCGACACCGGCACCGAGGTCGACCAGCTCGACGGCCAGCTGCTCGGCAAGAAGGGTTCGCTGGGCTCGCTGAAATCCCAGCTCGGTCGGCTCGCCACCGTCGAGGAGAAGAAGGCCGCCGGGCAGGAGCTCAACGCGGCCACCGGCGTCGTCGCCGACGCCCTCGCCACGCGCCGGGACCAGCTCGCCGCCGACGAGACGGCGGCGCGCGTCGCCGCCGAACGGCTCGATCTCACCGAGTACGTCGCCACCCCCGGTCGTGGCCACGCCCACATCGTCACCCAGGCCTGGGAGCGGCTGGAGGACGTCTTCGTCGGGCTCGGGTTCGAGGTGGCCGAGGGGCCCGAAGTCGAAACCGACTGGCACAACTTCGAGGCGCTCAACATGCCTGCCAGCCACCCCGCCCGCAGCGACTTCGACACGCTGTTCGTCGATCACGGCGAGCCGGGTCGCACCCTGCTGCGCACCCACACCTCGCCGGTGCAGATCCGCACGATGCTCGACCAGGAGCCACCGATCTACATCGTCGCCCCCGGCCGGGTGTTCCGTCGCGACACCCCCGACGCCACCCACATGCCCGTCTTCCACCAGATCGAGGGGCTGGTGATCGACCGCGACATCTCGATGGCCGACCTCGCCGGCACGATCGAAGCCTTCACCGAGGCGTTCTTTGGGCCCGGGTTCTCCTCGCGGCTACGGCCGAGCTACTTCCCCTTCACCGAGCCCTCCGCCGAGTTCGACATCCGGACACCGTCGGGCGAGTGGCTCGAGCTCGGCGGCTGCGGGATGGTCCATCCCAACGTGCTGCGAGCCGGAGGGATCGATCCCGAGCGCTGGAGCGGCTTCGCCTTCGGCTTCGGCATCGACCGGATGGCCAAAGAACGCCACGCCGTCGGCGACCTGCGCGAGATGTACACCGGTGACATCCGCTTCGCCGAACAGTTCTGAGACGACGACGACGAGAACGAGACGACGATGAAACTGCTGTATTCGTGGCTGGGGGAGTACCTCGACCTGTCCGGCCACTCCGACGACGACGTGATCGAGACCCTGGCGCGGCTCGGGTTGCCGGTCGAGGAGGTGATCCGCACCGCCATGGTGGCAGGCGTCGTGACGGCGCGGGTGGTGCGCACCGAACGGCACCCCGACGCCGCCAAGGTGATCCGCGTATGGGTCGACGCCGGCGACGGCGCCGAGCGTCACGTGTGGTGCGGCGCGTCCAACTTCGGTCCCGGCGACGTGATCCCACTGGCCACCCTCGGCAGTGAGATGCCCGACGGACGCACGATCGAACGCCGCGGCATCCTCGGCATCGACTCCGAGGGGATGCTGTGCTCGGCGAACGAGCTCGGCCTCGGTGAGGACCACTCGGGCATCATGGTGCTCCCCGCCGACACCCCGATCGGCCAGCCCTACGGCGACGCGCTCGGCCTCGCCGACGACATCGTCCTCGACGTCGACGTCACCCGCAACCGACCCGACTGCTACAGCTACGTCGGGATCGCCCGTGACCTGGCGGCCGGGCTCGGCGCCGCGTTCACACCGCCGTCACCGCCGACCCCCTCGACGATCGACGGCGGACCGTCCACGACGGTCGAGATCGTGGCCGGCCAGGCGTGTGGCCGGTTCACCTCGACGGTGCTGACCGGGGTGCGGGTCGGGCCATCGGCCGACTGGATGCAGCGCCGGCTCACCGCGGCGGGGATGCGGCCGATCAACAACGCCGTCGATGTCAGCAACTACGTGATGTTGGAGCTGGGGCAACCGAACCACGCGTACGACCTGGCCTCGCTTGACGGTGACGGCTTCCGCATCCGCGTCGCTGCCGACGGGGAGGAGTTGGTCACCCTCGACGACGTCACCCGCCGCCTCACCACCGACGACCTGTTGATCACCGACGCCACCGACCGCCCGATCGGCCTGGCCGGGATCATGGGCGGTGCCAACACCGAGATCAGCGACACCACCACGACCGTGGCGTTGGAGATGGCGTGGTTCGAACCGGCCGGCATCGCCCGCAGCGTCGTCAGATCGAACCTGCGCAGCGAGGCGTCGGCCCGCTTCGAGCGGGGCACCGACCCGTACGTCATCGACACAGCCATCGCCCGCTTCGTCGAACTGCTCGCCGAGACCTGTCCCGGCCTCGCCGTCGCCGCCGGTGCCGTCGACGCGCGCGCCGGGTCGCTGCCGCCGAAGGAACGCTCGACGCGGTTGCGCGTCACCCAGGTCGGGCGGATCCTCGGCCCGTCGATCGCCGAGCACGAGATCGTCGAGCTGCTCGCACCGATCGGCTTCGGTGCGACCCCCATCGGTGATGGCGTGCTCGATGTCGCGCTGCCGTCATGGCGACCCGACAGCACCGACGAGATCGACGTCATCGAGGAGGTCGGCCGCCAGTACGGCTACGAACGGCTGGGCAAGCGCCGCCCCCGCTCGCCCCGCCACGGCCGGCTTTCGCCACGGCAGCAGCGCCGCCGCCGGCTGCGCGAGGTGCTCGTCGGTCTCGGGCTCAGCGAGGTGCTACCCAACCCGTTCCTGGCGCCCGACACACTCGCGCGCTCGGGCCTCGACGGTGCCGCGCTGCGGATCACCAACCCCCTTGTCGCCGACGAGAGCGTGCTGCGCACCTCGCTGCGACCGGGCCTGCTTCGGGCGGTGGCGTTCAACGCCTCGCACCGTCGGCCCGGCGTCTCGCTGTTCGAAATCGGGCACGTGTATCCACCCGGTGACGGCGAGCTCCCGGGCGAGTACGAGGCGCTCGGCGTCGTGCTCGCCGGCCGCGAGGCGCCCGACGCGATGATGGTGTGGCGGGAGATCGCGGCGGCGATGTCACTGGGAGCACGGATCGACCAGTCACGGGTGCCGTCGGGTCTCCATGCCACCCGTTCGGCGACGCTCATCGCCGGTCGTGACGTCATCGGAGCGGTGGGCGAGGTCGCCCCCGACGTGTTGGCGGCGCTTGACATCGACGAGCGAGTCGCCGTGCTGGAGCTCGATCTCCGGGTGCTCGAACGAGAGCCCAAGGCCGCGGTGTGGAAGCCGACCAGCCGTCACCCCTCCAGCGATCTCGACCTGGCGTTCGTCCTCCCCGACGCCGTGCCGGCCGACAAGCTCGACAAGGCGATTCGTCAGTCGGCCGGCAACCTGCTGGTCGGGCTGGAGCTCTTCGACGTCTTCCGCGGTCCATCGTTGGGGGAGGACACCCGCAGCCTCGCCTACCGGCTGCGCCTCCAGGCGCCCGACCGCAACCTCACCGACGGGGACATCGCCACGGTGATCGACAAGGTCACCGCCGCCGCCGCCAAGCTCGGCGCCACCCGCCGCGGCTAACACCTGGGGTCAGACCCCAGTTGTTACACGGCACCGCGAAGATCGCGGCATGCCCCGCCACCCTCGAGTCGATTGGGCCGGTGCGGTCCATCATGTGATGAACCGCGGCGTCGATCGCGCCGCGATCTTCTTCGGTGACGAGGACCGCATCGAATTCGGTCGCCGGCTCGCCGCGTGCCACGAGCAGTTCGGTCTCTCCACGCTCGCCTACTGCCTCATGGACAATCACTACCACCTTGTCGTTCGATCCCCGACCGGCGATCTGTCGGCCGCGATGCAGCATCTTGGGACGAGCTACGTGCGCCACACCAACGACCGGCTCGGACGGGACGGTCCGATGTTTCGCGGCCGCTTCACGTCGATCCCAGTGACGACCGAGTCGTACCTGCGGCAGGTGGTGCGCTACGTCCATCTCAACCCGCTCGACCTCAACGGCGTCAGCCAACCGCACTCCTACCGGTGGTCGAGCTACCGCGCCTACCTGGGGTATCGACGCCCGCCACCGTTCCTAGACATCTCCCCGGTGCTCGATCTGTTCGGGGGTGACCCCGACCGACTTGCCGCGTACACCACCGACGATTCGGCGCGTCGGGCGATCACCCCGATCAACGCTGATGAGTTGCGGAATGTCGTGCGCACCGAGTTGACCGCCGCCGGACACGGCGGACGTGAGCGGGTTGTCCTCACGGCACTGCTCGAGCGCGGCTGCGACCCATGTTTGGCAACGCTGCTCGAAGAGGCGTTGGCGTTCCCGAGCGCGAACGCTCGCGCCATGGCGCTGTCGCGTAGCCGGGGTCGCCGCGGTCGCGATCAGACCGTGGACCGGCTGGTGGAACGGCTGCTGCTGGGAATGCGCGCGGCGTAACAGGTGGGGTCTGACCCCAGGTGTTAGTTGGCCGCGAGGTCGTCGGGGGCGTCGGCCAGCCAGGCCAGGCGACCGGGCTGGCGTCGCAGGACTGTCCGCCACAGATCGCGGGGGTGGTCGGTGAAGATGTCCACCGGGTCGGGATCGAGCACCAGCCAGGCGCCGGCGTGGATCTCGCCCTCCAGCTGCCCCGGCCCCCATCCCGAGTAGCCGCGGAACACACGCAGCGCCTGGATCGAACCGCGCACCAGCGCCGGGTCGACGGCCAGATCGGCAGAGGCGATCTCCCCGTTCACCGGTGCGAGATGCTCCTCGGCGTCAACCTCGCCGTCGGTGCGGGCCAGCGCGATGAGCGCCGTCACCTCGACCGGGCCACCGGTGAAGATCACCGACGGCCGGCTCTGTACCTCGACCCAGCGATCGAGGGGCTCTTCGAGCTCCTCGTCCGACGGACGGTTCAACACGAGCCCGAGCGCGCCGTCGTCGTGGTGTTCGACCACATAGACCACGGTGCGATCGAAGTTCGGGTCGTCGAGCGGAGGCGTCGCCACGAGCAGGCGACCCTTGGTCGGACTGCTTCCAGGGATCACCCCGCCATGGTACGTTCACGCCGCGGGCATTTCGGAGGACTCATGGCACGGCAGGAACCACAGGTCTTCGAACGCGAACATGGCGTGTCGATCCCTTATCTCGACGAGGGCGACGGTCCACCGATCGTCCTCTTACCGGGCGGCAGCCTGGACATCAGCTACCTGGCCCGCCTCGCGGCGGCGCTGACCGCCGGTGGGATGCGGGTGGTGCGCGTCGGCGCGCGGACGCCGCCGACCGACCCGGACGTCACCGTCAGCATGCACGACCTGGCCGCCGACGTCCTGGCGACGATGAAGCACCTCGATCTGCCCAAGGCGTGGATCGCCGGGCACGCCTTTGGCAACCGCGTCGCCCGCACCGTGGCGCTCGATCAGCCCGACCGCATCGCCGGTGTCGTTCTGCTCGCCGCCGGCGGGACGGTGCAGCCGTCGCCCGAAGCCGCCGACGCCTTGCGCATCGCCTTCTCGGATGTGTCGCACGACGAGGCGGTGTCGGCAATGCGCTACTTCGTCGGCGATCCCGCCGATGCCGAGTCGGCGTGGGACGCGATCGACGAGGCGAGCACCCCGGTGCTCGGCGCGATGCAACGCCAGGCGGTGATGACCACACCCCAGCAGGAGTGGGCGTCGCTGGTCCCGGGCATGGACGTGCTGATCATCCAGGGCTCGAAGGATCAGATCGCGCCACCGGCGAACGGCGAGGAGCTCGCTCGTTCGGCGCCCGATCAGGTCACGCT
>JBKEAH010000135.1:0-8108 GCA_047972065.1 Desertimonas sp.
GAGCTCACGCTCTTCCTCGGCGGTCAGGAGGGGGACCTTGCCGATCTCGTTGAGGTACAGACCGATGGAATCGTTCATGGCAGGTAGGTCAACCGAGTCGCCTGCGAGTTTCTTCCCGATCGGTCGGGGAAATTGCCGTGAGTCGGTTCGAGCGGTCGAACGATGCTCACGGCCGGAGCCAGGTGTCCCCGCCACACACCCGGTCGGCCTGGCCCGGTCCCCACGAGCCCCGCTTGTACAGGTGCACCGCGCCGGGCTCGTCGAGGCCGGGTTGCACGACCCGCCACGTCTCCTCGACCACGTCCTCGCGGGCGAACCGGCGCACGGAGCCGTCGATGGCGTCTTCGAGGAGACGCTCGTAGGCCTCGTGGCGCTCGCCGAGGGCCGCCGCGAAGTCGACGGTGAGGTCGACGGGTTGACTGTCGAGCCGGGGGCCGGGCGTCTTGGCCTCGAGCGTGAACGTGACCCCGTCGGCGCGGCCGAGCCGGAAGCGGATCAGGTTGCGCTGTGGCTTCGGTCCACCGGCCTCGTCGAACAGCAGTTGCGGGGGTGAGCGGAGCTCGACGATCGCCTCGGTGACGTTCTCGGCCAGCGACTTGCCGACCCGGACATGCCACGGCACGCCGGCCCAGCGCCACGAGTTGATGAACAACGTGCAGGCGACGAACGTCTCGGTGGTCGAGTCCGGCTCGACGCCCGGTTCGGTCGTGTAGCCCTCGTACTGGCCCCGCACCATGTCGGTCGGATCGATCGGCGACATCGCCGCCAACACCTTGGCCTTCTCGTCCTGTAGGTACGAGCTGTCGGGGCCGACCGGCGGCTCCATCGCCAACAGGGCGACGACCTGGAGGAGGTGGTTCTGGAACACGTCGCGCAGCGCACCGACCGAGTCGTAGAAGCTGCCGCGGCCCTCTACCCCGATGGTCTCGGCCATCGTGATCTGCACGCTGCGGACATAGTTACGGTTCCACGCCGGCTCCAGCAGCATGTTCGAGAAGCGGAACACCAGCAGGTCCTCGACCGCCTCCTTGCCCAGGTAGTGGTCGATGCGAAAGACCCGCTCCTCGGGGAAGATCGAATGCAGCGTCGCGTTCAGCTCGCGGGCCGACGCGAGGTCGCGCCCGAATGGCTTCTCGACCACGATGCGACCGCGATCGTTGAGCCCGACCGAGGCCAATGCCTCGGCGACCTCGGGGAACATCGCCGGCGGGATCGCCATGTAGTAGACGGCGGTCGCCGAGCCCAGCCGGTCCAACGTCGCGGCCAGCGTCGACCACGTCGCCACGTCGCCGTAGTCGCCCTGGATGAGGTCGAGCCGGTCCTGGAGGGCGGCGATCACCGCCGGCGACGGGTCGGCGACGTGGGTCTCGATCGACTCCTTGGCGCGCGCCTTGAAGTCCTCGTCGGTCCAGTCGCTGCGGGCCACGCCGATCACCGGGACGTCGAGCTGGCCACGTCGTTCAAGGTGGTACAACGCCGGGAAGAGCTTGCGGGTGGCGAGGTCGCCGGTTGCGCCGAACAACACGAGGACGTCGGCGGCGGGCTGCACCGTGTCGTGCATGCGCGAGGTCATCGCGTGGCCGGTCGTTCGGGGTGTCCACCGAAGCCGGCGCGCATCGCCGAGAGCACCCGGTCGGCCAGGTCGCCCCGGTCGCGCGAGCTGAAGCGCTGGAAGAGCGCGGCCGACAGCACCGGAGCGGGCACACCCTCGTCGACCGCCGCGTTGACCGTCCAGCGTCCCTCGCCCGAGTCGCTGACGTGGCCCTGGTATCCGTCGAGGCGGGGGTCGCGCGCGAACTCGTCGGCGGTCAGGTCGAGCAACCAGCTGGCGACCACCGACCCCCGGCGCCACACCTCGGTGATCGCCGCCAGATCGAGGTCGTACTGGAAGTACTGCGGATGCGTCAACGGTGCGGTCTCGGCGTCCTGGGCGTGCTCGTGGCGCCCGATTCCGGCATGGGCGAGCACGTTGAGGCCCTCGGCGTAGGCGGCCATCAGCCCGTACTCGATGCCGTTGTGGACCATCTTCACGAAATGCCCGGCGCCCGCCGGGCCACAGTGCAGCCAGCCGCGCTCGGCCGGGCCGGGTGCGTCGCCGTGCGCGAGGCGGGCCGGGGTGCGCGCGGCGGCGTCGAACCCGGGCGCCAGCGCGTCGAAGATGGGAGCGAGCCGTTCGACGGCCGGCTGCGGTCCGCCGATCATCAGGCAGTAGCCCCGTTCGAGCCCGTGGACACCGCCGCTGGTGCCGACATCGAGGTAGTCGATCCCGCGGTCGGTGGCCAGCGGCCCGGCGCGGTCGACGTCGAGCCGCCACCACGAGTTCCCGCCGTCGATGATCACGTCACCGGTATCGAGCAACGGGAGCAACGAGTCGATCGTGGCGTCGACATGGGCCGCCGGGACCATGATCCACACCGCCCGCGGGGCATCGAGGGCCCCGACGAAGGCCGTCAGATCGCTCGTCGCCTCGACCCCCTCGGCGGCCAGTGCGGCGACCGCCTCGCCGTCGACGTCATAGCCGACGCAGCGATGCCCCGCGCCGGTCAGTCGACGGACCATGTTGGCGCCCATCCGGCCCAGACCGATCATGCCGAGTTGCATGTCCGCCAGCCTGGCAGACATACCGTCGTCGCGTGCACGAGCCCGAACGAGAGATCGCGCGTCTGGGGGCCGAGGACGCGACCGCCCGGCTGCTGGCCCGTCTGGCCGGCGTCTCCGTCGACCCGGCGACGCCGTCCCGGCTGCCGGGCTGGTCGCGCGGGCACGTCCTCACCCATCTGGCCAGGAACGCTGACAGCATGTTCCGGGTGCTCGACGGGTTGGCGTCGGGCGACGTCGACATCGAGCGGTACCCGGGTGGCGCGGCGTCGCGTGATCGCGACATCGACGCCGGGGCCGGCCGGCCGTTCCGGGCGGCGCGCCACGACGTCGAGTCCTCGGCCCGACGGCTCCACGCCCGATGGAGCGAGTTCGATCACTGGGAGGGGCGTTCGACCGAGGCCACCGGGCACACCATCCCGGTCACCGATCTGCCGATGATGCGCTGGCGAGAGGTCGAGGTGCACGGCGTCGATCTCGACCTCGGCCTGACGCCGGCCGACTGGCCGGCGCTGTTCGTGCGTCTCGAGCTGCGGGCGATGGAGATGCGCTGGCGGGCCCGTCGGCCGATGGGAATGACCGGCCTTCCCCCCGACGCACTGGCGCTCGACCCGCCCACGAGGCTGGCGTGGCTCTACGGGCGCGCCGAGGTCGACGGGCTCCCCGCCGCCGGCATCCTGTGACGGACCACGGTGTGATGGGGGAGGGCGGTGTCGGCCGTGACGAACCCCTCGCCGGCGATCGCAAAGCCGGCTGACTCGTAGAACCCGACCGCGGTGTCGCGGGCGTTGGCCCAGACCAGCTCGGCGCCGGCGCCGAACGCCCGCTCGACACCCGCTTCCACCAGCAATCGTCCGTGGCCGGACCCCCGGGTGGCGGGGTCGGTGGCCATCATCCGCAGCTGCACCGCCGCACGGTCGGGATCACCGGGCCACGGGACCGGGCTCCACGACGACGTCGCGACGACCCGGCCCCCGGCGTCGCGGACACCGAGGTGGTACGTCCCCGGCCGCTCGTCGATGTCCAACGCCACCTGGCGCGACGGGGTGCCGTCGCGCAGCACGCGGCGCCGCAGGTCATGGGTCTCGACCGGCGTGAGCTCGATCACCGGTGCGCCGAGTTGCAGCACGCGATCGGCGATCGTCGCCGCCTCGTCGTGGTCGTGGGTGACGATGATCGCGGTCGTCTCGGTCTGGCGCAGAATGTCGGCCACATCGCCGGCCAACCGATCGTGTAACCCGCGATCGAGCCCTGTCAGCGGCTCGTCGAGCAGCAGGACGCCGGGCCGCGGTGCCAGCGAGCGGGCCAGCGCTACCCGCTTGGCCTCGCCGCCGCTGAGGTCGGTGACCCGCCGGGTCTCGAAGCCGCCGAGGCCGACCATCGCCAGCAGTTCGGCCACCCGTGCGGCTCGGACGGGCGCGTCGACCCCCCGCATCCGCAGCCCGAAGGCGATGTTGGCCGCCACGTCGCGGTGGGGGAACAGCTGCTCGTCCTGGAAGACCATGCCCACGTCGCGCCGGTGGGTGGGGACCCCGGTGATGTCGCGACCGTCCAGCAGCACGCGTCCGGCGTCGGGCCGGACCAGGCCGGCGATCACGCGCAGCAGCGTGCTCTTCCCGCTGCCCGAGGGCCCCAACAGGGCGACGACCTCGCCCCCGGCCACATCCAACGTGACCCCGTCGAGCACGCGCCGTCCGTCGAAGGCGACGGTGATGTCACGAACGGTGAGCACCGTCACCCCCGTCGAGTGTCACGACCACGACCACGGTGGCCACGGCCAGGATCACGGCGAGACAGTAGGCCTGCGCATGCAGCACGGTGCCGGTCCGCCCGAGGAGCCGCTCGATGGCCACCGGGAGCGTCTCGCCGTCACGGCGGGCCAGCATGCTCGTCGCTCCGAACTCGCCGAGTGAGATGGCGGCCGCCACCCCGGCGGCCGCGGTCAGCGGCCGCCAGAGGTGCGGGACGACGATCTCACGCCAGGCCCGGACCGGCGACGCCCCCAGGGTGGCCGCCGCCTCCGACAACGCCGGGTCGACCCCGCGCAGCACCGGCAACACGACACGCACGACGAAGGGTACGGCCACCATGGCGTGGCCGAGCGGCACCAGCCACCACGAGGCCCGCCAGTCGAGGGGGTCCCGGTTGAACGTGATCAGCATGCCAAAGCCGATCGTCACCGCCGAGGTGGCCAGCGGGAGCATCAGCCCGACGTCGAGCACGCGGCCTCGCCGGTGGCCGGCGGCGACCGTCAGGGCGGCGAGTCCACCCAGGGTCACGGCGACCACGGTTGCCACGCCGGTGGTCGTCAACGAACGCACCAGCGCGTCGAGCGGATCGGCGCCGGTGCGGATGCCGCGTCGGACCTCGGGTTGACCGAGTGTCCGCCACGCCTCCAGCGAGTGCCCGGTGCGGGTTCGCAGCGAGCGCTCCACCAACGCGACCAGCGGCGCGACCACGATCAGCGTCGTCACGACACCCGTGCCGCCCACCAGGCGGCGCTCGTGGCCGGGTCGCGGCGGCCGTCGCGGTGAGTGGGTACGCAGGCCCAGCGCCCTGGTGTGACGGCGCTGCTGACGATCGGTCCAGGCCACCACGGCGACGACCACGAGCAGCTGGGCGAGGGCCAGCACGGCGGCGCCGGGAAGGTCGCCCAGCTGGGTGGCGCGCCGCCAGATCTCGACCTCCACGGTGGAGGTTCCGACGTCGCCGAGGACCCGAATGACCCCATACGAGGTGAACGTGAAGCCGAACACGATGGCCGCGGCGGCGACGATGGCCGGCCGGATCAGCGGGATCGTGATCTCCCGGGCCACCCGCCATGGCGACGCTCCGAGGGTGGCGGCGGCGGACTCCATGTCCTCGGGGAGATGCTCCCAGACGGCGCCCACCGTCCGGACGACGACGGCGAGGTTGAAGGTGACGTGGGCGGCGAGGATCGCGACCACACCCCGCTCCAGTGACGCCGGCAGCACGGCGAGCATCGCCGCCCCCATGACCACCGTCGGCATCACGAACGCCGCCGTCAGCAGCCCGCCGAGCAACCGTCGGCCGGGGAAGCGGAAACGGGCCAACACGAACGCCGGTGTCAGACCGACGACGAGGGTGATGACGGTGCTGAGGACCGCCTGCCACGTCGTGAACCAGATCACCCGCCACGTCCGGGCCCGCCCGAACACGTCGGCGGCGTCGCCGACCCCATCCGACAGCGCCCGGACGATCAGCGTGGTGAACGGCCAGAGATGGAGGACGATCAGGAACCCGGCGGGAGCGATGCCGAGCGCGACCGGCAGCCAGCGCGGCAGGCGCGCCGCGCTCATCCGAGCACGGTGTCGGTCCACGTCTCCAACCACGCCTCCCGGTTGGCTTCGATCGCCGCCGGATCGAGCGTGTGCGGCGCCTCGGGCCGGAGCGCGTACTGCTCGAACTCGGGGGGCAGTGTGACGTCGAGGTTCGCGGGGTACACGAACAGGTTGAGAGCGATCTCGCGCTGGAACGCCGGCGAGGCCAGGAAGTCGACGAGTCGGCGGGCGGCGTCGGGCTGGTCGGTGCCCGCCATGACGCCGGCAAACTCGACCTGACGGAAGCAGGTCGGCTCGATCGCCGCCGTCGGGGCGACGTCGACGGGCGGGTCGGCGTAGATGACCTCGGCCGGCGGGCTGGTGCCATAGCTGACGACCAGCGGCCGGTCGCCGCCACCGGCCCAGGTGAACCGTTCGTAGTACGCCTCGCTCCAGCCGTCGACGACGAGGACGCCGTTCGAACGCAGGTCGCTCCAGTACTGCTCCCACCCGTCCTCGCCGAACGCCGCGAAGGTCGCCAGCATGAATGCCAGGCCGGGCGAGCTGGTCGCCGGGTTCTCGACCACCAAGAGGTCTCGATAGGTCTCGCTCGTGAGGTCCTCGAGGCTGGCCGGCGGATCGATCGCGTTGGCGTCGAACCACTCGAGGTCGGCGTTCACGCAGACGTCGCCGTAGTCGACCGGGGTCGCCTCGTGGGCCGGCACCAGCGCCGTCAGGCTCGGGCTGATCCGGTCGAGACCGGCCGCCTCGTACGGCTCGAACACCCCGCCGTCGATCGCCTGCGACAAGAACGTGCTGTCGATGCCGAACACCACGTCGCCCTCGGGGTTCCCGGCGTTGAGCACCGCCCGCTGGACCAGCGTCCCGGCGTCGCCGGCCAGTGCGACCTCGACGGCGATCCCCGTCTCGGCGGTGAAGTCCGCGAACACCTCACCGAGGCCATCGGCGAAGGAGTCGTAGGCGAGCAGCGTGATCGTCTCGTCGATCACGACGGTGCCGTCGCTCGGGACGGTGCTGTCGCCCGTGGCGGGTACGCCGGTCGCGAGCGCCGGCGAAGCGAGTGGCAGCGCGAGGGCGAGCAGGGCGGGGCGGATGAACATCAGAGGCCTCCAGGGACGATGACGGTGAGGACGCCGGCCGAGGCCGACACGGTGACGGGTGGTTCGAGCACCTCGTTGCTGACCCCGCGCCCGGCCACCGGGTCGAGATCGAACGACGCCAGTGGCCACCGTGCGCCGGTGACGGTGACGCCCGAGCACGGTCCGTGCAGGGCGAGTAGCGAGAAGACGGCGCCGCGGGAGTGGGGCAGCGTCACGCATCGCGACGCCGTGGCGACGAACAGGCGGTCGTCGCCCCACCATCCATCGACATGGGCCACGGCCTGCAATGCCGGGGCTCCCAGCGCGCCGAGGGCGGCGATGGCGTGATCGATGCGATCACCCCCGCCGGCGACCAACATCACCCGATCGGGGGTCAGCCCCGCCGCGTGGGCGAGTGCCAGCTCGGTGTCGGTGACGTCCTTGTCGATGGGGTGGCGCACGATCTCGGCGCGGGTCGAGGCCCACGACAACGATGACGCGGTCACCGAGTCGAGATCGCCCACGAGCACATCGGGGGCCAGGCCCGCGCCGAGCGCGTGGTCGAGCCCGCCGTCGGCGGCGATCAGCACGGCGTCGTCGGGGATGGCGGCCAGCGCGCGTCGGCGCAACGGCGCTGCTCCCGTGATGACGACGACCGTCTTGAGCGACACACTTCCTCCGCCGGCATTATCCGGATCAGGTTCTCGGGTCGGTGGCGGCGCCACCCTCTCAGCCCCCCGTGGAGCTCCCCGTCTGGTTGAGCGAACCAGGATACCGTCGTTGGCTGACGAGGGTGAAGGCGACCAGACCGACGACCACCAACGCCATGCCCGGCAGCTGACTCGGGGCGATGGCCTCGCCGAGGATGAGGTAGCCCCAGCAGACCGCGATCGCCGGTTGTGACACCTGGAGGATGCTGATCGTGCCGACGTCGACGCCGTGCTGGGCGTAGGCGATCAGGCCGTGGGCGACGACGCCGGTCATCAGCGACAGCAACCCGGCCACCAACCAGCCCCGCCAGGGCATCGACCACAACCGGTCGCCGGCGAGCGCGACGGTGGCCGGGATGGTGATGAGGAACGCCAGGTTCATCAGCGTCGCCATGAAGTCGACCAGCCCGACCGAGGCC
>JBKEAH010000139.1:0-13719 GCA_047972065.1 Desertimonas sp.
CCGTCGAAGTACCGCAACGCCGCGCCCGCCACCACCAGCGGGATGCCCAGCGAGACGATGCCGATCGCTCCGATCGCCAACGGCACCAGCTTGACCGCCATCGCATCGTTGACGGCACGAACGTCGGCGACCGCATCACGGAACCAGCGCAGCCGGGCCCCCGTCTGGTTGAACGAACGAGCGACGCCGACGCCCTGCACGTACTCGGTCATGCGGGTGTTGGCCACCGCCAGTTCGTCGGCCCGGCGCAGCCCGAGCGCCGCAAACGCCCGGTTGGCGATCAGGAAGACGGGTACGGCGACGACGATGCTGACCGCCACCGCCGCCGCCAGGGGCGGATCGGTGATCACCAGGATGACCATCACCACCACCGGCAGCGCGATCGCGCCGAAGATCGCCTGGAGACTGTGGTGAGCGAAGTTGGACACCGACTCGAAGTCGCTCGTGAGCGCAGCCGACACGTCGCCGGAGCGCTTGTCGAGCACGGCACCGACCGGCAGCCGGTTGAGATGGCGCAGCGTCCGGATTCGGGCCTCGCCGATCGCTTCGAAGGTGGCGACCCAGGCGAACCGGTTCGCTAGATAGCTGGCCAGGTACTGGCCGATGACGGCCGCGACCACCACGGCGGTCGACGTCCACACGTCGCCGTCGTCGAGGGTGCCCTCGGCAAGCTGGCGGATCACACTGAGCACGACCGCGGCGGTCGCTCCGATGCAGGCGGCGTTGAGCATCCGCAGCCCGATCGATGCGTACAGCACCCCGCGCCGCGGGCCGAACAGCCGCACCGTGGTCCGTAGCGTCCCGTCATAGAAACCGTCGTTCATCACCGAACCTCCTCGCCGGCGGCGCGGCCGCGCACGAACCGTCCCAGCTCGACCGCCTCGGCGGACTCGAACGCCGCCCACAATCGTGCGTAGAGCCCGTCGCGCTCGACCAACTCGGCGTGCCGACCTCGCTCGACGATGCGTCCCGGACCGCCTTCGGCGGCGTCGAGCACGAGGATCTGGTCGGCACCGACGACCGTCGAGAGCCGATGGGCGATCATCACCAGGGTCCGCCCGGTCACCAACTCGTCGAGGGCGTCCTGAAGGGCGGCCTCGTTCTCGGGGTCGGCGAACGCGGTCGCCTCGTCCAACACGATGATCGGGGCGTCCTTGAGGATCGCCCGGGCGATCGCCAACCGCTGCCGTTCGCCGCCCGGCAGTCGGGCGCCGCGTTCGCCGAGGCGGGTCTCGTACCCGTCGGGCAGGGTGCTGATGAAGCCATGCGCTTGGGCGGCGCGGGCGGCCGCCTCCACCTCGTCGTCGGTCGCCTCGGGACGTCCGAGCCGGAGGTTGGCGGCGACGGTGTCGTCGAACAGGAACGTCTCCTGGAAGACGAAGGCCACCTGCTCCATCAACTGCTCGAAGGGCATCGCTCGGACGTCGACCCCGCCGACCTCGATGGCTCCACGCCCGACGTCCCAGAAGCGGCAGATGAGCTTGGCGATCGTCGACTTGCCGCTACCGGAGGGCCCGACCAGCGCCGTGACGGTGCCGGGTTGGGCGACGAAGCTGACACCCTCGAGGACGTGTCGCTCGCCGTGGGAGAACGACACGTCCTCGAAGCGCACGGTGGCCGCACCGAGCGCTGCCCGCTCCGGTACCTCGGCCAGCTCCTCGGCACCGTCGAGCTCATGGACGAGGTTGGCGCCGATGCTCAGATAGCTGACCTGCGACATCAGCTCCATCAACCGCAGCAACGGCAACGGGTAGCCGAGCCCGACGACGAGGAAGAACAAGAAGTCGGCGGTGTTCACGCGATCCGTCGTCCACAGCCACAGCCCGGCGGGCAAGATCACGACGACGTTCGCCGCCAGCAAGGTGTAGAAGACGGTGAACGTCGGCAGGAACTCACGGCCCCAGTCGGCCTGGAACCGTGCGGCGTCCTCGACCGAGCGCCGGGTCTCGGCGAACGCCTCGCCCCGTCGGTTGAAGGTGCGCACCACGGGAAGGCCGCGCACGAACTCGACGATCGAACCGTTCATCCGGGCCAGCGAGGCCATGTACTGCCCAAGCTTGGCCTCGCCCTTGCGCATGCCGATCGACATCAGCGGCAGCGAGATGGCGACCACTGCCACGGTGGCGAGAGCCATCCGCCAGTCGACGACGAACAACCAGACCGTCGTCAACAGCGTCACCGCGGCGGCCGAGACGACGTCGGGGATGGCGTGGGCGAGGAACAGCTCCAGCCGCTCGACGTCGTCGTTCATCGTCCGCTGGATCTCACCCGATCGGCGGGTCGTCAAGAAGCCCAGCGGGACACGCCCGAGCCGATCGCCGATGCGCAGGCGTAGCTGCTCGAGCGTGGCGAAGGCGGCTCGGTGCGACAACCAGGTCGATGTCGCCAGCGCGAGGTACTGCACCACCACGAACGCCAGTGCCAGCCAGGCCAGGCGGTACACCGACGACTCGGTGGCCGAGCCGTCGACGAGTTGGTCGACCACTCGATAGATCACCCAGAACGGACCGAGCTGGCAGACCGTGCCGACGATGGCGAGTGCGGCGGAGGCGATGTAGGCGGAACGCCCGAACCGGGCGAAAGGCACGAGGAGCGCGAGCCCGTCGGATCGCTTGACGTCGGCGGCGGTCTCGCTCATCTCGCTGCCACGGTCGTGGAACGGGAGCTATTAACCATACCTAATACCCTCGCGTCGGAGGCTTCCCGTCGTCAAGCGATCGGACGGTTGCGGGGTGCTCAGTGATCGCCGAGTACGCCGGCGATCTCGTTGGGCGTCGCCGGTAGGTCGCCGGTGGCGGTCACCTCGCCCGCTTCGATGTCGACGGTGTGGAGTTGGTTGGCGGCCGGGTCAGACACGTAGACGGTGTGGTCGCGAACGAACAGCGCCGGTCGGGGAAGCTGCCAGTCCTCGGGCTCCTCCCAGGCATCCACCACCGGGATCGAGACGGTCACCTCGGCGGTGGTCGGGTCGATCACGTGGAGCGCGCCGTCGGTGCCGAGCACCAGCGCCTCGCCGTGGGCGCCGCGGCCCAGCGAGCGGAAGGTGTAGCTCGCGCCGAGGTCAACCAGCGTGATCGTCGCCGCTTCGGTGTCGACCAGCGACACCTGCTCGGGCGCGGCGTCGGGATCGCTCGAGTAGTTGCCGAGGACGACGGGCGACTCGGACGATCCGGCGATCGTGCCGATGCGGCCCTCGGGATCGGGGCTGGTCACCTTGGTGATCTCGCCGTCCCGGTAGATCAGGACGCCGTCGCCGCATCCGGCCACCAGCACGTCGTCGGCCGCCGTGCCCTCGCCGTGGATCGCCGCGCACTCCTCGTTGCGGGCGATCTCGGTGCGTTCGGCGTCGAGCACGACCATGCCGGTGCGCTCCTCGCTGTCGCCGACGGTGAGGGCGAGGTCGCCGTTGCCGAGCACCACCGCGAAGCCGTGGTGCGGCTCGGCCGCCTCGTAGACCTCCACGGGTTCGAAGCCGGCCGTGTCGAGCGCGCCGGTGTCGACGATCGTGACGACGCCGCTGGCGTCGTCGAACAGCGCGGTGACGCCGCCGTGGGGGACGACGTGCCCGGGTGCCTCGGCGGCGACGACCTGATCGGTGAGCTCTGGGGCCATGGCATCGAGGAGGACGAACCCTTCGGCCGTCCGGACGACGACGTGATGATCGTCGCCGGCGGCGTCGACCCGGTTGAAGCCCTCCAGCGGCAGGTCCTCGACGACGTCGAGGGTCTCACCGTCGACGACGAGGATGCCGCCGTCATAGGTCAGCACCACCGGTCCGGTGCCGCCGCCGGTGTGGGCGTGGTCCGACTCGGTGTCGGTGGGTTCGGTGGGCGGGGTCGTGGCGGCGGCTGGGACGGCCACGCCGGTCAGCCCGAACGAGACGATGGCGAGTGAGACGAGCGCGCTGCGTCGTGAGGTGAACTGCATGAGGCGACCGTATCGATAAATCGGAACGATTCCTATTTTGGGCGCGTTCGAATGAGAAGCGACAACCGATCCTGAACCCGAGGAGATCGGGGCGATCGGCAAGTCGTTCACCGCCATCGTCCTGCTCCAGCACGGCGCGGCTGGCCATGACGAGGCCCACCGCCCGGACCTCGATCCCGTTCGTTGGGTTGGTCATCGAAGCCACCGAGGCCTGGGTTCTTCGCATGATTCGACGCGGCGGTGGCGGCGGCTGCGGGGGAGGACGACGGGGCGGCCGCTGTCGGGGTCGTGGAAGACGTTGACCGCGAGACCGAAGACGTCACCGATCACGTCGGCGGTCACGACCTCCTCCGGTGTACCGCGGGCGACGATCGCCCCTTCTCGCATCGCCAGCACCTGATCGGCAACCAGGGCGGCCTGGGTGATGTCGTGGAGCACCAAGACGATCGTCTTGCCGCGGTGCCGGTTGAGATCGACCAGGAGGTTGAGTACCTCCATCTGATGGGCGATGTCGAGGAACGTCGTCGGCTCGTCGAGCAGCAGCGTCGGCGTCTGCGTGGCCAGCGTCATGGCGATCCACACCCGCTGGCGCTGACCACCCGACAGGCTGTCGATCGGCCGGCGGATCAGCTCGGCCGTGTTGGTGAGACTGAGCGCGTCGGCGACGGCGATCACGTCCCCGCGCCCCGACAGCGACCCGAGCCGGGCGTGGGGCAGCCGCCCCCGGCGCACCAGATCGATCACGGTGATCCCCTCGGGCGCGGTCGGGCTCTGGGGCAGCAGACCAAGCTTGCGGGCGACCGCCCTGGTCGATTGCCGGTGGATGTCGGTGCCGTCGAGGACGACCTGCCCCCCCATCAATCCGAGCGTGCGCGACAGCGCCCGCAGCAGGGTCGACTTGCCGCAGGCGTTGGGCCCGATCAGGGCCGTGATCGTGCCCGGCTCGATGTCGAGATCGAGCCCGTCGACCAATGCCGCCCCGTCGTAGCCGGCGCGCAGCTCGCGTGCCGCGTACTGGCGCAGGCGATCGCCGTCGTCGGCAGGCCCGTCCGCAGCCGTCACGACGTGCTCCGTCCGCGCATGATGAGGACGAGGAGCAAGGGGCCACCGAGCACGGCCGTCACCGCACCGATCGGCACCACCGAGATGGCCGGTGCGTACCGCGCGATCAGGTCGCCGGTGACGATGACGGTCGCGCCGACCAACCCGGCGACGCCCGGAGCCTCCGAGCGTCGGCACAGCCGAGCCGCCACCGGCCCGCTGACCAGGGCCACGAAGCCAATCGGTCCGGTGACGCTCGTCGTCAGCGTCGCCGCCGCCGCACCGGCCCCCAGGGCGAGGAATCGGACACGGGAGACGGGGACGCCCAGGCCGGCCGCGGTCACGTCGCCGAGAGCCAGTCCCGACAGCGCGCGACGAAGCAGCACGACGGCGCCGCTCATCGCCACCGCGACCAGCGCAAGCAGCCGGGCGTCACCCCACCGGGCGCCGTTGAGCGAGCCGAGCAGCCAGCGGTCGGCCAGCACGGTGCGCACCTCCTCCATACGCACGAGGAGGTAGCTGGTCACGGCGGTGAAGAGGGCACCCACCCCGATTCCCACGAGGATCAACCGGAACCCGCTGACCTGCCGATCGCGAGCGCTCAGCACGAAGATGATCAGCACCGCAGCGGTGGCGCCGAGCAGGCCGCCGAGCTGCATCGCACCGGGCTCGTTGATCCGCAGGTACAAGACCGTGACCGCCCCCGTGCTGGCGCCGGCGGTCACGCCGATCACGTCGGGTGTCGCCAAGGGGTTGCCGACCAGCCGTTGGAAGATCGCCCCGCTGATGCCGAACAGATAGCCGGCGAAGATGGCGACGATCAGGCGTGGCGCCCGGTTGCGATGGATGATCGTGTCGGCGAGGCCGTCGGCCCGGCCGAACACGGCGGGGATGACGTCGGCGCGCCCGATCTCGTCCGTCAACCCGACCAGCAAGGACAGTGCGGCGCCGATGACCAGCGCCAGCCCGCACACCACGACCACCGCGACGGTCCGTCGCCGGGCGGCGACCGCCAGACCCTCGATCTCGTCGTGCAGCGCCGGGTCGACATCGCCCCAGGCCGCAGCGCCGACCGTGCTCACAGTTGCGCTCGTCTGCGGCGGGACAGCCCGATGAAGAACGGCGCGCCGACGACGGCGGTCATCACCCCGACCTCGACCTCGCCTCGACCTGGCGCCAAACGTCCGAGGACGTCGGCGGTCAGCAGGACGAGCGCACCGCTGACGGCGGCGTACGGCAGCACCCATCGATAGTCGCCGCCGACCGTCATCCTCGCCAGGTGACCGGCCACCAGCCCGACGAACGCGACCGGCCCCAGGGCGGCCGTCGCCGCGGCGCACAGCACGACGGCGACCACGACGGCCCTGAGCCGCGCCCAGGTGACGTTGGTGCCGAGCGCGGCGGCGACATCGTCCCCGAGACTGAGGGCGTTGAGCGTGCCCCCGAGCGCCAACGCGGCGATGAGGCCGACGGCGACGAACGGCCAGAGCTGCGCGATGGCGTCACGCTGACCGGTGAGCACGCCGATCGCCCAGCCTCGGTAGCGCAGTGAGGTCGCAGCGTCGCGGATCGTCACCAATGTGATCACCGACGCGATCAGCCCAGCGACCGTCGCACCCGCCAAGACCAGCGACACCTCGGTCGACATGGAGCGGGCGGAGCGCGAGATGACCCACACCACGGCAGCGGTCACGAACGAGCCGGCGAGCGACCACCAAAAGAAGTCGATCGGGGCGTCGGTGGCGGTGAACACGATGCCGATCACGACGAACAGACCGGCACCGGACTCGATGCCCAGCACGCCCGGGTCGGCCAGCGGGTTGCGGGTGACGCCCTGCATGATCGCGCCCGAGGCGCCGAGCGCAGCGCCGGTGATCACGCCGAGCACCGTGCGAGGGATCCGCTCGCGACCGATCACCAGCGACTCGTAGTCGTCTCCAGGGAGCGCACCGCGAACGGCGTCGATCACGGTGGCGATCGGGATGTCCCGGGCGCCGAGGGCGAGGCTGGCGATCATCACCATGACGAGGACGGTGAACATCGCCAGCAGGCCGATGATGCGCCGCGACGGACGCGTGACGCGGACGATGTCGGCCATGGCCTCGCGCGACGCCACGTCCTCGAGCCCGGGGATGGCCGCGTGACGGTCCGCTCGGGCCAGCGCCCCGCCGCTCACGGTTCAGTCGGCGTGCGGGCCATCTCGATCAGCGTCAACCCCGCACCGGACGAGTGGCTGCCGATCACGCTGAGCCCGGCGGCACCGGCCAGCCCCTCGAACTCGGGCAGCGTGCGCTCGGCGGCCCCGAACATGGCCAGCATGGTGAGGTCCATGCTGAGATGGTCGTGCTCGGGGTGCTTCTCGTCCATCATCCGTTCGACGACGATGATCCTGCCGTTCGGCCCGACGACGTCGGCCCCCCGGCGGAGGATCGCCGTCGCCTGCTCGTCCGGCCAGTCGTGGAGCACCTGGGCGAGCACGTACGCGTCGGGCCCGACGGGCCAGGGGTCGAAGAACGAGCCCTCGGCGACCTCGACGCGCTGGGCGACCGTCGTCGCGGCCAGGCTGGTCTCGGCCCGGCGGGCGGTCGAGGCCTGCTCGACCAAGGTCGCCCGCAACTGCGGGTGCCGCTCCAGGATCTGCGCGAGCAGGCGACCCTCGCCGCCGCCGATGTCGGCAACGTTGGTGAACCGGTCCCAGTCGTAGGCCTCGGCGACCGCCGCCACCCACTCGTCCGCCCAGCCGGCGAGCATCGCGTCGAACCAGGCCGACACCGCCGGTCGGGTGTCGAGGTACTCCCAGAATCCCGCTCCGAAGACCGTGGGGAACGCCGCCTGGCCCGTTCGCAGGCTGTGGGGGAGGCCGGCCCAGGCGCGCTCGAGCAGCACGGCGGCGTGATCGAGGTGGAGGTCGTCGGCGAGCCAGTCCTCGAGCAACGGCTGGCCCAGCGTCCCGAGCCGGAAGGCACCGGGCCACGGCTCGTCGATGACACCGGTCGGCACCAGCCAACGCAGGAGGCTGGTCAGCGCTCGCGGTTGCGTGCCGGTCTGCGCCGCCAGGGCTTCCGCCGACTCGACCCCCTGGTCGAGCAGCGGTGGGATGCCGAGGGTGACGAGGGTCCGGATGGCGTAGGGCGTGTCGAGCGACACCAGCGCTTCCAGACGTTGGTACGCCTCGGCTTCGGCATCTTGGCTGACACCGGCGCGGTAGTAGCTCGTGGCCTCGATGGCGTCGTCGGCGATGCCGCGCGCGTCCGCCAGGTGCCGTCGGATCGCTCGCACCTTGGTGAACTCGCCGCCGGCCCAGATGGTCGGTGTCCCGTCCGGAAACCGCAGCCGGGCCAGCGCCCGCACCAGACAGGTCGCAGGGTCGTCCGCCTCGTCCCGCACGACCCAGACGACGTCGACCCCCTCGGGACAACGCCCGAGCACCCGATCCTCCGCGGTCGGCACCTCGATCACGACGATGCTGACGGCGTCGTCGTCGGCCTCGTCGAGCCACCGGCTGATCGCCGGCAGCGCCGTCTCGTCGCCGACCAGCAGGGACCAGTCGTTGCTCGGGTACACGTGCGAGCCGCGCGGCCCGGCGACGTGGAGGCGGTCACCGGGCCGGGCTCGTTCGGCCCAGCCGGCGGCGGCGCCTCCCTCGTGACGGACGAAATCGAGCGTGAGGGTCCGCTCCGCCGCGTCGTAGGCGCGCACGGTGTAGTCCCGGGCGACCGGCCGCGGGTCGTGGGGCCAAGCGAGGTGGCCGTCGTCCTGCGTGGGCAGCGTCAGGGCACCGGTCACCCCGTCGCGGAGGAAGACCTTGACGTGATCGTCGAACGACGCGGTCGTGAACGCTGGCAGATCCCACGTGCCGTCGCTGAACGCGTCGAGCTGCTCTCCGCCCAGGACGATCCGCCGCAACGACGGCGACAGATCGGTGGCGTCGATCACCGCCAGCTCACGAATCGTGATGTGGTGGCGGATGAAGTCGGTCATGCGCTCAGCGGCCGACGGACTCGAGCAACGGGACCACCTGGTCGATGATCCAGGGATCGCTCAGCGGAGTCGGATAGGCGATCTCCGAGGCGATGTCGTCGGGCACGACGGCGTAGCGGTCCTCGGCCACGGCTGGGATGCTCTGGAAGAGTGGATCGGATTCCAGATCGTCTTGCGAGAGCACACCGTCGGGCCCGAACGGATAGCCGACGAGCACGACGTCGGCGTCGATGTCGATGATGTTCTCCAGGCTGACGGCGCTCTCGATCGCGGTGTAGTCCGCCGCCGTCTCGGCGGAGACGAACCCGAGCCCCTCGAACACCGCCATGTCCACGTCGGAGGTCCACAGGTACGAAATCTGAGTCGGGTGGGCCACCGAGTAGGTCAGCGTGGCGCCGTCCCACTCGGGGTGGGCGGCCGCCGCCTCGGCGTACATGGCGTCGACGGCCTCGATGACCGCCTCGGCCCGGTCCGGGACCCCGAGCGCCTCGCCGGCGATGCGCAGGCGGTCCTGCCAGGACATCACGAGGTAGTCGTCCTCGGTCGGTAGCCCGACGACCGGTGCGATGTCGCTCAGCGGACCGAAGTTGTCGCCGGCGCTCCAGTCGCTGACGGCGATGATCGCATCGGGCTGAACCTCGGCGATCGCCTCGAAGTCGACCCCGTCGACGGCGTCGAAGACGTTGACCTCCCAGCCGCGGGCCTCAAAGACGTCGGTCGTGAACTCGCCGAGCTCGTTGTCGCCGTACTTCGGCACGATGAGTGGCTCGAACCCGAGGGCCAGGGCGATGTCGGTGTCGACGGTCGTGACGGTGGCGACGGTCTGGGGCGCGTCGTCGAGGGTGGTCGTGCCGAAGGCGGTGGTCAGCTCGAGCGGGTACTCGCCCGCGGGCTCGCCCGGTGGGCCGAGCTCGACCAGTTCGGCCACCTCGACCCACGGTGGGGTGTCGCCGGCGTCGGCCGCGGACGCCGCGGCCGTGTCCGATGTGTTCGAGGTGTCCGCCGGTGCGGTCGTGTCGGGTGGCGTGGTCGCGCCGGCGTTCCCGGCGCCGAGGATCAGGCCGGTCGCCGCGAGGGCGACGACCGCACGGACGGACCAGCGGGTTCGAGGTCGGGGGGTCGACACGTGTGTGCTCCTTCACGAGATGGTCGGAGCGACGCCCCGCCAGAACGGTAAGCGAACCTAACGAACGACGGAATGCAACGTCAACAGGCTGGCCGTCAGAACTCCTCGTCGAAGGCGACCTCACCGACGATGCCGACCTGGTAGGCGGACACGGTGCGCTCGAAGAAGTTGGACAGCTCCTGCACGTCCTGGAGCTCCATGAAGGCGAACGGGTTGCGGCTGCCGTAGCGGGTGGGGAAGCCGAGGCGGCGCAGCCGCTGGTCGGCGACGTACTCGAGGTACTGCCGTACGTCGGCACGGGCGAGACCCTGGACACCCTCGGCCAGCAGGTCGTCGACGAAGGCCATCTCGGCGGCGACGCCTTCTTCGAGCATCGTCGTCACGTCGCTGGCGAGCTGGTCGTCGAACAGTTCGGGCTCTTCGCGACGGACGGTGTCGACGACCGAGAAGGCGAAGTCCATGTGCCCGCTCTCGTCACGGAACACCCAGTTGGTGCCGGCGGCCAGCCCGTTGAGCAGACCCTTGGAGCGCAGGAAGTACACGTAACAGAACGCACCGAAGAAGAAGAGGCCCTCGATGACCGCGGCGAAGCAGATCAGGTTGAGGAGGAACTGCCGCCGATCGTCGCCGGTGCGCAGCTCGTCGAGCCGGTCGATCGAGTCCATCCACTTGAAGCAGAACTCGGCCTTGGCCCGGATCGACGGGATGTTCTCGACCGCCGCGAAGGCGGCGGCGCGCTCGTCGTGGTCGGGGAGATAGTTGTCCAGCAGGGTCAGGTAGAACTGGACGTGGAGTGCCTCTTCGTACAGCTGGCGGGACAGGAACAGCCGGGCCTCGGGGGCGTTGATGTGCTTGTAGAGGTTGAGCACCAGGTTGTTGGCGACGATCGAGTCGCCGGTGGCGAAGAAGGCGACCAACCGGCGTACGAGGTGCCGTTCGGCCGGCAGCAGCCGACGTTGCAGATCGACCAGGTCGTCGGCGAAGTCGATCTCCTCGACGGTCCAGGTGTTGCGGATCGCCGCCCGGTAGCGCTCGTAGAACTCGGGGTAGCGCATCGGACGCAGCGTCAGGTCGAACCCGGGGTCGAGGATGTTGTGCCGCCGACCGTGCGTCTCGGGCGCCGGAGCGGGCGCATCGGCGGCGAAGGCCTCTGTTTGGAAGGCCAGGTTGCCTTCGGTGGGGGCGACTACGTTCTCAGCGACACTCATGTGCATGCCTCGCAGGCGTCGGGGTTCTCCAGCGAGCAGGCGAGCGCCTCCTCGTCGGTGAACGCTCGGGTCGCCGGTGGCGGCGGCCCGTCGGGTTCGGTGACCGTGGTCTTGGCGATGCGCGTCGCGGGGCGCGAGCGCAGGTAGTAGGTCGTCTTCAGCCCCTGTTTCCAGGCGTGCAGGTACATCGACGACAGCTTCCCGATGGTCGGGGCCTCGACGAACAGGTTGAGCGACTGGCTCTGGTCGATGAAGGCGCCGCGCTCGGCGGCCATGTCGATCAGCGACCGCATCGGCAGCTCCCACGCCGTGCGGTACAGCGCCTTGAGATCGGCGGGGATGACGTCGATCCCCTGGATCGACCCCTCGGCCCGTTTGATCGACGAGATCACCTCGTCGGTCCACAGCCCGTGGGCCTGGAGATCCCGGACGAGGTAGCTGTTGATCTGGAGGAACTCGCCCGACAGCGTCTCGCGCTTGAACAGGTTGGACCCCTGCGGCTCGATGCACTCGTAGGCACCGGCGATCGAGGCGATGGTCGCCGTGGGCGCGATCGCCACGAGCAGCGAGTTGCGCAGGCCGTGGGTGGCGATGCGGGCCCGCAGCTCGGCCCAGCGTTGCGGGTCGGCGGCCTCGATGCCGGCGAGGTCGTGCTGGAGCCGACCGGCGGCGGCGCGGGTGTCGGCGTAGGCCGGGTGGGGTCCGTTGGCCTCGGCCAGCTCGCACGACGCCCACAGGGCGTGGAAGTAGATCTCCTCGGCGATCCGGCGCGACAGCTCGCGGGCCTCGGGTGAGTCGAACGGCAGACGCAGCTTGAACAGCGCGTCCTGCAGCCCCATGGTGCCCAGCCCGACCGGACGCCAGGTGGCGTTCGACGACGCGGCCTGATCGGTGGGGTAGTAGCTGATGTCGACGACCCGGTCGAGGAAGCGCACCGCGGTGCGAGCGATCTCGCCGAGCCGTTCGAAGTCGAACGCCGAGGTTCCGTCGCGATCGGTGACGAAGTGGCCGACGTTGATCGACCCGAGGTTGCACACCGCGGTCTCCGACGCGCTGGTGACCTCGAGGATCTCGGTGCACAGGTTGGAGAGGTGGACGACCCGACCCTTGGTGCCGGTCTGGTTGCAGCGCTCGTTGGATGGGTCCTTGAACGTCATCCAGCCGTTGCCGGTCTGGGCCAGCGTGCGCATCATGCGGGTGTAGAGCTGGCGGGCCGGAAGCTGACGCTCGTACAGCCCGGCCGCCTCGGCCTCGACGTAGGCCCGCTCGAAGTCCTCGCCGTAGAGGTCGCACAGGTGGGGCACGACCTTGGGGTCGAACAACGACCAGGTCCAGTCCTTCTCGACGCGCTTCATGAACAGGTCGGGCACCCAGTTGGCCAGGTTGAGGTTGTGCGCCCGGCGGGACTCGTCGCCCGTGTTCTCACGCAGCTCGAGGAACTCCTCGATGTCGGCGTGCCACGTCTCCAGGTAGACGCACGCCGCACCCTTGCGCTTGCCACCCTGGTTGACGGCGGCGACCGACGAGTCGAGGGTCTTGAGCCACGGCACGATGCCGTTCGACAGCCCGTTGGTGCCCCGGATCAGGGACCCTCGCGAGCGGACACGGTGGAAGGCGACACCGATGCCGCCGGCGAACTTGGAGAGGCGGGCGACGTCCTTGTAGCGGTCGTAGATGGCGTCGAGCTGGTCGGCAGGGGAGTCGAGCAGGTAGCACGACGACATCTGCGGATGGGTGGTGCCCGAGTTGAACAACGTCGGCGTGGCGGGCAGGTAGTCGAGCGAGCTGATCAGACGGTACAGCTCGATCGCCTCGTCGGGGCCGGTCGACAGGCCGCAGGCGACCCGCAGGAAGAAGTACTGCGGTGTCTCGATCACCCGGCGCGACTGCGGGTCGCGCAGCAGGTAGCGGTCGTACACGGTGCGCAACCCGAAGTACTCGAACAGCCGGTCGCGGTCGGGCTCGATGGCCTCGTTGAGCTTGCGGGCGTTGGCGGCGACCAGGCCCGCCGTGTCGTCGTTGACGATGCCGGCCGCTTGTGCAGCGGCGACCGTCTGGGAGAACGAGTGGAGGTCCTGGTTGGCGACCTCCTTGCCGATGAACGTGGCCAGCAACCGGGCGGCCAGCCGCGAGTAGCTCGGCTCCTCGCCGATCAGGCCCGCCGCGGTGCGGATCGACAGCTCGTCGAGCTCGGTCGAGGTGGCGCCGTCGACCAGACCGCTGATCGTTCGGGTGGCGACGCGCATCGGGTCGACGCCGTCGAGGCCCTTGGCGCAACGACCCACCGCCTTGACGATCTTGTTGACGTCCACCGGCTCCAGCCCGCCGTTGCGCTTGCGGACGCGCATCGGGCTGGTGACCTCACCGGTCGTGTCGGGGGTCGGGCCGGGGTCGGCCCCCGATGTCGGGGCACGTTCGTCGAGGATGGTCATCCGA
>JBKEAH010000159.1:0-16828 GCA_047972065.1 Desertimonas sp.
TCCCGTCGGGCCCGGCGACGAGGTGGCGATCCTGCCACCGGTGTCGGGCGGCGCCGACGACGGCGCGGTCGTGCCCGGCGGGGCCGACCTCGCGGCGCTGCGAGCCCGCCGACACGAGCTCCAGCACGCCGACGACGCCATCTCCTACGTCCGCCGCGTCGCCCAGGCGCGCGCCGACCTGGCGCGCGCCGAGCAGCGACGCCGGGCCGATGGGTCACACGGCGACGGGCGTGACATCACCGACGGGCTGCGCGGCGTGTTGGCCGACCGGCTGCTCGGCGGGGGTGGACCGCCTCGCCCGCCGCGACCGGCCGACGACTTCAGCAGCGACCCGCGGGCGCTGGCCCTCGATGAACGGTGCGCTCGGGGTGGCTTCGGGCGGTTGGACGAACTGCGCGACGACGAGTTGGCGGCACTGGTCGCCGACCTCGACGCCTTCGAGGCCGACACCTCGGCCGAGCGGGCCGCGGTGCACGCCGAGCTGGACATGTTGACCGAACGACTGGTGGACAGCTACCGGGATCAGTACGGCGGCGACGCCGAGGAGGGCGACTGAGATGGCAGGAGCACCCACCCCCAACGACATTCGACACGAGTTCGAGGAGCGGCTCCAGGAGCTGGGCGAGTTCATCCGCCAGCAGCGCGAGGTGGCCAACGTCTCGGTCCGCCGGCTCGCCGAACTGGCGGGCGTGTCCAACCCGTATCTCTCGCAGATCGAGCGGGGTCTGCGTCGGCCGTCGGCCGACATCCTGCAACAGCTGGCCAAGGCGCTCAAGATCAGTGCCGAGACGCTGTACGTGCGCGCCGGGCTGTTGTCCGAGGACGACGCCGATGCGCCGAGCGTTCGCGAGGCCATCGGGCGCGACCCCCAACTCACACCCGAGCAGAAGCAGACCCTGCTCAACGTGTATGAGAGCTTCACGCGATAGGGGTCGCTGATGGTCGTGCAACGGGTGGCCATGATCTCGCTCCACACGTCGCCGTTGGTGCAGCCCGGCTCGGGCGACAGCGGCGGGATGAACGTCTACGTCCGGGAGGTCGCCTCGGCCCTGGCCCAGGCGGGGGTGGAGTGCACCACCTACACGCGTGCGGATCGCCCGGGCCTCCCCGCAGAGGTACAGATCGAGCCGGGACACCGGGTCGTCCACATCCCCGCCGGTCCCTACGATCTGCCCAAGGAGGCGTTGCCCGCCGAGCTCGACGCGTTCAGCGCCGGGGTGGGCGACCACATCCGGCAGGGCCCCGGCGTCGACGTGGTCCACGGCAACTACTGGCTGAGCGGGGTGGTCGGCCATCGCCTCAAGCATCGGCTCGGGCTCCCGCTGGTGGCCACGTTTCACACGCTGGCCCGGGTGAAGGCCGAGGGGGGCGATCTCGAGCCGATCTGGCGGGACCGCGCCGAGGCCGAGGTCATCGGGTGCAGCGATGCGATCTGTGTGAGCTGTCCGGAGGAGGAGCGCCAGTTCCGTCGGCACTACGGGGATCCGGCCGGTGCCATCGAGATCGTCCCGCCGGCGGTCGAGCACGCGTTCTTCGCCCCCGGCGATCGGCGCGGGGCACGTGGCGCGGTCGGGCTGCCCACCGATCGCCCGATCGTGCTGTTCGTCGGCCGCATCCAACCGCTCAAGGCGCCCGACGTCGCCGTGCGGGCCCTCGCCGCGCTCGGTCGGCAGGACGCGCTGTTGGTGATCGTCGGGGGCGCCAGCGGCGCCGATGGTGACGACGAGACCCGTCGGCTGCACGCACTGATCGCCGCGCTCGGGGTCGGTGAGCAGGTGCGCTTCGTCGACCCGCAGCCGCATCACATCCTGTCGAGCTTCTATCGAGCCGCCGATGTCGTCGTCGTCCCCAGCCGCAGCGAGAGCTTTGGTCTCGTCGCGCTCGAAGCCGCGGCCTGCGGGACGCCGGTGGTCGCCAGCGCGGTGGGCGGGCTGCTCAACATCGTCCATGACGGGGTCACCGGGCTGCTGGTCGAGGGTCGGGACCCCTCCCGCTTCGCCCGTTCGCTGCGCGAGGTGCTCGACGCGCCGGAGGTCGCGGCGGCGATGGGGGAGGCCGCGGCGGTACGGGCTCGACACTTCACCTGGGGCTTCACGGCCGCCCGGCTGCGGCGGGTGTACGGCGACCTCGTCGCACGCGTCCCGCTCGTCGCCTGCTGACGGGGTAGGGGGCGCCACGCGGGGCCTAGGGTCGAAGTGGTGAGCGACGTGTGGGAGGTCGATGCGCTCGATGCGCTCGAGACGGCGATCGACACGTGGCTCGAGGCGCTGCGCGCCGACTGGCCGATCGAGGCGATCGACCGGGACGACACGGGGGCACGCCGGTGGTTCGTCCGGCTGCGGGGCGAGGACAAGGACTACACGACGGTGTGGCTGACGCTCGGGCAGCGCACCCTCGGATACGAGACCTACGTGATGCCGGCACCGGAGGAGAACGCGGCCAGGCTCTACGAGAACCTGCTGCGACGCAACGACGCGCTGGTGGGGGCGCACTTCTCGATCGGGATCGAGGACGCCGTGTTCCTGCGCGGCGAGTTGTCGAACGCGTCGGTGTCGGCCGACGAGCTCGACCGTGTCGTCGGCACGCTCTACGCCACCGTCGAGCAGACGTTCCGCTCGCTGCTGCGCATCGGGTTCGCCTCGCGCGTGGCCGGTTGAAGTCGGTCGTGGTTTCCCGACCGACGTCGACGCGACCCACTGGTGTGAGGTCCGGGTCGTCGCGATCGGGGATGTCGGGTTTCCGCCGCGACGGCCTGGGCCGCGTCCGCCGAGGTGGGCGTCGGCGAGACCTGACCCGGCGTACCGTGGCCCGATGACCAGCGAGCTCGTCATCGTCGGCGGTGGGAACATGGGCGCGGCGCTGCTCGGCGGGCTCATCGCCGCCGGCCGGGCACCCGGCGAGTTGGCCGTCGCCGAGCCGCTGGCACCACGGCGTGACGAGTTGGCGGCGGCGTTCCCCGGCGTGACGATCGGCGCCGACGTGGCGGCCGCCCGAGGTGCGGTGATCGCGGTCAAGCCGCCCGATGTCGCCGCCGCCACCGCGGCCGCGGTGGCCGCCGGTGCCGGGCGGGTGCTGTCGATCGCCGCGGGGGTCGCCATCGCCACCATCGAGGCGTCCGCCGGCGTCGGCGTGGCCGTGGTCCGGGCGATGCCCAACACACCGGCGTTGATCGGTCAGGGGGCTTCCGCCATCGCCGCTGGCAGCTCGGCCGACGAGGCGGCACTGGGGTGGGCGACGGAGATCCTCGGAGCGGTCGGCACCGTCGACCGCGTCGCCGAGCACCAACTCGATGCCGTCACCGCGCTGACGGGGTCGGGCCCGGCGTATGTGTTCCTGCTCGCCGAGGCGTTGATCGACGCCGCCGTCGGGGCGGGGCTGGCGCGCCCACTCGCCACCCGCCTGACGACCCAGCTGCTGGTCGGGTCGAGCGCACTGCTGGCCGATCGAGGCGATGCGGCGGCACTGCGGGCGATGGTCACCTCACCGGGTGGCACCACCGCCGCGGCGATCGCCCAGCTCGAACGGCACGCGCTACGGGCGGCCGTCGCCGACGCTGTCGATGCCGCCGCTCGACGGAGCGCGGAGCTCCGCGTCGACTGATCCGACGCCCACTCGCCGGCGTCGCCCAACACCGAGTGCGTGCGGCAGTTAGCACATCGCTCGCGCGCTGCTCGTGTTTTTCCGGCGTGACACTTTTCTCACGCGCCATCGCGGCCTACATTGTTGGTCGTTGAGACGCGCCGAGCTTCGGTTCGGCAGCGCCGACGGGGCTGGTGCCATCGGGGGGTTGGCACCGGCCCCCGTCGCGAGTGGCCGCCGGTTCGTTGGCGACGCACCGTCCGCGGTCTACGGTCCGGGCCGTGGGTCGGCAGTACCAGACGGTGTCCTTTCTCAGCGACCTCGGGCAGGCCGACGAGCTCGTCGGTGTGATCGAAGCCGTGATCCGCGATCTCGCCCCGCACGCCCACGTCGTGCATCTCGCACACGGGGTGCGCCCGTTCGACGTGCGTGGCGGCTCGCTGGCCCTCGCCCGGGCCGTTCCCTACGTCCCCGAGGGTGTCGTGTTGGCCACCGTCGATCCCGGAGTCGGCACCGCCCGCCGGGCCCTGGCGATCGAGGTCGCCGGTGGTGCGGGGGTGCTGGTGGGCCCGGACAACGGCCTCCTCGCTCCGGCGGTCGCCGTCGTCGGTGGCGCCGAACGGGCGGTCGAGCTGGTCGATCCCGCCTTTCACCTCGACGCGCCCGGCGCCACCTTTGCCGGCCGTGACGTGTTCGCTCCCGTCGTCGCCCATCTGTGCAACGGGGTGGATCTCGGCGAGTTCGGCCCGGGCGTCGACCCCGCCGCCTTGATGCCCGGGCTCGTCCCGCTGCCGCGCGCCGAGTCCGATGGCGTGCACGCCGAGGTGCTGTGGGTGGACCGATTCGGCAACGCGCAACTCAACGTGACCGTCGAGGACCTGCCGGTCGACGCCGACGTGTTGGCCGCGACGACCGGCGGCGAACGTCGCGCCGTCTACCGCGTGGCGACCTTCGATGACCTCGACGCCGGCCAGCTGGGACTGGTGGTCGATTCGCACGGTCTACTCACCGTGGTCGCCGCCCGCCGCTCCGCCGCCGAGGAGCTTCGCATCGACGTCGGCGACGCCGTGGTGCTCGCCGATGGCGCCGACGCACCTGGTGCACCGGGCTCGGCGGTGTCGACGCCGGTCGTGCTCGGGCCCACGACCCCGAGCGAGCGTCGGTAGCCTGCGCGCCGTGCGCCCTGCCACCACGCTCACGATCGGCTTGTTGCTGGCCGCCATCCTCATCGCCGGTGTCATCACGCTCAGCCAGCTGTAGAGGCCCGGCCCGCACTCGCTGCGAACGGCGCGGCCCGGGCGGCGGAATCGGTCAGCCGCTGACCTAGAGTCGGCACCCGTGGGGGCAGAGAACGGCGTCATCGACCTCGACCACGGGCATCCCAGCGGCAACGTCGCGGCGATCGTCCTCGGGCACGACCCCGACAAGACCGCCCTGATCAGTCGCAACCGTCTGGTCACCTACGCCGAGCTCGAGGACCTGGTCGCACGGGCGCGCGGCGGCCTGGTGTCGCTCGGCGTCGTCGACGGCGATCGTGTCGCGGTGGTCGCGACCAACGGGATCCCCTTCGTCGTCACCTATCTCGCAGCGATGGGGCTCGGTGCGGCCGTCGTCCCGCTCAACCCGACCAGCCCGAGCATCGAGCTCGGTCGCCAGTTCGATGTCGTCGAACCCAAGGTGGTCGTGCTCGACCGCACCGCGGCGGCCGCCTGGCGGGGCATCGACGACCGGCACACCGCAGCCGTCGGTCACGTCGTGACGGTCGAGCCCGAGGCGCTGCCGGGTGCGACGGCGTGGGACGACCTCATCACCGCCGACCCGATCACCGACGTGCTGGCCGTCGAGCCGGATCACCTCGCCGTGCTCATGTTCACCAGCGGGACCGCCGGGTCGTCCCGGGCGGCGATGCTGACCCACGGCAACCTGTTGGCCAACCAGCGCCAGGCCCGCTCGTCGATCGACACCGGGCTGCCCGACGACGTCGTCTACGGCGTGCTGCCGCTCTACCACATCTTCGGCCTCAACGTGATGCTCGGTCTGGCGCTCGCGGCGGGCGCCACCGTCGTGCTCGTCCAGCGCTTCGACCCTGACACCGCCCTCGAGTCGATCCGCTCCCGCGGGGTGACTTCGATCCCGGGCGTGCCATCGATGTGGACGGCCTTCGCCCACTTCACCGAGGCGCCCGCCGACGCCTTCCGGACGGTGCGGCGGGCCACGTCGGGGGCGGCCAAGCTGCCCCCGGAGATCGCGGTGGCGATGCGCGACCACTACGGCCTACAGGTCAACGAGGGCTACGGCCTCACCGAGGCCGCGCCCATCGTCACGTCGTCGTCGACGACACACGATCCTCCGGCGGGTTCGGTCGGTCGTGTGCTCGACGGCATCGAGCTGCGGGTCGTCGACGAGGAGGGCAACGACGTGCTGGTCGGCGACGCGGGGGAGATCTGGGTGCGTGGCGACAACGTCTTCGCCGGGTACCTCGACGATCCCGAAGCCACCGCCAGGGTGCTGACGCCGGACGGCTGGCTGCGCACGGGCGACATCGCGATCGTCGACGCTCACGGCTGGCTGTACCTGGTCGACCGGGCCAAGGACCTCGTGATCGTGTCCGGCTTCAACGTGTACCCCGCCGAGGTCGAGGAGGTGTTGGCTTCGCACCCCGATGTCGTCGAGGCCGGCGTCATCGGTGTGCCGCACCCCCACACCGGTGAGGCGGTCAAGGCGTTCGTCGTGCTGCGCCCCGATGCCACCATCGACGAGGACGGGCTGATCGACTTCGCCCACGATCACCTGGCTCGCTACAAGTGCCCGAGCAAGGTCATCGTGGTGGACGAACTGCCCCGCAACGCGGCCGGCAAGCTGGTCCGGCGTCAGCTCGACGACCCGCTGCTCCCAACCTGAGCGCGGCGAGCGGCACGGTCGTGGCCTGGCGTCGCCGGCCGGGTCGTCACGACGGCCGATCGCATCTTTGTGAACGCGTGCACGAGAAACCTAGGGTGGCCGGTGATGGCAACGACGCGTGGCCGCCGGATTCCCGAAGCCACCGTCGCACGCCTGCCCGTCTACCTGCGGGTGCTGCTCGAGCTCGGGGATCAGGACGCCCGGAACGTCTCATCGGAGGAGCTCGCCGATCTCGCCGGGGTCAATGCCGCCAAGGTGCGCAAGGACCTCAGCCATCTCGGTACCTACGGCACGCGCGGTGTCGGCTACGAGGTGCCGTACCTCATCTACCAGGTTCGTCGCGAGCTCGGGCTGACCCATGACTGGCCGGTGGTGATCGTCGGGGCGGGCAACCTCGGCCAGGCGTTGGCCGGCTACGGCGGCTTCGGCGCCCGCGGCTTCCCGGTCGTCGGCATCGTCGACATCGACGACGCCAAGGTGGGCACCGAGATCGGTGGCGTCCGCATCGGCGCGCTGGCCGATCTCGACGGCATCGTCGCCGCCCACCACGTCTCGATCGGGGTCGTCGCCACCCCGGGGGGTGCCGCTCAGGAGGCGGCCAACCTGCTGGTCGACGCGGGTGTCACCAGCATCCTCAACTTCGCCCCCGCCGTCCTCAACGTCCCGTCAGCGATCCAGGTGCGCAAGGTCGACCTGGCCGTCGAGTTGCAGATCCTCAGCTATCACGAGCAGCGCCGGGTCAATGTGACCCGCCCCGACAACCTCCCGGCCAGGCCGCGTCGGGGCATGAGCGCGTAGGCTGGTCGCCGGTATGTCCGTCGTCGTCATCGGGGTCAACCACCGCACGGGGCCGCTGTCGCTGCTGGAGCGCGTGGCGATCGCGCCGGACGACCTGCCCAAGGCCGTCGCCGGGCTGGCCAGCCGCGACCACGTGCGCGAGGTCGCCGTGCTCAGCACCTGTCACCGCACCGAGGTCTACGCCGTCACCGAGCGGTTCCACCCGGCGTACACCGAGATCCGCGACTTCCTGTGCCATGCCGGTGAGATGTCGGCCGACGAGTTGCATCCCTACCTGTACAGCCAGCACGACGATGCGGCCGCCCGTCACCTGTTCGAGGTCGCGGCCGGTCTGCAGTCCGCAGTGCTCGGTGAGAGCGAGATCATCGGCCAGGTTCGCAGTGCCTGGCAGCTCGGTCAGCAAGAGGGCACCGTGCGGTCGCGGTTGGACCTGCTGTTCCGGCACGCGCTGCGCGCTGGCAAGCGCGCTCGCGCCGAGACCGCCATCGGGCGTGGCACCGCGTCGGTGAGCCACGCCGCGGTGGAGATGGTGACCGACCGGCTGGGTGACCTCGCCGACCGTCGCGTGCTCGTGGTCGGTGCCGGCGACATGGGCGTCGGGGTCGCCCGAGCCCTTCATCGTGGCGGTGTCGCCGACATCGCCGTCGCCAACCGCACCCCCGAGCGCGGCGACGCGCTGGCCGCGACCGTCGACGGTCGGGCCTGCGGGCTCGACCAGCTCGACACCGTGCTGGCCGACGCCGATGTCGTGGTCGCGTGCACCGCATCGGGGGAGAGCGTCGTGACCGCCCACGACCTGTCGCGGGCTACCGCCGGCGGCCGGCCGATGCTGGTGGTCGACATCGCCGTGCCACGCGCCGTGGAAGCCGAGGCGCGGGCGCTGCCCGACGTCACCGTGCTCGATCTCGACGACCTGCGGGATTGGGCCGACCGTGGTCTCGCCCTCCGGGCGACCGAGATCGACCGGGTGCGGGCCATCGTCGAGGAGGAGGTGGAGCGCTTCGGGCTTGAGACCGCGGCGCGCCAGGCGGCGCCGCTGGTGGCCCAGCTCCACGCCCGCGCCGAGGCCATCCGGGCCGCCGAGCTCGACCGCTACACCCGGCGGCTGAGCGGGCTCGATGACGACGACCGGGCGACCGTCGACGCGTTGACCAGGAACATCATCGCCAAGCTGCTCCACGAGCCGTCGTCGCGGCTACGTCACGGCGCCGGCACACCGCGAGGCGATCGCAACGCGGCGGCCGTGGCCGACCTGTTCGACCTCAGCTGAGCGCCCCGATGAACCAGGGTGCGCCGCTCCGGCTGGCAACCCGCGGCAGCCCCCAGGCACGCACCCAGGCCGAGTCGGTGCTCCACGCCTTGGCGGGGCGCGGGGTCCACGCCGAGTTGGTGATCGTCGAGACCACCGGGGACCGGCGCCAGGATGTCCCGCTGCACGTCATCGGTGGGCAAGGGGTGTTCGTCAAGGAGATCCAGACGGCCGTGCTCGATGGCCGCGCCGACGTCGCCGTGCACTCGGCCAAGGACCTGCCCTCGCTGGCTCATCCCGAGCTGGTGATCGGCGCCTTCACTCGTCGGCGCGATCCCGCCGATGTCCTCGTCGGTCGCCGTCTCGACGAACTGGCACCGGGCGCCACCGTGGCCAGCGGATCGGTGCGACGGCGTGCCCAGCTGGCCGCCGTACGGCCCGACCTGCACTTCGTCGAGTTGCGCGGCAACATCGCCCGCCGGTTGGCCCAGGTTCCCGGCGAGGGGGCGATCGTGATGGCTGCCGCCGCGTTGCAGATCCTCGGACTCGCCGATCGTCTCGCCGAGCGTCTCGACCCGACGGTGTTCGTACCGGCGGTCGGGCAGGGTTGTGTCGCGCTGGAGGCGGCCCCGGGATCGTCCGCGCTGGAGGTGTTGGCCTCGATCGATGACCTCGCCACCCGCCATGCCGTCGAGGTCGAGCGGAGCTTTCTCGCCCAGCTCGGCAGCGGCTGCTCGTTGCCGGTCGGGGCCCACGTCCACGATGGCGTCCTCCACGCCTTCCTCGCCGCCACCGAGGCGCCACCGGCGGGCGCTCCGGCTCGGGTCGAACGGGCGGTGATCACCCTCGATGGCGTCGATGACATGGCGATCGCCCGGGCCACGGCCGCCCGGCTGCTGGCGGCCACCGGAGCCTGACGGTGTGGGATGACGGCCCCGTCATGCGGGTCGCGCTGACGCGACCGTCGACGGCTGGTTTGGGTGACGCGTTGATCGCCAACGGCGCCGAGGTCGTCCACGTCCCGCTGATCGCGATCGGCCCACCGCCCGACGGTGGCGCCGAGCTGGCCGGCGCCCTCGCCCAGCTGGGGCGCTTCGAGTGGCTGGTGGTCACATCCCCGAACGGGGTCCGCGCCGTGACCGACCACGTCGACCTCGCCGGCGTCGCCGTGCGTCTAGCCGCCGTTGGTCCGGCCACCGGGCGCGCCCTGGCCATCGCCGCCCGGCGGTCCATCGACCTGCTTCCGACGGACCCGCGGGGGGAGGGCCTGGTGGCCGAGTTCCCGCCGGGTACGGCGCGGGTGCTGGTGGCCCAGGCCGACCGTGCCGCACCGACCGTCGTCGATGGACTGCGCGCCGCCGGCCACGAGGTGCGCGCCGTCACCGCCTACGTCACCACCACCCGCCGGCCCACCGATGAGGAACTCCGACGGTTGCGGGGCGTCGATGCCGTGTTGCTGGCCTCGCCCTCGGCGGTTGAAGGGTGGTGCCGGGCGGTCGAACCCGCGGTCGCCGATCGGGTCCGGCCCCTCATCGTGGCGATCGGGCCGACCACGGCGGCGGCCGCGGCCACGGCGGGTATCGGGCCCGACGCCGTCGCCGAGACACCCGATGCCGACGGGGTGATGGCCGCCTTGGCCCGCGCCCCGGGGACGCGTTCGGACGCCCGTCGGGCGACCCCGTAGCCTCGGGACCATGGCCCAGTACCCACTCGCCCGGCCGCGTCGGCTGCGCCGGACGGCGGCGGTGCGCGATCTGGTTGCCGAGACCCGGATCGGCGTCACCGATCTGATCGCGCCGCTGTTCGTTCGCCAGGGGATCGACGAGCCGCAGCCGATCACGTCGCTGCCCGGGGTGGTCCAGCACACCCGGGAGAGCCTGCGCGCCGAGGTCGTGACGCTGGCCGAGCTCGGCGTGCGGGCGGTGGTCCTCTTCGGCGTCCCGGCCACCAAGGATGCGACCGGGTCGGGCGCCTATGACCCCGACGGCATCGTGCAGCTCGCGCTCGGTGATCTGGTCAAGGAGGTCGGCGACGACGTGGTGCTGATCGCCGACCTCTGCGTCGACGAGTACACCAGCCACGGCCATTGTGGGGTGCTCGACGATCGGGGCGCCGTCGACAACGACGCCACGCTCGAGATCTACGGCCGTGCGGCGCTCGCCCAGGCGGCGGCCGGCGCCGCCGTGGTCGCCCCGAGCGGGATGATGGACGGCCAGGTCGGTCATCTCCGCCGAACCCTCGACGACGCCGGCCACACCGACGTGGCGATCCTCGCCTACTCGGCCAAGTACGCGAGCGGTCTCTATGGACCGTTCCGCGACGCCGTCGACGTCGAGATCGCCGGTGGCGGTGACCGCAAGGGCTACCAGCAGGACTGGCGCAACGCTCGCGAGTCGATGGTCGAGATCGTCGCCGATGTGGCCGAGGGCGCCGACATGGTGATGGTCAAGCCCGCCTTGGCCTACCTCGACGTGATCGCCGAGGCCCGGCGTCGGGTCGACGTACCCGTGGCGGCCTATCACGTCAGCGGCGAGTACGCGATGATCCACGCCGCCGCTGCCAACGGGTGGATCGATGGCGACGTGGTCGCCCTCGAGCATCTCACCGCCATCAAGCGCGCCGGGGCCGACCTCATCCTGACCTACTTCGCCCGCTGGTTCGCCGAGCGCTCATGACCACCGCGATCCCTCTCTGCGACACCACCGCGTGCCCCGCTGCGGGGTGCGACCCGGTGATCTGCACCGGCGCCGGTCTGGCCTCCAACGACGTCGCGTTCGCTCGAGCGGCCGCCGCGATCCCCGGGGGCGTCAACTCGTCGATCCGCGCCTTCAAGTCCGTCGGTGGGCGGCCCTACGTGGTCGCTCGCGCCGCCGGCCCCTACGTCTGGGATGTCGAGGGCACCCGCTACATCGATCTCGTGCAGAGCTATGGAGCGGTCATCTTGGGCCACGCTCATCCGGCGATCACCGCGGCGTTGGTGGCCGCAGCTGCCGACGGGACGTCGTACGGGGCCCCGACCCCGCGCGAGACCAAGCTGGCCGAGGAGATCACCGCCCGGGTACCGAGCTGCGAACGCGTTCGGTTGATGAACTCGGGCACCGAGGCGACCAGCACGGCGGTGCGCCTCGCCCGCGGCGTCACCGGGCGCGACCGCCTCGTGACGTTCCACGGCAACTTCCACGGGGCGACCGATGCCCTCCTGGCCGCCGGCGGCAGCGGTGTCGCCACGCTGGGACTCCCCGGGACCGCCGGCGTGCCCGCCGGTGCGGTCGCCGAGACGTTGGTCGTGCCCTACAACGCCGTTCCCGTACTCGGCGAGGACGTCGCCGCCGTGATCGTCGAGCCCGTCGCCGCCAACATGGGCGTCGTCCCGCCCGCCCCCGGCTTCCTGGCCGGGCTGCGGGCCGAGTGCGATCGGGTCGGTGCGCTGCTGATCTTCGACGAGGTGATCACCGGGTTCCGTCTCGACACCGGTGGTGCCCAGGCCAAGTACGACGTCACCCCCGACCTCACGACGTTCGGCAAGGTGATCGGGGGTGGCCTCCCGATCGGAGCCGTCGGTGGGCGTCGGGACCTCATGGAGCACCTCTCACCGCTCGGTCCTGTCTTCCACGCCGGCACCTTGTCGGGCAACCCGTTGGCGACGGCCGCCGGTTTGGCCGCGCTCGGTCAACTCACCCCCGACGTCTACATGGAGCTGTCGGCCCGATCCCGCCGCGTCGCCGCCGCGCTTCGGGACGCATGCGCCGACGCCGGGCTGGCGATGCAGTTCCCGGTGGTCGGCACGATCTTCGGGGTCGTCGCCGGTGACGTGGTGCCCCCGACCGACTTCGAGTCGGCCAAGCGCACCGACGAAGCGGTGTACGCGGCCTTCTTCCAGGCGATGTTGGCCGAGGGCGTGGCGTTGGCTCCCGGCGCCTATGAGGCCGTCTTCGTCGGCCTCGCCCACGACGACGCCGTGATCGACGAGATCGCCGCCGCCGCTCAGCGGGCGGCGGCACGCGTGGCCGCCGCCCGCTGAGGGCGGCCACGGCGTCACCGATGGCCATGGGTGTCGGGCGGTGATGGCCCCCGGTCGGTAGGGTCCGCCTCATGCGGCAGGTGCTCTCGGCGCGCTTACTCGCCGCCATCGGCGCGCGGGTGTTGGCCGGGCTGCTCGCCTACGCCTCCGTCGCCTGCGGTGAGCCCTCGGCCGAGCTGCTTGCCCCGCTGCGGCCCAGCGATCGTCAACCGGAGTTGATCGCCCAGGTGCTGGCGGCCGACGTGCCCACCCTGGCGATCAACGACACCGGGCAGGCCACCACCGACGCCGTGTTGACGTTGGCCCCCGACGACCGTGCGGTGCGCATCTTCGTCGGGACGCCGGGGGAGATCTCCTGCACCCAGCTGGGCTCGATCGGTGGTTGCGCGCTGCTCGCCGAGCTGTTGGGCGACACCATCACCTGGTTCGCCCTGGTGCCGATGACCGAGAGCTTCCGCTTCCAGTTGCCACCGATCGACAAACTCGACGGTGGCCTGGCCCATCTCACCAACGGATGGGCGGTTCCGTACGCGCCGGTGATCGATCGCAGCCGCTGTGCCAACCCCGGCGAGTCATTCGGTGACTTTCTGCGCACCGTCGGCGACGATCACCTTGCGCTGTACGACCTCGGCGACGGCCAGGTCACCGCCGTCGTCTGCCCGCAGGACTGACGTCGTCGGTTCAGCCGGCCGCCGCGCCGGCGACGACGGCTTCGGTGTCTCCGATCCGCTGCTGGTAGGCGATCTCGGCTCGCTTGAGGAAGTCGCGCAACACCTGGTTGTAGGTCGAGGCGTGCTCGACCATCAGACCGTGGGCGGCGCCGCTGATGACGACCAGCTCGGCCGTCGGGATCAGCTCGGCCAGCTCTTCGCTGTCGCCACGCGGGGTGAGGATGTCCTGGTTGCCGACGACGACGAGCGTCGGCACCTCGATCGAGCCCAGCTCGGCGCCGAGGTCGCGATCCGACGTCTCCTCGAGGGCCAGGATCGCGTCGACCTGGTTGGCGAAGGCGTGGCGTGGGCGGCCGAGGCCCAACGGTCCGAGCCATCCGATGGCCGGGAGCAACCGGCGGAACGAGCGAGGCCCGATCACCCACCGTGCCGCCTCGCGGGTCATCGCCCCCATGCCTTCCACCCGCGCCGTCTCGGCCCAGCCCGCCAGCAGCTCGGTGCGCCATTGGTGGTTCCGGCATGAGGTGCACGTCAGCGTCAGCGACCGCACCCGGTCGGGGTACATGAGGGTGATCAGCTGGCTGATCCCGCCGCCCATCGAGGCCCCGACGATGTGTGCGGTCTCGATGCCGGCGTCGTCCATCACGCTGACGGCGTCGGTGGCCATCTGCTCGAGGCTGTATGCACCCAGCGGCTTGTCGCTGCGACCGGCGCCCCGGTTGTCGAGCGCGACGAAACGGTGGGCCCAGCCCAAACCGAGCCGCTGCATGTCCCAGCCGTGCTTGTCGGCGCCGAGGCCCTGGATCAGCACCACGGGCGGGCCGCTCAGACGACCGGTGACCTCGTAGTGGATCCGGATGCCGTCGGTCGAGGTGGCGTAGGCCATCAGCGCGTCCTTTCGCGTTCGATCGTGCCGGCCAGCACGCTCACCCGGCACCCATGCCGCTGAAGGGCAGCCAGTCGAGCAGGGTTCCGGTCTGCATCCCGCCGAGCTCGGCGAGCAGGCGACCGATGCGACGCTCCACCTGGTCGGCCAGCTCGAGCTCGGTCAGCGGTCCGCGGCGCTTGCGTCCCGAACGGGCGGCGGGGCCGATCTCGACGCGTGCATTGCGCGCCCACGGCGACGTCGCCAGGGCGGCGGGGTACACGCTGGTCGCCGTGGACACGGCGGCGGCGACGATGCGGTGGTCGACTCGGCCCACCCGGCGCGGGTGGAACTCGGGTGACGACGCCAGCACGACGAGCTCGCCGGCCCGCAACGCCCCGGCCACCTCGTCGGGTCGGTCGAGGAGGCCACCCAGACGCCGGGCGAAGGCACCCACCGGGGCGGTGTCGGGCCGCCCGACGAAGCGCACCGGACGGTCCATCGCGTGGCTCAGCGCCAACGCCACGAACGGTGCCGCCAGCGAGCCACGGCGGTTGTTGACGACGACGAGCGCCCCGCCGCGGGCCGGGAGGTGCTGCTTGCCGCCGATGAGGGTGCGCCACCGTAGGCGGCTGAACCAGTTGACGACACCGATCAGCTCGGGGTCGCGCCCCCAGTCGTCGACGGCGACGCCCGTCTGGGCCAGCGGCTGGCCGGCCGCGGTCGCCGCGGTGCGGCGCATCGCGGTCAGTCCGCGGGTGCCTGGGAAGTTGACCACCCGGGTCTCGTAGTCGGTATCGGTCATGACGAGCGCTCCTACGCGACCTGGCGACGGGCGGGGACCCGCACGACGGACGGCCACTCGTACAGCCGGTCGATCACCTCGACGGTGGTGGACTCGGCGGCGAAGCCGAGCAGCTCGCGCATGCGCGAGTTGTCGGCCAGGCGACCACGATGCATGGTCTCGACGATGTGGGTGGGGACCGGGGCGCCGAACAACGCCGACAGGCGGCTGGTGATTGCCCATTCGGGTCCGACGATGGGTAACGGGATACGGCGACCGTGGCGAGCCGCCTGGAGCGCGGTGATGGCACCGTTGGCGACGACGTTGACCGGCTCGGCCAGACGACGTCGCGCTGCGGCGACGAAGGCCCGCGCCGCCTCTTGGTCTTCGACGACCGCGAACGGAGGATCGGCGAGCGCGCTGAACGGCACGACGGGCATGCGCAGGATCCGACCCAGCGGGTGGGGCACGTGGGGGCCCAGCACGCTGGCGGTGCGTACGGCGCCGACCGACACCCCGATGCGGGTGCCGATGGCGTTGGCGGTCGCCTCGATGCCCGCCACCATCTCGCCGTACACCGATGACGGCGAGACCGATGCCGACTCGTCGGGTCGGGTGGGCGAACCACGCCGACGCCCGTAGATCTCGATGCCGCTGCGCACGATGATCGACTCCAGCGCCCGGCACTCGGCCGCCGCCCCGAGGATCGAGATGGCGGCATCATCGGTGAGCTGGCGGGCGACGTCCGGGGCGGCCCTGCTGTAGGGCTCCCACACGGCGATGTGGACCACGACGTGAGGGTTGAACGTCGTGATCAGGTCGACGATGCGGTCGTGCTCGGTGGGCGCGACCAGGTGGAACTGCGCCCGGTCGAGCCGCCGCCGGGGCGGATCGACGTCCAATCCGGCCAGCTCACCGACCCATTCTTCCTTCTCCAGCATGGCCGAGACCCGGGAACCGAGGTCTCCTCCCATGCCGCTCACGAGCACCCGCTGCCCAACGGCCATGCCCGAACGCTAGCTGCCAGCTAGCGGCGTCCCGTGGTTCCGCCCACAAATAGTTGTGAAAGCAATGGCTTTGACATGTGGTGGCGCGGCCCGATCGACCCCACCGACTCGACGGCACACCACTAGGTTCGCCCCGTGACCGACGCCCGCGACGTGACCGCCCATCTCGTGGAGCAATGGTCGGCCATGAACGACGTGCGGTCCCCTCGGCGGGCCGCCCTGCGGCGACTCGCCGACGCCGGTCGGCTGCTGATCGAACGGATGGCGTCGACGGATCTCGACGACGACGAGGCGATCGAGCGGGCGGCCCGGCGCATCGAGGCGGTCGCCGCCGAGCTCGACGGTCCGGGACGGGCGCGCGAGTACCGCGGGTTCGCCGAGGCGGCCAATGCCGGAGGCGATCCGCACGCCCACTTCGATCACAGCCCGGTGATCGGTGTCGCCAACCCGATCGCCCCTCAATCACGGATCGAGCTGATCGACGAGCGATCGATCGCCATGCACGTCCGCTTTGGCGCCGCCTACGAGGGTCCGCCGGGTTCGGTGCACGGCGGCATGCTGGCGGCCGCCTTCGACGAGCTGCTCGGCATGACCCAGTCCCTGAGCGGTCAGCCCGGCATGACCGGCACCCTCTCGATCCGCTATCGACGTCCGACGCCGCTGCATCACGACCTGCGATTCGTCGGGCGGCTGGTCGGTGTGGAAGGTCGCAAGATCCGAACCGCCGCCGAGTGCTACGCCGGCGATGACGTCACCGCCGAGGCCGAGGGTGTGTTCATCAGCGTCGACTTCGCGGCGCTGGCGCAGCTGCGCGACGCCCGCGACGCGCAACCCGGCTGAGCCGGCACGCAGCGCGTCAGCCCGTCACGCGCCGAGGCCCCGTGCGTCCTGCTTGAGGGCGGTGTCGATCGACAGGGCCGAGGCGACGATCAGCGTGTGCAGCGGTTCGGGCT
>JBKEAH010000180.1:0-1911 GCA_047972065.1 Desertimonas sp.
GCCCGTCGCGCAGCGCCTCGCCGTAGCCGTAGGTGAAGTCGGGTCGGGCCTGGTCGAGGACGTAGTCGATGAACGGGATCGGCGCCGTGTCCGATCGAAAGGGCGTGCCCGACAGCGCCAGCCGTCGGGCGGCGCCCCCGAATGCGACGCGCACCGAGTCGCCCCAGGCGCGTTCGTCGGCGGCGTGGTGGATCTCGTCGAGCACGACGATGGCGTCGCCGGCCAGCGCGGCGAGTGCCGGTGCCGCCGTGGCGACCTGCTGATAGGTGGTCACGATCCCGTGGAGATCGGCGCCGAGCCCGTCCGAGGGCGTCCAGGCGGGGTCGAGATGGAGGCCGACGTCGTGGGCCGCGCCGGCCCACTGCTGTTTCAGATGGGCGGTCGGTGCCACCACGATCAGCCGTCGGGCACCGTCGGTGAGCGCCAACCGTGCCACGGCGAGGGCAAAGGTCGTCTTGCCGGCGCCGGGCGTGGCGACGGCCAGGAAGTCGGACGCGTCCGCCTCGGCGTACGCGTCCAAGGCGGCTTTCTGCCAACGGCGGAGGCGGATCGTTCGGGTCATCTCGGGGGGACGCCGAGTCTGGCGTGCCGGAGGCTCGACTGCACGCACCCGCGCCGGTGCGCCCGACCGGCGGGTGGGGGACGTTCGTCGCTCCGGCTTGTGCCCGGCCGGCGATCTGTGCCTAGTGTCACGTTGCGACCGATGTTCGGACGCACAGGGGAAGTCACTTGGGGGGTGAGCGGATGACGATGGGTGATGCAGCGACGGTCGTCGAGGACCCACCGACCGACGAGGTGGTGCTCGAGGTCGAGGATCTGCGAACCCATTTCCTCACGCCACGAGGGCGGGTCCGCGCCGTCGACGGGGTCAACCTGTCGATGCGTCGAGGCACCACCCTCGGGCTGGTCGGTGAGTCCGGCTCGGGCAAGACGATCCTGTCGCGGTCGGTGATGAACCTGCTGCCGAAGGAGAACGTCCGGCGGACCGGACGCGTCACCTTCCTCGGCGAGGAGCTGATCGACGCATCCGACAAGCGGATGCGCCAGCTGTGCGGCAGCGACATCGCGATGGTCTTCCAGGACCCGATGAGCTCGCTCAACCCGGTGATGCCGATCGGCAAGCAGATCACCGAGTCGATGCGGCTGCATCTCAAGATCAGCGCCGGCGCGGCCAAGGACACCGCGATCGCCCTCCTCGAATCGGTGAACATCCCCGAGGCCGATCGGCGCTTCTACGAGTACCCGCACCAGCTGTCGGGCGGCATGCGCCAACGGGTGATGATCGCGTTGGCGCTGGCGTGCGGCCCGCGGCTGCTGTTCGCCGACGAGCCGACCACCGCGCTCGACGTGACGGTGCAGGCCGACATCCTCAACCTGCTGCAGGACCAGCAGACCGAGCGCTTCATGACCATGGTGTTGGTCACCCACGATCTCGGCGTCGTCGCCGGGAGGACCGACGAGATCGCCGTGATGTACGCCGGTCGGATCGTCGAGCAGGGCCCGACCAAGACGCTGTTCGCCACTATGCGTCACCCCTACACCGAGGCCCTGCTGCGCTCGATCCCCAAGCTCGATCAGCCCAGCCACACCCGTCTGCGGGTCATCACCGGCCGGCCGCCCAACCTGTTGCACCCCCCGCCCGGCTGCAAGTTCGCCCCGCGTTGCCCGTACGCGCAGGACCGCTGCCGCGACGAGGAGCCGGTGCTCGAAGCCGCCGATCCCGGCCACCGTTTCGCCTGCCACTTCCCGTTGGGCACGCCCGAGAACCGCGCGGCGTTGGAGGCCAACCTCGCCGCTGGCGTGGCACCGGCGTTGGCGATGATCGAGTCGATCGAGGCCGGCGCCGACCAGGACCTGGCGGCGGTGCTCGCCCATGCGGGGCGTCCCGCCGGCGCCGATCTGCACACCGCG
>JBKEAH010000218.1:0-7735 GCA_047972065.1 Desertimonas sp.
AGCGGCTGCGCGGCATCCTCGACCGGGTCAAGCCGGCCGAGCACGGCCTGATCGTGCGGACCGCGGCCGAGCACGCCACCGAGGACGAGCTGCGCGCCGACATGACGCTGCTGCTCGAACAATGGGACAAGATCGCGGCAAAGGCCGCGACCGCCAAGCAGCCGACGCTGCTCTATCGCGAACCGCAGCTGGCGGTCCGGGTGGTGCGTGAGGAGTTCAACGCCGACTACCGCGGCGTCGTCATCGACGACCAGACGCTCTACCAGGAGCTCAGGGCGTACATCGGGGCATTCAACCCCGAGCTGGCGGACCGGGTCGAGTACTACGACCCGGTGGCCGAGGGGCTCAGCCTGTTCGAGGAGTATCACGTCCACGAGCAGGTCCACAAGGCCCTGGACTGCAAGGTGTGGTTGCCCTCGGGTGGTTCGTTGATCATCGAGCACACCGAGGCGTTGTCGGTGATCGATGTCAACACGGGCAAGAACGTGGGGACCTCGAGCCTCGAGGAGACCGTCTTCCACAACAACCTCGAAGCGGCCGAGGAGATCGCCAAGCAGCTGCGGCTCCGCGACATCGGCGGGATCATCGTGATCGACTTCATCGACATGGAGAACCGCGGCAACCGGGCCAAGGTGATCGAGACGTTCCGCAACGCTCTGGCCCGTGACAAGACCCGCTCGCAGGTCTACGAGATCTCCGAACTCGGCCTGGTGGAGATGACCCGTAAGCGCATCGGCGAGGGTCTGTTGACCGAGTTCAGCGAGACCTGTCCGAATTGCGAGGGGCGTGGTGTGATCGTCGACCACTCGCTCCTGGACTGAGTTGGTGTTGTGGACTCGGCCGACCGGTGAAGCCGGATCGGCCGAGTGGACCGAGGAGTGAGCGGCGATAGCATCGAACGTCGCTATGTATGCAGTGATCGGGGCTGGCGCGGGCCAGCAGAAGGTGGCCGAAGGCCAACAGGTCCGTGTCGATGTCCTCGACGCCCAGCAGGGCGACGAGGTCAGCCTGATCGCCAAGATGGTCGTCGACGGCGACACCGTGCTGGCGACGCCGGGCGAGCTCGCGGGCGTCACCGTCACCGGCAAGGTGATCGGCACCGCCAAGGGTCCCAAGATCAGCGGGTTCACCTACAAGCGGCGCACGAACCAGCGTCGCCGCTTCGGTCACCGCCAGCCCTACACCGTCGTCGAGATCACCAAGATCTCGCACTGATCGCCAGGAGACGCCGAGATGTCCAAGACCAAGGGTGGCGGTTCCACCCGCAACGGCCGTGACTCCAACGCTCAGCGCCTAGGCGTCAAGGTGTTCGACGGGACTGCGATCCACGCCGGCGGCATCATCGTCCGTCAGCGCGGCACCAAGTTCCATCCCGGCCGTAACGTCGGGATCGGCGGCGACGACACGCTGTTCTCGCTCGTCGACGGCAGCGTCAAGTTCGGCCAGCGCAAGGGGCGCAAGGTCGTCGACGTGCTGCCCGCCGGCGACGCCTGATTAGCCGGGCCCGCCGGCTGACACCGCGGCGGGCGTCCTCCCGTCGGTCAGCATCTCTTCCGCTCGACCCCGCCTGGGCCGGACCCACTTCGCTCGAATGGAGCCCGTCGACGCCGGGGTGAGACCGGCGAAGGTTGTGCCCGCGAGTCGTTGTGGGCGCACGAAGACTGGCTAAGGTCGGGACCGTGCAGTTGGCGGTGCTTGGGCCGGTCGAACTGCACCGCGAGGGCCGTCCCGTGGCGCTCGGCGGCATCAAGCAACGCACGGTGCTCGGCATCCTCGCGGCCCGACGTCGTCAGGTCGTCCCGGTCGACGACCTGATCGACGGGCTCTGGCCCGATGGCCCACCGAACAGTCCGCGCAAGACGGTGCAGGTCTACGTGACCCGGCTCCGACGTGTGTTCGGCGACGACGCCGCCGCGATCGGCAGCGAGGCGATCGGATACCGCTACGACCCCGACGTGGTCCCCGTCGACGCCGATGCGTTCAGCGCCGGGGTGCAGGCGGCACGGCGTGCCGCCGACGCCGATGCGGCGACCACCCTGCGCGACGCGCTCGGGCTCTGGCGTGGCGACGCCTTCGTCGATCTTCGTGACAGCCCGGCGATCCTCGGCAGCGCCGTCGCGCTCGACGCCGAGCGGGTGCAGGCCCACCACGAGTTGCTCGAACACGGAGTCCGGTGGAGCCCACACGCGGTGCTGTCCGAGATCGAGCGGGCGGTGGAGGAGCACCCGTTGGACGAGGGGTACACCGGGTTGCTGATGACGGCGCTCTACCGCGTGGGCCGTCACCCCGATGCACTCGCCGTGGCGCGTGGTCTGCGCCGTCGCCTCGGCGACGAACTGGGGTTGGAGCCGAGCCCCGCCCTGCGCGAGCTCGAGGGGCGCATCCTGCGTCATGAGCTCGAGCCCGGCGCCCCGCCACCACCACCCCAGGCCACCCGTCATCGTCGTCGGGTGACGGCGGTGGCGGTCGGATTCCATCTCGGTGACGAGATCGACCTCGAGGACGAGGCGGCGCTCGTCGGGCCATTGCGGCGCGCCGCCCGGGCCGCCATCGTCAGTCGTGGTGGGGTGGTCCTGGCCGACGTCGGCGACGGCATCCTGGCGAGCTTCGGGTACCCGGCGGTCGAGGGCGCGGCCGGACGGGCCATCGACGCCGCGCTCGAGCTACGCGATGGCGCCGGGGACCGCCACGACGCCGTCGACGTGGTGGCGGCCGTCGCCAGCGGCAGCGTGGTGGTCGAAGATCACGTACCAGGGCAGCCCTCGGCGATGACCGGCGCCCCGGTGCGTGCGGCCGTACGGGGGCGCGCCCTCGCCCTGCCCGGTGACGTGCTGGTGGCCGATTCGACGCGTGATGCGCTGGAAGCGGGCGCCGAGCTCGTCGGATCGGTGCGCGACGACGGCTTCCTGGCGGTGCGGGCCCTGCGGCGCGCCACCGGCCAGGCGCCGTTGCTGGTCGGTCGCACCACGGCGCGCGCCGAGCTGCGGGCGGCCACCGCCGATGCCGGGCATCGGCTGTGCACGGTGGTCGTCGCCGGGCCGCCGGGGATCGGTGCGTCGGCCCTGGCTCGCGCCTATCTGGCCGACGATCCGGATGCGTCGGCGGGCCGAGTGTTGTTTGTCGAGGGCGCCCGTGGCGTGGTCGGTGTCGCCGGGCTGGACTGGCCCGGTTGCGACACTGCCGGTGAGGTGCCGACGGCGCGGGTACTGGCTGCCACGCTCGATGAGCGGTGGGACGGAGAGCCCGGGGTGCTGGTGCTCGACGCCCTCGACGCGATGGGCGACGGGGTGGTCGAGTTGGTGGACGAGTTGCCCGACCACGTGCCCGCCGGGGTGCTGCTGCTCACGACGCGCCACGCCGGCGCGGTGGAACTCGACGAGCCCGTACCGATCATCGAGCTCGGACCGCTCGACCCGGCGCACACCCGTGACCTCGTACGCCGCCAGGTCGGCGGCCGGCTCCCCGCCGACGTGCTGAACGTGATCGTCGAACGATCGGGCGGGGTACCCGGACACGCGCTGGCGCTGGCCGCGGCGGCGCTCGCCGGCGGGAACGCGGCCGCCGAAGGGGTTCCCGCCTCGGTGTACGACGCCGCCATGGGCACCATCGATGCGCTGGGGGAGCGTCGGTGGGTGGCTCAGCGCTGCGCCGTGCTCGGTCACTTCGACGACGACGAGTTGGAGGTCGTCTGCACCGCCGAGACGTTGGAGGCCGCCCGGATCGCGGTGGCCGACTTCGAACGCACCGGGTTGCTCATACGGCACGACGACGGACGCCACCGGTTCCTCAGCGATCTCGTCGCCCAGGCAGCCTACGACTCGGTTCTGCGCGACGAGCGGCGCTCGCTCCACGGGCGGCTGGCCGACCACCTCGTCGCCATCGGCGCCGACCCGGCACGCTTGGCGGCGCATCTCGACGCCGCCGATCGACCGACCGAGGCTGTCATCGCGTGGTGCCGGGCGAGCGACCAGGCCGCGTCGAGATCGCGCTTCGATCGGTCGGCGCGGGCCGCCCGCCGGGCGTTGCGCTCGGCCGAGCGCGCCACGGCTGGCGGGGCTGACGTCGAGCGGCAGCGTCGACGGGCCCTCACCTCACTGGCAATCGCGCTACAGACGATTCGTCACGGCTCGCTCGAGCTGGCGGAGGTGCTCGAGGAGATTCGGGCGATGGATGCCCCGCACCCACCCACCGCTGGCCCCCTCGAGACCTTGCTGATGACGATCGACGTGAGCAACCGCCAGGCGCTGGGCGACTTCGAGGGCGCCGAGGCGGCGGCTCGGTCCGGGCTGGCGGCGACGCCGGAGACCGACGTGGCCTCACGCGCCGTCGGGTTGTCGTTCCTCGGCGCGACGCTGGTCTGGCGCGGTCGGCTCGCCGAGGGCGAGACCACCCTGGCCAGCGCGCAGGAGCACTGGGAGCGCACGCCGAACCCGTTGCCGCTGATGTGTCGGGCGAGGGCCGCGTCCTTGACGATGCTGGCACTCTCGGAGGTCGCGCAGGGCCGGCCGGCAGGGAGCTTGCTCCAGCGAGCGGCCGCCGCGGTCGATGCCGATGATCGATACGGGCGGCTGCTCGTCGAGATCATGAAGGTGGTCGTCGCCCAGCTCGCCGGCGCCTCGACGTTCGAGCGCCCACGGCTGGACCGTTTGTGGGCGGAGGCGATGGAGCTGGGCGCCGACTTCTGGGCGACCTGGGCGCAGGCGCTGGTCGGCTGGGCCACCGCGGCATCCGATGCCGACGCCGGCCTCTCGATGATCGAGGAGGTCATCGACACCACCACAACCCGGCAGATGGTCCCGTACTTCCACCTCCTGGCCGCCAACCGGCGTCGGGAGGTCGGCGACTCGGCGGGCGCTCTCAGGAACCTCGACCACGGGATCGCCGTGGCCGCGGCCACCGGTGAGCGGCTCTGGGAGCCGATGCTCCGGGCGGCGCTGGACGGGTCGGTAGCGAGCGGGCGGCGATGAGCACACGCTGGTCCGGCGAGCAGCTCGATCGTGCCCGACGCCGCGGCGACCCCGATGCCGACGCGGCGGTGGCCGCCTATTTCGCCGCGCGCGACGGTGATGCGCCGGCGGCCTTGATGACGGCGCTGGTGCGCGAGCTCGATCCCGATCGCGAAGCCACGGTTCCGGCGGTCGCCGAGTTCCTGCGCGCGTCCCGCGAGCTGCCGCCGTTCTTCGACCGGTCGCGGGTGCACAACGGCCAACGATTCTTCAGCGACTGGCTGTCGCACCACTTCACCGCCCTGTACCTCGCCTCGCTGCCAAGCGCCTACGCGGCGGCCCGGGGTTCTCACGTGCTGTGGCTGACCACCCGCCTTCGAAGCGATCCGGTCCGGCGCCTCAACGAGACCGCCCAGTTTTTGATGGATGTCTCGGCACCGGGCTCGTTTTCGGCCGATGGGGCGGCGGTCGAGCGGATCCTTCACGTCCGGCTGATGCATGCCGCCGTTCGGTGGCTCATCGACCATGACCCGGCGGTCGCGCACCCCGCCGCTGCCGACCCGACCACCGACCCCGGTGGGCCGGCGTGGTCGACCGCGTGGGGACGGCCGCTCAACCAGGAGGATCTGGCCGGGACGCTGCTGACGTTCACCACCGTCGTCTACGACGCCTTCCGCATCGGTGGGGTCGAGGTCACCGACCAGCAGCTCGACGACCATCTCCACCTGTGGTGCGTCATCGGGCGCCTTCTCGGCATCGACGAGGAGTTGCTCCCCACCGGGCTCGATGACGCCCGCCGGGCCCAACAAGCGATCTTCGGTCGCCAGCAGGAGGCGTCTTACGTCGGGCGTGCGCTGACCGCCACGCTGTTGGATCTGGTCGACGACCGGGCGCCGCGGTGGCTCGGTTGGATGGCCCCGGCGATGGCCCGTCGCTACCTCGGTGACGCGGTCGCGGACATGGTGGCGATCCCGGCGGCGGGGCGACGATCGCGCCTGCTCGACGTGCTGGTGGTGCTGACCCGCTGGTCGTCGCGCCACGGCGGCGGCCATCTGATCGAGCGGCGGCTCGGGCGAGCGATGATGGAGGGGCTGCTCGCCGCGGGTCGCGGCGGGCAGCGGGTGCCGTTTGCGATCCCCGACACGCTGGTGCCATCGGACCACCCGACGTGAGCGCACGACGCCCGGTGGGGTGGGCGGTCGCCGGCTATGGCGTGACCTGGTTGGTGGTCGCCGGGCTCGTCGCCGTGGTGGTCCGACTCCAGACACCCAACCCGGCCGAGCTGCTCGTCGACGTGGCCGATCGACCCGTCGTCTGGCTGGTCATGAACGTGGTGTTGATCGCCCAACAGCTGGCCATGGCCGAGGTGGTCGTGGCGGCGTGCTCGGTGACCGACGATGATCGTTGGCGGCGGCTGATCGGGACCTGCGGGGCGATCGCGGCAGGGTCGTTGATCGTCAGCGGTGTGGTCCATGGTGTGTTCGGCGCCCACCTCGCCGGTCGGCTCGACGGACGCGTGCCCACTCCCGACGAGGTCCGGCTGGCCGAGGTGACCCATGCGCTGGGCGACACGACCTGGTTCGTCGGGGTCGGAGCCCTGATGTTGCTGACCGCCGTGACCTGCGAACGCGGGTGGCGGAGCGGACGGCTCTCACGGTCGACGGTGCGGCTCGGAGCGCTCGGCGTCATCGCCAACGCCGCCCAGTTCGGCTGGTTCGTCGATCACCGGTTCGCCGTCTTCGGGGCCGCCGGCACGGTGCTTCAGGCGGGCTGGCTGGTGGCCTTGGGTCGCGGCGTGGGCCGTTCGGGCAGCAATGGTGGCGCCGGGACGCGACCGGCGGCCAGTTCTCCCAGCTGATCGGCGGAGAACGGCGCCGCGCCCAACGGCGGATGCTGCTGGCGGCTGCGGAACAGTCGAGCGATGTAGCTCATCCGATCGTCCAGAACGGCCCAGTTGGTCCGGTGGTGCAACTCACCGTCGTGGGGATCCCAGCGTCGGTAGGGGTCGCCGGCCGCCGCCGCGCGAGCGAGGTCCTCGAGCGCAGCCGGGAAGGTCGTGCCGTCGGGCAGCGGTGGGACGTGGCCGCCGAGGTGGAGCTCTTCGCCGGGCACCCGCAGGCTCATCATCGTCAGCGTGACGAGCTCCTCCCAGACCGCGGCGAGATGCGCGGCGAGATGCCGCCGAAACCATCGGCGACCGATCCGCAGCCGGGTGTCGACGAGGGCCTCGACCACGTCGAGGCCCTCGTCGAGCGCGGCTTTGATGTCGGGCTCCAGGCGCTGTTGCTCGTGGGCGACGGCGACGACGTTGGCCGCGCAGACCGCCCAGGCCCGCGGGGCCTCGGCCGTGGCGCGTACGGCACGGTCGTACCAGTCGAACGCCACCACGAGGTCGTCGGTGACGTCGGGATGCGTCAGTCGGAGCCGCTGGCCCATCGAGGGCGCACCGGCGTCGGCCGGGGCGCGTTCCCACCACGGCAGCGCCGTGACGAACAACGGCGCCAGCTCGGCGAAGACCAGGGTGTTGCCGTGGGCCAACCGCTCGCTGATCGCGTCGAGGGCCTCGGAGAAGATGCGCTTCACCACCGGCGGCCCGATCGTCGTCAGCACCAGGGTGACACGTGCCTGTCGCTTCACCATCGAGCGGGTCAGCTCGACCACCACGTCATCGAGCTCCTGGCGGCGGATCGACAGCCCGGCCGTCGCCGATGCCCACACGGCGAACGTGCACCACGTGTGGTCGGTTCCACCGACGGCGTCGCGGAGCCGAGCGCCGAGATCGGCATAGG
>JBKEAH010000250.1:0-2499 GCA_047972065.1 Desertimonas sp.
CGGCATCAAGGCGGCCTCGGGCACCTCACCCCCGCCGAGTACGCTGACAAGTGGCGCCACGACCACGGACACCCGAATCTGGCATAACCCCGTGTCCAAGAAACCGGGTCACGTTCACGTCGGGGAACAAGACATGGCACTCGCGGTGCAGCACCGACCAGATCGAGTCGTCGCCCACTCGATCGCCGACGAAACGGGTCGTGCCCTTCATCAAGTCAGCCTGCCGCGGCGCCAGCCCCAGCGTCACCGCCACACCCCCAAGAACCACATACATGCAATTCTCCCAAATCCGCGTGTCGATCGCGAGCACTCACACCAGCGAAAGACACCAACCACCTAGGACCGCGACCCGCTCACCTCGTCAGGGAGCCGCCGCGATCTCGTCACGCAGGCCGCCGATGGCGTCGACGAGGCGCTGCTGGGCGGCGGCACGCGCCGCCGCATCGTCGTCGTGGTCGTGATCCGCTCCGGTGTGGACCCCGACCCATCGTCGACGGGCCAGGTCGAGCGAGTGCAGCGCGGCATCGAGACGAACCGCTCGGTCGGCCCGGTCCCCGCCGGCGCGGTCGACATCGGGTTGCAGCTGTGTGCGCAGCCGACGGCTGCGCTCGGCGATCTGACGGTCTTGGTCTTCGAGCTGGGCGGCACCGCTCAGCGATGTCAGCAACGCGGTGTCGTCGGCGATGCGCTCGGCCTGCGCGACGACCCCCTCGGGGGTCGCCGGCCGCGGTTGCTCCCCGCTGTGACGACGCCGTCGTCCGATGACGATGAAGCCGACGACCACCGCGACCACGAGGGCGGCGAGCAACCACACCACGATGCCGAGCCCGCCGTCGCCGTCGTCGGCGCCGTCGGCCGCGTCCGCACCGCCACCGGCATCACCGGCCGCGCCCGACGACTCGCCGTCGCCCGACCCGTCGTCACCGGCCGCGCTGGTGAGCGCGGGCGCCGTCAGATCCGGCACGGTGAGATCGGGCAGCGTCAGATCGGGCAGCGTGACGGACGCCCCGTCGCCGTCGCCGCCACAGCCGGCGATCGCCAGCGACGCCAGCAGCGCCAATGCGGCGACGATCCGCCGGCCGGTCTGCTCGCCCTGTTGGGAATGCACCACACCGCCTCCTTCCGTGGGCCGTCCCGTGGCGAGCGGCCCATCCGCCCGTCATTCTGACCCGATCGGCGCGGCGATCGCCGCGCGTGGTGGCATCTCCACCTAGACCCGAACCGCCGGGTGTCACGCCGCCCTCGCGGGCGTGGGATGCTCGTGTCCGTGCTCAACCGGTACGACGACCTGCCGATCCACCAGACGTCGGAGCCGCTGGCCCATCCGGCGACATCCGATCGGAACTTCTACGACCGCACCTGGTTCAACGGGTACGCCGCCGACGGATCCGCCTATTTCGGCATCGGCATCGCCATCTATCCGTACCGCAAGGTGCTCGACTGCGCCTTCAGCGTGGTCTCGGCCGACGGCCCCCAGCATGCGTTTCTCGCCTCGCGCCTGGCACCTCCCGAACGCTCCGAGACGACGGTCGGGCCGTTCCGCTTGGAGATCGTCGAGCCGTTGCGCCGGGCCCGGGTGATCCTCGACGACAACTCGACCGGGCTGAGCTGTGATCTCACGTTCTCCACCCGCACCGCCGCGATCCAGGAGGCGCGCCAGATCCTCTGGGACGACACCCGACGGATCATGGACGCCACCCGCTTTGCCCAATTCGGCCGGTGGAACGGCACCATCGGCACCCCCGATGGCGAGTGGGGGGTCACCGACTGGCACGGCACCAAGGACCGTTCGTGGGGGGTGCGCGGCGTCGGCGAACGCGAGACCACCGGGGCGCCGGGCGGACGCCGCAGCTTCTTCTTCCTGTGGGCCCCGCTGTTCTGGGACGACCACGTGTCCCACGCCGTGTTCTTCGACGGCGCCGACGGCGAGGCACTCGTGCGAGAGGGTCTGACGGCACCGTTGTTCGACACCGAGGACGACGTGCCGCCCCCGGCGGTGGCCACCGACACCCACGCCGCCACCGCGGCCCACCGGATCACCTACCACCCCGGCACCCGGCTGGCTGCCTCGGCCGAGCTGGATCTGGTCGATCTCGACGGCACGACCCGCACGATCAGCTTCGACCCACTGCTGCGGTTCCAGATGAAGGGTCTCGGCTACGGGCACCCGTCCTGGCCGCAGGGGGCGTGGCAGGGCGAGCTGGCGATCCACGGCGAGACCTACGACAACGAGACCCTCGATCTGCTGGCCCCCGAGAACATCCACGTGCAACAGGTGTGCCGCGTCCACGACGGCCAACGCACCGGCATCGGCGTGCTCGAGCAGATCGTCGTCGGCCCCTACGCCCCCGGCGGCTTCACCGACATGTTCGACGGCGCCCGCTGACGGATTCGGGGTCGGATACAGAATCCGTCGGCCGAGGGGCCGCCGCCGGGGTCACGCCGACTTGGCGATCGCTCTGCGGCGGGCCTTGCCACGCACCACCCGCCGGCCGAGCA
>JBKEAH010000270.1:0-15445 GCA_047972065.1 Desertimonas sp.
CAGATCGGTCCACGAGATCGGTTCGGGGCCAAGCCGGCGGACCATGTCGAGGTCGAAGCCAGCCAGCAGATCGGCCGCCGTGGCGACCCCGTCGCCGGGCAGGCCGAGCGACCGGCCGAGCACCCCCACGATGCTGCGGTCGCTGACCCCGGCCGCCGCCAGCTCAGCCCGCGTCACCGACCCGTCGCGCTTGGCCAGACGCTGCCCGGTCGGGCCGACGACCAGGGGTACGTGGGCGTAGTCGACCGTCGGCAGGTCGAGCAGCCCTTGCAGCGTTCGTTGGGCGAAGCACGACGGCAGGAGGTCGACACCTCGCACGACCGTGGTGACGCCCTGGGCGGCGTCGTCCACCACCACGGCGAGCTGGTAGGCGGGGACACCGTCGTTGCGCCGCAACACGATGTCGTCGGCGAATCCGGTGACGGGGCCGGCCAACCGGTCCGCGACCGTGATCGCGGCGGTCCCCCCGGCGCGCAGCCGGATCGCCGGTGGCCGATCGGCGCGGCGCCGATCGCGCTCGCGGGCCGACAGCCGGCGGCAGGTGCCCGGATAGCCACCGTCGGCCCCGGGGCCGTGGGGGGCGGCCGCCGCCTCGCGGATCTCGCGGCGGCTGCAGAAGCACTCGAAGGTCATCCCGGCATCGACCAGCCGGTCGAGCGCCTCCTGATAGCGCTCGAAGCGCTCGCTCTGGCGGACGACGCCGCCGTCCCAGTCGATCCCGAGGGCGGCGAGGTCGGCCAGCTGACGTTGCTCGTGGCCAACCGAGGCGGTGGAGCGATCGAGGTCCTCCATCCGCACCAGGAAGCGCTCGGCATCGGCGCGTGCCACGAGCCAGGCGAGCAGGGCGGTGCGCAGGTTGCCGATGTGGAGGTCCCCGGTCGGGGACGGAGCGAAGCGGCCGGTCATGACGACCCAGCATCGTGGCATCGTGTGCGTAGGGTGACGGCCATGTTCTGTCCGCAGTGCGGGACCCGGGCGAGGGTCGGTCAGAAGTTCTGCGTCGAGTGCGGCTTCGACCTCCGCACCCACCCGGACTGGCGCGCCGAACACGATGAGCACATGCCGACCGCGGTGCTCCCGGCCACCGAGGACGATCCCGACGACGGGTCCGGCGTCGATGGCGACGGCGTTGACCACGGCGAGCTCGACGACGGCGAGTTGGCCGACGGCCCGATCACCGGCGAGACGGCGGTGATCGAGGTCGTCGCCGAGCAGGCCGAGCCCCGGGTCGAGGTTCCGACCATCCAGACCGCCGACGACGAGGTCGAGATCGCCGTGCGCGACGAGGTCACCCGCGGCATGGGACGGGCGGTCGACCCGCTGCTCGCGCGCGGGCTCGGCTCCTCGACGCCCGGTGGGCGCGAGTGGTCGCCGACCGGGCAACAGCGAACCGTCCCCCCCGCACCACCGGTCGACTGGCAGCAGGATCCCGACGTCACCAGCAGGCTGCCCGGCACCCCGTTGACCGAAGACGACTGGCCGACCCGTCGCGACATCCCAGCCGTCGGGGACGATCGCACCACCGCCTACGACGTCCCGGCGGGGATGACCACCGCGCCGCAGCCGAGGGTCGTCGGGCGATGGGACCAACTCCCCGACGGCGACGCCACCTCGGCGTCATCGCCACCGCGACGGTTCCGGCCACGCGTCGTGCTGGGGGCGGCGGCGCTGGCGGTCGCCGCGGCGGTCGCCGGTCTCACCCAGATCCTGATCGAGATCGTTCCCGGCGCGCCGGTCGCCGGTCTGGAAGCCGGCACCTGGATGGTCAACGACTTCGGGACCAACAACACGGTGGCAGCGATCGTGGCGTTGGTGGCGATCGCGCTCGGCGCGATCCTGTGGTGCTTCGGGTTCCGCGCCGGTGCCGGGCTGGCCGGCGGTGGTGGGCTGGCACTCACCGGGTGGGCCGCGCTGCTGCTCGGGCTGGCCGAATGGCAACTCGCCGACGCCGAGCGCATCGGGGCCGGGGTCGGACTGACCATCACCCGAGACATCGGCTACTGGGGACTCGTCGCCGCCGGGGCGGCCGGTGTCGTGACGTTCCTCGCCTCGCTCAGCGGCTCGGGTCGGGACCCCGGCGGTGGCCTCGACCCGTGGGTCGCGGCGCTCGGTGCGGCGAGTGTGCTGGTCGCCGCCGGTGGTCCGCTGATCCCGCTCGGCGGCGCCGACATCACCGGCAACTACAACTCGTCGAGCCTCGGTGTGCTGCTCCCCGATCTGTTCTTCGTCGGGCGGCTGGTACAGCTCGGACTCTTCGCCTTCACCGGGATCATCGGGTTCCTCCTGGTTCGGAGATACGGGCTGGGGCTGGTCGTCGGGGGAGCGACCGTCGCCGGGTTCCAGGTGGTGACGGCCGCGCTCGAGCAGACGGCGTCGCCGATCGGGCCGGGCTACGCCAACCCAGGGGCCACCGCCGGTCTCACCCCGCACGGGGTCACGGTCGTCGGCATGGCCATCGCCGGGTTCTTCGCGTTGGTGGCGGTGATCATGGCGGTGCTCGATCGACCCGGTCGGGGATGAGCCGGCGCCCGATCCTGCTGTCGCCACCCGACATCCGCGGGGCCGAGCGTGAGGCGGTGGCCGCTGCGCTCGACGGCGGCTGGCTGGCGCCGGTCGGGCCGGATCTCGACGCGTTCGAGGTCGAGCTGGCGGCGGTGTGCGCCACCACCGAGGCGGTCGGGCTGTCGAGTGGCACGGCCGGGCTTCACCTCGCGCTCCACGCCCACGGCGTCGGCGTCGGCGACGACGTGCTGGTCGCCTCCTTGACCTTCGCCGCCACCGCTAACGCGGTCGTCTACACCCGAGCGCGGCCGGTGTTCGTCGACGCCGACGCGACGTCGTGGTGTCTCGATGCCGACCTTGTCGTCGAGGAGCTGGAGGCCCGGGCCCGGCGCGGGTCGCTGCCACGCGCCGTCGTCGCCGTCGATCTCTACGGGGTCGGGCCCGACTACGACCGGCTCGAGGCCGCCTGCCGGCGCTTCGAGGTGTTGCTGGTCGAGGACGCTGCCGAGGCCATCGGCTCGCAGATCAACGGTCGCCCGGCGGGGTCCTTCGGCGACGTCGGCGTGCTGAGCTTCAACGGCAACAAGCTGATCACCACCTCGGGCGGTGGCGCACTGGTCACGAACGACGCGCAGCTGGCCGACCGTGTGCGGTACCTGTCCACCCAGGCCCGCCGGCCCGCCGCCCACTACGAGCACGACGAGGTCGGCTTCAACTACCGGCTGTCGAACGTGCTGGCCGCGCTCGGTCGCGCCCAACTGGCCACCCTCGCCGAACGCATCGATGACCGCCGGGCCGTGCGTCGGTTCTACGCCGAGCGCCTGGCGCACATCGACGGTGTGACGCTCAACCCGATCCCGGTCGGGCAGGCTCCGAACTGCTGGCTGACATGTGTCGTCGTCGACCCGTCGGTCGCGCCGTTCAGCGCCGCCGGGTTGATCGCCGCGCTCGCCGCCGAGGACATCGAGAGCCGACCGTTGTGGAAGCCGATGCACCGGCAGCCGATGTTCGCCGACGCCCCGCACCTCGGTGGGGCGGTGTCAGACCGGCTCTTCCACACCGGGGTGGCGCTGGCGAGCAACCCGCGACAGGACGGCTTCTACGACCGGATCGGCGCCGTGCTCGACCGGCTCGGATGAGCCCGCCGGATCGGATGAACCCGCCGGATCGGGCGCCCCCGCGGCCTCCGGCTCCGGCTCCGGCTCCACGGCGGTGAGCAACCGTGACGCCTGGGCTCGCCACGCGTCACCGACGTCACCGCACCCCGACCCTCCGGCGCCGACGCCAAGCGGCGACGCCGCGGCATAGGCGTCGGCGGCCAAGTGGACCTCGACGCCATCGAGCCGGATGACCGGGCCGGGGGTGGCGAAGAGCCACGCTTCGAGCGCGGAGGCCGGGATCGACCGGTCGACGACGGGTGACGGCGCGGCGCCGAGTCGGGGGTTGGACGTGCAGTTGGCGGCACGGTCGGCGCGTCGGAGGCTCCAGTACGGGTTGATCGGCTGGCCGTCGGGTCGGTGGATCTCGATGTGCGCATGGGGCACCGAGTACTCCGAGTTGCCGCTGTCGCCGAGCCAGCCGATCAACTCGCCGGCGCGCACCGCCGCTCCCGGTCCCACCCCGGCCGCGAACGCCCAGCGCGCACCGCTGCCGTCGTCGGTGCCGGGGCTGTCATTGTTGAGGTGATACACGTCGTAGCGGTAGCCCGACCCGTCGACGATGGCGATGCCGTAGCCGGCGGTCGGATGGTCGATGAGGTGATGGACGACGCCATCGACCATCGCCACGATCGGCTGGAGCCGCGTCTGGCCGATCAGATCGGTACCGACGTGATAGCGGGTGCAGTCATCGCGACAGTCGTTCCAGCCGTTGCCGTAGCTGACCCGACCGACGACGGGAAAGGTGATGACCCGGACCTCGCCGGTGTCGGGCCACGGCTCGGGCCGATCGATCGTCTCCTCGATGGTGGTCGACGTGGTCGGCACGGCCGTGGTGGTCGTCTCGGCCGCCGGGTCGGTGGTCGGGTCGAGGGCTCCGGGGTCGAGGTCACCGGGGTCGAGGTCACCGGGGTCAGGGTCGGGAGCGGTCGTCGTCGTCGCCCCGTCGAGGGTGGTCGCCGGTTCGGGCTCGGGTTCGACCGTCTCGGTCGGCGTCACCGCCGGTGCGGTGGTCGCCGGCGCCGTCGGCTCGGTCGGGGAAGGTGCGATGCTGGCGTCGTCGGGGTCAGGCTGCGCCAGCACAGGTGTGGCGAACGCCATCGAGGAGACCGCGGCGACGGTGAGCACCCGTCGCGTCGCGATCCGTCGAGCCGGTCCGGAACCCCGAGACCGACTTTCCCCACCCGTCCGCCGTCGGGCGTGGTTTGTCATATGTGATCCGGGACTGTAGCGGGTTCGTCCGCCGGTCGAGTGCGGCCGGCTCAGCGGCGGTGACGAAACCGATCGCGGTGTTCCCGCAGCCAGCCCTCGGGTCGGGCGCCGCCGGCCGCCTTGCGGGTGAAGCGGGTGTCGTCGTCGGCGATGGTCAGCGCATGGCGGCCGAGTCGATGCGGGTCGGTGCGCGCCGGACGGTTGCCGCGATGGCCGGCGAGCACGGCCGACGTCGTGCGGCGGCGCACGACGGCCTCGGCCGCGGGCGAGCCGGCAACGGCGTTGGGATAGGCGAAGTGACACCGCCGACCACCGAGGTGTGCTTCGAGCAGTCCGATCGAACGGTCGAGCTCGCCGGTGGCGGTGTCGGCGTCGGCCCGGCCGAGGACGCGATGGGTGTGGGTGTGCGAGCCGATCGTCGCCAGCCCGGTGTCGTCGAGCTCGCGCAGCCCGTTCCACGAGATCGGACGGCCGGCGTCGGGCAGCGTCCGCTGCTCGTCGACATAGGCGGTGGCGACGTAGAAGGTCGCCGGCAGCCGACGCTCGACCAGGATCGGCGCCACGACGTCGACCCAATCGGCGGTGCCGTCGTCAAAGGTCAGCACGTAGCTCGGGCCGCGCCCGGCGGCGGCCGTCGCAGCGCCGGCGCCCGGCTGCGTCAACGTGTCCAGCGCGGCATCGAGCCCGATCACTCGCGCCGGGTCGAGCAGATCGAGCTGCCGACAGAACGTCGATCGGGACACGTCCACCGGCGAGCTCGACCGCCGGCCGACGCGGTGGAAGATGAGCATCACGACATCACCGTCGCCCGCCGGCGCCGAGCACGTGTCGAACACGGCGTCGGCCAGCGAGACGGCGCGCTGCAACCATCGCGGCGACACCGCGGCGACTGTACCGAGCCGTGGGGGCGTACCCCCAGGGGGCGGCGGCGTACACTCGCGGTGAATGGGCGTCGCGGAGTTCATCGGGGGCGCGGCGCTGGCCGGTGTCGGGGTCCTGATCGGCTTGGCGCTGATCGATGACCGCTCAACCGACACGCTGGCCACCGAGCCGGCGCTCACCGTCGACGTCGACGCCACGACCACCACCGTCGAGCCCACCACGACCCTCGCCACGGTCACCACCGTGCCCGCCACCACCGACGCCGTGACGACCGAGGCCGTCACCACCGAGCCGGCGACGACCGAGCCGCCGGTCGAGACCACCGCCGCCACCACCACCACCGAGCCGGTCGCGACCACCACCACCGAACCGGCCGCGGCCCGGGTCAGGGTGATGGTGCTCAACGGGGGGCGGCCGCCGGGGGCCGCCCAGACGATGAGCGAGCAGCTCGCAGCGATGGGCTACGACGTGGCGGCGCCCGGCGACTCGGTGGTCACTGCCGGCTGGACGATCGTCTTCACTCGACCCGAGGCGCGGGAGGCCGCGCTGTCGATCAACGAGATCGTGGGGACCGACCCGGCACTGGTGATCGAGCCGGCGCCGGATGATCCGAACTGGGCCGTGTACGGCCAGAACGTGGACGTGCTGGTGCTCCTCGGCACCGACTGACACCGGGATATCCTGCTGCGGCCGGACAGGACGGAGAGACGTGGAACCGATCGAGTACGTGCGAGCGCTGCTTCGGCGATGGCCGATCATCGCCGTCGCCGCGTTCATCGGTTCGCTGTTCGCATTCCTCGGGACCGACCCCGAACCCGAGCCGATCCAGACCCGCTACACCGCCACCCACACGCTGCTGGTGACCAACACCCAGTTCGGGAGCCAGTCGCTGATCGGCACCATCACCTTCGCCCAAGTTCCCGTGTTCGCCACCCGCGGCGAGGTGCCGACCCGCGTCGCCGCCCAGCTCGGCTACCCCGGGGCACCCGCCGCGCTGGCGGCCCAACTCATCGTCATCGGTGACGAGGCGACCGGCACGTTGAGCTTCACCACCGAACAGGACGACCCCGACCAGGCCGTACGGATCGCCGACGCCTTCGCCGACGAGACCGTGCACTACCTCCAGGAACGGCAGGAGGAGATCCGTCAGGAGCGCCAGGTCCGGGCCCAAGCCGATGTCGACCGGCTCGAGATCGAGGTACAAGACCTCGACGACCAGGTGGCCTCGCAGATCGCCGATCGCAACGCCGACCGGGCGCCCGGTGAGCCCACGGTCGAGGCCGACCCGATCCTGGTGGCCCAGCGCGACACCGCGATCCGCGAGTACAGCGTGGAGTACGAGGCCTATCGCGACCTGATCGGCGACGACACGCCGGACCTCAACCTCACGACACTCGAGCGGGCCCAGCCGATCACCGCGCAGACCGGTGGCTTCACCCCGCCGCGGACCCGCGCGACGCGGGTCCCGATCGCCGCCGGGTTTGGCGCCGCCCTCGGGTGCGGGCTGGCATTGCTGGTCGAGCGGTTGGACGCCAAGCTGCGCGACCGCCGCCGAGCCGAGGAGGCGTTCGGCTCGGCGGTCGTCGGCGAGATCCCGTCGTTCAACCGCAAGCAGCGGGCGGCCCGGCTGGTGGTTGGCCCCGACCAGCACACCGAGGTCGCCGAGGCGTTCCGGTCGCTTCGAACCTCGGTGACGTTCATGGCCGCCGGGGGTCAGCCGTTGGCCGACGACGACCGCGTCGGCACGGTCCTGGTCACCTCGCCCAGCCCGGCCGAGGGCAAGACGTCGGTTTCGGTGAACCTGGCCGCCGCGTTTGCCGAGACCGGCCGCACGGTGGTGCTGGTCAACTCCGACTTCCGACGGCCGGTGGCATCGAGCATCGTGGCGCCCGACGAACGCCCCGCCCTTCCGGCCGGACTCGCCGGCATCGACCGCCTCGATGCCACCGCATTCCTGATCCCTTCGAAGGTTCCCGGCGTCGAGCTGTTGGATCTCGCCCCGCTCGGCGGCTCGCCCGGCGATCTCACGCGGGCGACGGTCCGGCTGGCCAACGACCTGGTCACCAGGATCGACGTCGTGGTGATCGACACCCCGCCGCTGGCCGTCACGACCGAGGCGCTCGAGTTCGTGCCGGCGGCCAAGGTCGTCGTGCTGGTGGGGCGGGTCGGGCGCACGGCGGCCTCGGCCGCCGAACGTGCCGGCGAGCTGGCTCGGTTCGGCGGCGCCGAACAGATCGCGGTCACCCTCACCGACACCGGCCGCAGCCACCTCGGGCGCAGCAGCTACTACCGCTACTACGGGTCGCCCGCGGTCAGCCGGCACCCCACGACCGAGGTCACCGCGACCGATCACGCCACCGCCGACGACGCCAAGGGAACTCACGAGGCACGCGAGGCGAACCACGCGAACGACGAGGCCGACGCCGACTGGGATGACCTCGACGAGTTCATCGAGTCGTCGTCGCGCGGCTGGTTCGGACGGTCGCGTCCCGGCCCTCGGCGCGACGACCGCTAGGCCGGGGTGTTCGAGCCGTGACGCTGCCGGTTCATCGGCCGTTGGACCGCCAGGCCGCGGCGACGGTCGCCGGGTTGGGGGGGATCGCCGCCTACTTCGCCGTGGTGATGTACGGCATGAGCAGCTGGGACTACCAGCACTGGATGCTCCTGTGGTTGGGCCCGGTGCTGTTTGGCAGCGGCGTGGTGATCATCACCGCCGTCACCCGCGACGACGCCCAACCCTTGACGCGGCTGTTCGTCGTGGCCCTGGCGGTCAAGCTGGCCGCCTCGCTGCTGCGGTACTACGTGTCGTTCTCGCTCTACGGGTCCGGCGATGCGCTGCAGTACGACCTGCTCGGCGCGGACATCGCCAACGCCTTCCACCGCGGCGACCTCACGGTCACCGACGTGGTCTCGCTGGGTCACGGGACACAGTTCGTCACCGACTTCACCGGCCTCGTCTACACGGTGATCGGACCGAGCCACCTCGGCGGGTACCTGGTGTACTCCTGGCTCGGCTTCTGGGGACTCTTCCTGTTCCATCGCGCCGCGCTCGTCGGGCTCCCCGAGGGCAACCAGCGGCGCTACGCACTGCTGGTCTGCTTTCTCCCGTCGCTGGTGTTCTGGCCCTCGAGCATCGGCAAGGAAGCGCTGATGATGCTCAGCCTCGGCGTGTGCGCGCTGGGTACGGCCCGACTCCTCGAGCGCCGCCGGGGTGCCTGGCCGACGCTGATCGTCGGGCTCACCCTGTCGTACCTGGTCCGCCCACACGTCGGTGTGGTCGTGTTGGCGGCACTGGTCGTCGCCGTCGCCTTCCGCCGCCGCGCCGGGCGTGATCCGGTGTTCGGGCCGGTCGGGCGTGTGGTCACCGTCGGGCTCCTCGTGGTCTCGATGGCCTTCGTGCTGTCTCGCGCCGTCGACCGGCTGTTGCCGTACCAGTCGAGCTCGACGGGCGTCGCCGCCGTCGGCGAGGTGCTCGATCGGGCCGAGAGCGGCACCGATGAAGGGGGTTCGGAGATCGACCGTCCGTCGCCGGGCAATCCGCTCGAGTACCCGCGGGCGGCGTTCACCGTGTTGTTCCGGCCGACGATCCTCGAGGCGAAGGGGACCGCCACGACCATCGCCGCGCTCGAGACGACCTTCCTGGTGGCGATGTTCGTCGCCGGTTGGCGCCGCCTCCGCACCGCCGGCACGTTGATCTTCCGTCGCCCGTACGTGCTGTTCTGCGTCGTGTACACGGCGATCTTCGCCTTCGCGTGGTCGGCGTTCGCCAATCTCGGCGCGCTGGCCCGACAACGGGTGCAGGTGTGGCCACTGCTGCTGATCCTGCTCGCCGTGCCGGTGAGCACCCCGGCCACCCGCCCGGTGCGCCCGGTGCGCCGGGCGACGAGCCGCCCCGCGACGAGCCGTGGCCTCACCGGCCCGACCCGTGCCACCGCAGAACGCTGACCCGATGCCCCGGCTGCTCATCGTCACCGCATCGGCCCGGCGCCGGGGCGCCGAGATCCAAGCAACCCAACTGGCCACCGCGCTGCGGGCGACGGGGGCCGACGTCGACGTCGTCGCCTTGGCCGCCGGTGGCGCCACCACGCCACTCGATGTCGAGGTGCTGGGCCGGTGGCGGTTCGACCCGCGGGGTCTCGTGCGCCTGTGGCGGCGCCGACGACGGGCCGACATCACCGTGGCGTACGGGTCCTCGGCCCTCCCGGCGTCGATCCTGGCCGGCATCGGCACGCGGCGGCCGCTGATCTACCGCAGCATCAGCGATCCGGCCCACTGGGTGCGAGGACGCCTCCATCGATCCTTCACCGGCTGGCAGTACCGGCGGGCCGACATGGTGATCACCTTGGGGGCGACGGTCGCCGCGACGGCCATCGATCTCTTCGGGCTCGCGCCGTCGCGTGTCCGGATCATCACCAACGCCCGCCGGGCCGCCGACCACCGGCCGCCGACCACCGGCGAGCGCCACGCCGCGCGTCGATCCCTCGGCGTCGACGGTCTGGTCGTCGCGTTCATCGGCAGCCTGAGCGACGAGAAGCGGCCCGACCTCGCCGTCGACGCCGTCGCCGGTGACGACACGATGACCCTGGTGATGGCCGGCGACGGACCACTGGCCACGGCGACCCGCGAACACGCCGACCGGGTCGCCCCGGGCCGGGTTCGGATGCTCGGCCCCCTCGACGACGTCCGGGACGTGTTGTGGGCGGCCGACGTGGTCCTCATCCCGAGCGACGTCGAGGGCATGCCCGGCGTCGCCATCGAAGCCGGGCTCGCCGGTGTGCCCGTCGTCGCCCGGGCGGTGGGAACGATCCCCGAGATGCCCTTCGTACGGCTGGTTGCCGACGACGCCGACTCGATGCGGGCCGCCATCCGCGACGCCAACGGTTCGACACCGGCTGGCGTCGACCGCTACGTCTGGGAGCGAGTCGTGCCGTCGTGGCGGGCCGCCTTCGACGAGCTGCCGCCCCGCCGGTCCACCGCCGATCGAGTCGTCGCCGGGTTGCGCGCCCGCGCCGGGCGCCTCCCGCCGGTGGGCGTCATCGCGGCGGTCCGTACCGATGTCGGGGCGGTCGGGCTCACCTTCGACGACGGGCCGGACCCGGTTTTCACCCCGGCGCTGCTGGACGTCTTGGGGCGCCACCGCGCCCGCGCCACCTTCTTCGTGCTCGGCGACCGCGCCGCCCGTCATCCCGAGCTGATCGCCCGGATGCGCGCCGAGGGGCACACGGTCGCCAGCCACACCGTCGATCACCGCTCGCTGACCCACGACGCACCCCGGCGGTGGCGACACCGGGTGCGGTGGCGTCGGATGCAGCTCTCAGGGATGCCCGAAGGCGTCGACCGCTCGCTGTGGCGGCCGCCGTACGGCCACCTCAGCGTCGGCGCCGCGCTGGGCGCGTGGGCGCCGTCACGACGCTGCATCGGATGGTCGATCGACGCGCGCGACTATCGCGCCGAGCCCGCCGAGGTCATCGTCGACCGGGTGCTGGGGGCGTTGGCGCCGGGGGCGATCGTCCTGTTCCACGACGGGCTGGCCAACGCCGCCGAACCGGAGGCCTTCGACCGCCGGGCGACCGTCGAGGCGGTCGATCAGATCCTCACGCGGGTCGCCGGCCGCTTCGACGCGGTCACGATCTCCGACCTGCGCCGGGTCGGGCGGCCCCACCGCGTGGCTCCCCGCTCACCCCGACGATGGGATGCCCCTGCCTTCGAGGCCACCGAGCCGGCGGTTCGACCCCGATGAGCCCCATCGAGCTGGTCGGGCTGTCCCAGCTGACCGACGCCGACCGACAAAGGTGGCAGACGATCACCGGGCGCGAGCGGTCCTCGCCGTTCTACGACCACGGCTGGCTGGCGACCATCGACGCGACCGGTTTGGCGGCGCCGGTGGAGGTGCTGATCGAGCGGGATCAGGCCGGGGTCGCCCGGACCTTCCTCCCCTTTCAACGTGACGGTCGCCGCGCCGTCGGGCCGGGCCGCCCGCTGACGGACTATCACGGTGCGATCGGGGTGGTCCCCGACGACCTCGGTCCGTTCGTCGAACGGGCGGACGTGGACGAGCTGCGGTTCGACCACGTTCCCCTCAGCCAGAGCGGCTTCGCTCGTTGGGCCGAACGGGTCGACGTGTCGCCGCGCATCGACCTGCGCGACGAGGCGTCGACACGATGGGACGAGCGGCGCTTCCACCGGGGTCTCGATGGTCAGCAACGCCAGCTCGCCCGCCGACGCGGAACGGTGACATTCACCATCGACGACCATGACGACGAGGCATGGGACGCCCTCGCCCGATGGAAGTCGGCTCAGTATCGGCGAACCGGCAAGCGCGACCTGTTCGGCGAGCCGTGGGTCGCCGCCACGTTCGCCCGGCTGCGGGCCGCCACCATCGCCGCCCCGACCGGACCGGTCGCGATGGCGCGCCCGGTCGTGTCGACGTTGCGTGCCGGTGATCGGCCCGTCGCCGTCCACCTCGGGCTGATCACCGCCGGATGCTGGCACTACTGGCTGCCGGCCTACGACCCCGGGGCGCGCTTCGCCAGCCCCGGGATGCTCCTGCTGCGCGAGATGTGCCGCTCGGCGCCGTCGCTCGGCGCCGAGCTCATCGACCTCGGCCGCGGCATGCAGCCCTACAAGATGCAGCTGGCCAACGATCGGGTGATCCTGATCGACGGCGCCGTGCCCTCATCGCGCGCTGGGGCCCGGGCCCGCCGCGCCATCGGTCTCGCCCGGCGCACGGCTCGGGCCGCGACGCGACGGCTGGGCGCGTGACCACTCGCTGACCCACCGACCGGTGGCTCCGACCTCGCGGGCGGCGAGCACCAGGCCGTGGACGCAGCGCCGCCGGACGGCGTGGCCCACGGCGCGTCCGAACCGGATCGGCGACGGCCGCCAGGGCCGGCCCATCCGCCGCGCCGCGGTGGGGATCGAACGTCCCTGACGGACGGCGGTGGCGACCAGCGTGCGGACCGTCGTGTCGGCCCGGGTGTGGGCGACGACGAGGGTCGGGTCGTAGCGGAACCGGCGCTGGGCCCGCTCGAACCACTCGACCTCGTCGCCGCGTCCGGACAGGTCGGGGTCGAACATCCCGACCGCCGTGAACAACGAACGACGCACCGCCATGTTGCCGCCCAGCAACCGTCCGGTCATCCCGTCGGCGTCGGTCGTCACCGTGGCGTCGCCGATGACGCAGCGGCCACAGGTGCGCAGGTGGGCGGTGTCGACCCCTCGTGCCGGTCCGCCGACGCCGGCGAGCCGGGGATCATCGTCGAGGTGATCGCCGATGCGGCGCAGATGATCCGACGGCGCCCGCTCATCGGCATCGAGCAACACGATGGTCGCGCCGTGCGAGGCCAACACACCCCGATTGCGGGCATCGTTGACGCCGCCGTTGGGCTGGTGGATCACCCGCAGCGGGAAACGGGGATGCCCCCGGACCCAACGTTCGAGCACCGCGGCGGTGTCGTCGGTGCTCCCGTCGTCGACGACGATGACCTCGAAGGGAGGTGGATCGACCTGCGCCGCCAGGCTGTCGAGCGCCGCCGCCAGCAGGTCACCATGATCATGGGTGGGGACCACGACCGACAGCAGCGGCGGCGGCGACATCATCGGCGCCGGCACCTCCCTAGCATCGGCCCGATGCATCCCGACGATGCCGACGCGGAGCAGGAGCGCACACGCCAAGCCTACGAACGGGCCGACGTGGTGGAGCGCTACGTCGAGCTGCGCTCGCTGTTCCCGGTCGAGACCGAGCTCGTCGCTCGCCACCTGCGCCCGGGGCGGCGGGTGCTCGACATCGGTGTGGGGGCCGGTCGGACGACGCCGGTGTTGGCCGCCGACGCCGCGAGCTACGTCGGGCTCGACATCAGCGCCACCATGGTCGACGCCTGCCGGGCGCGCTTCCCCGGCCACCGCTTCGAGGTCGGCGACGCCTCCGACCTCGCCCGGTTCGACGACGCGTCGTTCGATGCCGTCGTGTTCTCGTTCAACGGCATCGACCATCTCCACCCCCGAACGAGACGGGCGATGTGTCTCGCCGAGATGCGCCGGGTGGTCGCTCCCGACGGGGTGGTGATCTTCTCGAGCCACCGCCCGTTCGGGCTGCTGGCACCGACGGGTCGGCTGCGGGGTGTCGCGCCGCGGCTGATGGTCGCTCGACTGGGGCGTGCGGTGCGGCGCACGGCCCTGCTGTCGGTGCAGTTCGCCACCGCGCCCGACCTGTGGGACGGCTCCGGCTACTACCGCGATCTGTCGATGCGCCGCACGCGGATGTTCGCGGCGACACCGGCCCGGGTGCGAGCGACCGCCGCCGCCGCCGGACTCGCGGAGATCGACCGGCTCGACAACACGTTTCCCCGCCGGTCACGGTGGTGGACGTCGACGTTCACGTACTACGTGATGACGCCGTCACCGGACGGCGATCAGCGACCGGGCGAGCCGACCGAGGTTGGCCCGTGAGGGCGCAAGACGACACGCCCGCCACATCGCGGCGCGCCCGGCCGGCGGGTCGTGGGGCGCCAGGCGCCACCCCACCCGTGACAGCGACGCGGCGATCCGACGATCGGTGCGACGTGATCGTCCGATCCACTTCGACAGCAGCCTGACGGTGGACCGGAGGATCTCGACGCGGAACTCGGAGCCGGCCGACATCGAGTCGGGCCGTTCGCGATACACGGCGCTCACCCGGGGGTGATAGGCGAACTCGTAGCGATCGGCCAGACGCAACCAGGCGTCCCAGTCCTCGAACACGAGGGATTCGTCGAACCCGCCGATCGCCGCCAGCGCCGAGCGCCGGATCAACGTCGTCGCCGTGCCGATCATCGTGCCGTCGAGCAACTCATCGAAGAGATGCCCGCTGTGACCCGAGGTCCGCCACACCCGCGTCGGGTCGACGACACCGTCGTCGTCCATCGAGGCCATGTCGGTGTAGACGACCGCGACGTCGGGATGCTCGTCGAGCCACGCCGCCTGGTCGGCGAACTTGTCGGGCAGCCAGCGGTCGTCGGCGGCGGTGATCGCGAGGTAGCGCCCGCTCGATCGGGCGACGGCGGCGTTGAGGGTGGCACACAGCCCGGCGTTGATCGGCTGGGCCACCACGACCGGCACGATCCCGTGATCGGCCGCCCAGCCGGTGGCCACACCGAGCGCGCCGTCGCGGGAGGCGTCGTCGGCGATCACCAACTCCCAGTCGCCGAACGTCTGGGCGACCAACGCCGACAGGCAATCGGGCACGTAGCGAGCCTGATTGTAGGTGAGGACGATCGCGCTGATCGCCGGGCCACCCGTCACGCCGCCGATCCGATGACCCGCGCCGGGTTGCCGGCCGCCACCGTGTGGGCCGGGACATCGCTGCTGACGACGGCACCGGCACCGATCACCGCACCGTCGCCGATGGTCACCCCACGCAGCACGATCGCCCGGGCGCCGATGAACACGTCGTCGCCGATCGCGACGGCACCCATCGCCGCCGCGCCACCGAACCGCCGGGACTCGGCGTCGAGCGCATGGAAGTCGCTGTCGAAGATCTGCACCCCCGGGCCAATCAACACGTTGGACCCGATCGTGATCCCCGGACCCTCGGCGATCAGGGTGCAGGCGTTGTTGAGGATCGATCCCCGACCGATCCGGATCGCGCTGTCGGCCGTGCGGGTGTCGAGATGGGTGCAGCCGGTCAGCGCGTCGGGTGACGGCCAGTAGCCCAG
>JBKEAH010000272.1:0-31061 GCA_047972065.1 Desertimonas sp.
CCACCGAAGGTCCACGGGTAGTCGGCGACCTCGTCACCGAACTCGGGCAGCCCGCTCAAGGCCATCATCTGCGGCACGCACTCCTCGTTGAGCAGATCCATCACCGCCGCGTTGTTCGGCGACCCGATGTTGCCGCTGAAGAGGTGCACGCCGTCGTCGAGCAGTCCGTTGACGGCGTCGGGGGTCAGCGACGGGTTGTACTGATCGTCGACGATCGACAGCTCGAGGGTGACCCCGGGAACGATCGCGTTCTCGTTGGCCCAGTCGATGTAGGCCTGCATGCCCTCGGTGACCGGCTGGAACGCGGCGGCCGCCGGCCCGCCCGACAGCGGCACGACCATGCCGATCTTGACGGTGCCTTCGATCGGTGCGGTGGCCGCGTCGGGGTCGGCGCACGCCTCGGTGTCGACGATCCAGCCCGAACCGCTGGTGGCGCCGGGTTCGGCGTTGCCGGCCCCGGTCGCGGGCTCGGCCTCGGCCTCGGTGGTGTCGGTTGTCGCCCGCGCCGTGTTCGCCACAGCAAACATGGCAGCCAGCGCGATCGCCACGCTCGTGACGCGCAGTCGTCGGGTCATACTCCCCCCTCGGAGAAGATCGGAGGTGGCGGCTGAACACACACGGCGGGGCCACCCAACCCGCTCACGCCGTGGGCTGACTGTAGCAACCCGCAACCCCCGTGACCAGCACGAATGACGGCGATCAGATCGCGCTGACGTCGACGTCGTCGGGGTCCATCTCCGCCGCGACGGCGGCGCTCGACGGAGGATTCGTACCGGCCGGGCGGGGGACGATGATGACGAAGTGGTGGGCGACGCGTTTGAGCAGTCCCACCAGCCCGAACGGGGCCACGAACATCAGCACGATCAGCACGATCGACAGAATCAGGGTGGCCGGCGAGCCGAAGAACCAGTTGCCCTGCAGATAGCCGAGCAGGCCTCCGGAACCTGACCCGGCGGCGCGGGCTCGGGAGTCGACCAGCACGTAGACGAGTCCGCCGACGATCGGTCCCCACAAGGTGCCGGCGCCGCCCAGCACCATCACCAGCATGAAGGTGATGCCGCCGACCAGGGTGATCGTCGTGACCTCGGGACCGACGAAGGTGGTGCGCAGCGTGGCCACGGACCCGGCCGCCGCGGTGATCGCCGCCGACGTGCCGAACACCAACATCTTGGTCGTCGTCCGGTTGACCCCCATCACCGACGCCGCCGTCTCGTTGTCGCGGATCGCGATCAGCGAGCGACCGAACGAGCTCTTGACCAGCCCGCGGCAGACGAGATAGGCGAGCACCACGACGATGAACGCCAGCCAGTAGGCGAACACGGCCCGGCCATCCCGACCGCGCAGCTCGCCGAGGATCGGCCACACCGGAAGGTCGTCGTAGGACACGTCGTTGATCCCGCGAGGCCCGTTGGTCAGCCAGGTCAGCTTCTGCCACTTGACCAGCGCCGGGAACAGGACCGCCAGGGCCAAGGTGACCAACGCCAGGTAGACGCCTTGCAGCCGGAGCGCCGGGAGCGCCACCAGACACCCGACGACAAAGGCGACCAGCACGCCGATGTAGATCGTCCAGCCCGGATCCCAGCCGTACTCGGTCACCAGGATGCCCGTCGCGTACCCACCGACCCCATAGAACGCCGAGTGGCCGATCGAGATGATGCCGGTGTAGCCGAGCACCAGGTTGAGGGCGATCGCGCAGGTGATGTACTCGAACGCCAGCGTGATGTCGCCGATCGTGCCCGTCTGGGTCTTGGTCGGGATGTAGAGCACGAACGCGATCGTGGCGAGCACCCAGACGCCGCGGATCACCCAGTGCGGGGCGGAGCCTTCGTTGATCTTCAACATCGTCGTCTCCTCAGACCCGCACGATCTTGGACGTACCGAACAGGCCCGACGGCTTGAACAACAACACCACGAAGATCGCCAGGAGCGCGACCACCAACTTCATCTCCTGGCCGATCCACTCCGGCGCGTACCCGGCAGCGAGGTTCTCGAACACGCCGATCAGCAGGCCGCCGACGACCGCCCCACCGGGGCTGTCGAGGCCGCCGAGGGTGGCCGAGGCGCTGGCGTAGACGAACACCGAGAACATCAACAACGGGTTCACCTGGCCCTGGATGCCGGCGAACAGGATGCCGGCGAGGGCGCCCATCGCCCCGGCGATCGCCCATGATCCGGCGAGGACGACGCTGGTGCGGATGCCGACGAGGCGCGACGACGTCGGATTGCTCGCCGTCGCCCGCATCGCCAAGCCGAACTTGGTCTTTTGGAACAGGAGGAACAACACGGCGGCCACGATCAGCATCACCACGAGCATCCCGATGTACTCGTAGCGCCAGGTGGTGCCGAGGAGGCTGAGGAAGCTGTCGGGCCTGTCGGGGAAGACGTTGAACATCAGCTCGTCGGGGAGTTGCCCCCACACCCCGACGTTGAAGGCGTTGATCCCGAGGAAGAGGGCGATCGTGGCGACGAAGACGGCCAGCGGAGAACGACGGTCGAGCGGTCGCATCAGCGTCGTCTCGACGGTCGCGCCGAGCGCCGCGCCAAAGAGCATGCCGCCGACGATGGCCAGCAGCATCGGCAGACCGAGACCGCGGGCGTCGTCGAACAGCCACCAGGTGAAGAAGGTCGACAAGGTGGCCATCTCGCCCTGCGCGAAGTTGAGATGCCCGGTGCCTCGGAAGATGACCACCAGCCCGAGGGCGACCATCGCGTAGATCGCGCCGTTGGAGAGTCCGATGAAGATGTACTCGAAGAAGCGATCCACGTCAGTACCCCAGGTAGGCCTTGCGAATGGTGTCGTCTCGGCTGAGCGTCTCGGCGTCACCGCTGGCCACGATCCGGCCCGTCTCGAGGAGGTAGACGCGGTCGGCCATGTGCATCGCCAGGTTGGCGTTCTGCTCGACGAGCAGCACGGCGATGCCCTGCTCCTTGTTGAGCCGGGCGATGACCTCGAACATCTCCTTGGTGATCAGCGGCGCCAGACCCTGGCTGGGCTCGTCGCACAGCAACAGCCTCGGGCGGCTCATCAGGGCCCGCGAGATGGCCAGCATCTGCTGTTCGCCACCCGACAGGCTGCCGGCCCGCTGGTTGCGGCGCTCCTCCAGCCGGGGGAACACGTCGAACCAGCGAGCGAGGTCCTCGTTGACCGCCCGGCTCCCGTCGCGACGGGTGTAGGCACCGGCCAACAGGTTGTCCTCCACCGACAGCTCGGCAAAGGTGCCGCGCCCCTGGGGAACCTGGGCGACACCGGCTCGCACGATGGCGTCGGCGCTAGCCCTGGCGATGTTCCTGCCGTCGAAGGTGATGGTCCCGCTGCGCCCGATCGTGCCCGAGATGGCCGAGATGGTGGTCGTCTTGCCGGCGCCGTTCGCGCCGAGCACGACCACGATCTCACCCTCGCCGACGGTCAGGTCGATGTCGTGGAGGACGTTGCCGGCGCCATAGCCGGCGGTCAGGTCGCTGATCTCGAGCAGGCTCATCGCGCCATCACTCCGTGGCCCCGAGGTAGGCGTCGATGACGGCCGGATCGGCTTGCACCTCGGCCGGCGTGCCCTCGGCGATCTTGCGGCCGAAGTCCATCGCGACGACGTGGTCCGAGACCCGCATCACCATCGACATGTGGTGCTCGACGAGCAGGATGGTGAGGTCGAACTCGTCGCGGATGCGCAGGATGGTGTCGCCGAGCTCGTCGACCTCGCCGTGGGTGAGACCGGCGGCCGGCTCGTCCATCAGGAGGAAGTCGGGCTTGGCGGCGAGGGCCCGGGCGATCTCCAGGCGCTTGAGCGTGCCAAAGGGCAGACCGGCGGCCGGGTGGAACATCAACGGGCCGAGATCGAGTCGTGTCAACAGGTCGCCGGCGAAGTCGCGCGTCGCCTCGTTGCGGCGGTGGGCGCCGATGCGGGTGATGGCCCGCAGATAGCCGTAGTTGGCGTTGTGATGGGCCCCCACCATCACGTTCTCGAGCAACGTCATCGTCGGGAACAGCGCCAGGTTCTGGAACGTCCGAGCGATGCCCAGCCCGGCGATTCCGTGGGCCGGGACCGACAGCAGGTCCGTGTCGCGGAAGCGCACCGACCCGGCCGTGGGCTGGTAGATCCGGCTGACGACGTTGAACATCGTCGTCTTGCCGGCCCCGTTGGGCCCGATGAGACCGCAGACCTGACCGGGCTCGATGCCAAACGTCAACCCGTCCAGCGCGACGATGCCGCCAAAGCGCACCGTGATGTCCTCGACGTCCAACACCGTCACGTCGGCCGACCTCCTCCCCAGCGTCCACCGAGAGCTCGCGTCTCGGACGGCCGCAACGTAGCAGCCGTATCCGTGCCGGGCGCGGGATGACGGCCGGGCATCCGGTCGCCGGTTGCCGGTCGCCGGTGCGAGCGTCGGTCTGGCTGGCAGACTGCTGCGGTGGACGCTGACGTGACAACGGTCGGTGATGACGACGCCGGTCGCGATCGAGCGGGTCGCAACCAGGGCGACGGTGCGTCCGCCGCCCCCCACACGGTGCCCGATGACGTCGATGAGGTCGATGACGTCGATGACGTCGATGACGCCATCGTGCTGTCGTGGTGGCAGAACCCCGTCAACGTCGTCGCCCTGGCGGTCGCCACGCTGATCATCGGCGCCGCGGCCGGCTGGATGTTCGGCGACGGGTCGAGCGACCGCGCCGACGACGAGGCCTCGGTCGGGTTCCTGCAGGACATGCGCTACCACCACGATCAGGCGGTGGCGATGTCGATGATCTACCTCGATGCACCCGACACGGAACCGGGACTCCGTGTGGTGGCTCGAACGATGCTGACGGGGCAATCGATCGAGATCGGAAGGATGATCCAGATGCTGCGCGATGCCGGCCAGCCCGAGGCGGCCGATCTCGACGACGACGTGATGGCATGGATGGACATGGCCACCCCGGCCGACGAGATGCCGGGGCTGGCCACCGACGAGCAACTCGAGATGCTGGCGACGGCCTCCGGGGCCGAGGCCGACGCGCTCTTCGTCGAGCTGATGACCGCCCACCACCTCGGTGGCATCCACATGGCGGAGTACGCCGCCGAACACGCAGGCTCCGAGGAGGTGCGGGCGATGGCGGAATCGATGGTGCGAGGCCAGCGCGGCGACATCGTCGAGATGGAAGGGCTGCTCGCGGGATGAGCACCACCCTCGGGCGTCGCCCCCGGACCCGGCTGGTCGGCACGCTCGTCCTACTGGCCGCCCTGACCCTGGCCGCATGTGCCAACGCGAGCGGTGTGTCCACCCTCGGTGCGGCCGAGTCCGACGGCAACCCGTTCACACCCCCCGAGGAGATCCTCACCGGCTCGACGGCACCGGTCGATCCCGATGACACCACTCCCGAGCCTCCGCCCCCCACGGTGCCCGGACGCACCACCGAGTTGCTCGATGCCGGGGTCAACAAGCCGTCGCGCCCCTACGACGATCTCGTCGAGGCGGCACTCAACGACATCGAGGTCTTCTGGGCCGAGCAGTACCCGGCGATCTACGGCGAGCCGTTCCAGCCGCTCGAGGGGCGCGTCTACGCCGGCTATCCGGAGCGGACGACGCCGATCCCCGGGTGCGGGCCCGACGACGAGACGACCTACGACGAGCTGATCTTCTACGCCGCTTTCTACTGTCCCGACGGCGACTTCATCGTCTACGACGACGGCCACGAGGGTCTGCTCTACTACCTGGCCGAAGCGCTGGGGCCATCGGTGATCGCCGTCGTACTCGCCCACGAATACGGCCATGCCATCCAGTACCGCTTCGGGGGCCTCGACCGGAACATCGACACCATCTACACCGAGCAACAGGCCGATTGCTTCTCTGGTGCCTGGGTCGGCCGGGTGGTCGGTGGTGACGCTCCCGGGGTCACGATGACCGACAACGACGTCCGCGCCGGATTGATCGCGTTGATCGAGGTGCGCGACCCCATCGGCATCGACCAGCTGACACCCGGCGGGCACGGCTCCGGGTTCGATCGCGTCGGCGCCTTTCAGGTCGGGTTCCTCGAGGGAGCGCCGCGCTGCGCCGAGCTGCTCGACGACCCGTTGCCGCTGATGCCCAACATCTTCATCCCCGGCTCGGAGGGCGACGGTGACGGCAACGCGCCCTACGGCTACGATCCCGAAGCCAACCAGATCCCCGGCTTCGCGGCCACCGCGCTCAACGACTACTGGACGGCGGTGCTCGGTGAGAGCTTCGGGTCGCTGACGCTGGTGCCGTTCGATTCGATCGAGGAGGTCCGTTGCGACGAAGCGCTCCTCGGCGACCCCGAGATCGGCGCGCTGTTGTGTACCAGCTCCTCGACGGTGTACATCGAGGAGCCGCTGGCCCAGGAGCTGTACGCCGAGTTTGGCGACTTCGCCCTCGGCTACATGCTCGGATCGGCGTGGAGCGACGCCGCGCAGGTCGCGCTCGAGAGCCCGTTGCAGGGTGAGGAGCGCGCCCTGCTCAACGACTGCCTGGTCGGAGCGTGGACGGCCACGCTCGTCCCCGACGAGGAAGGCAACGTGGTGCGCGGCACCGTCTACATCGAACCCGGCGATCTCGACGAGGCCATCCAGACGGTGATCCGCGTCGGTGACCCGAAGGCCGACGACGACATCCTCGGCAGCGCGTTCGAGAAGGTCTCGGCGTTCCGCCAAGGGGTCCTGAACGGCGTTTCGGCCTGCCAAGCGATGCTCGACGACTGACGTGGTGAGCGCGGCAGGTCCGGCCCCGGTGCTGGCCGCGCTCGACATCGGGACCAACAGCGTCCACCTGCTCGTGGCCCGTCCCCTCGGCGGCGGTCGATTCGAGACCCTGACCCGCGCCCGCGAGGTCGTGCGGCTGGGGCATGGCGGGGGCGAGATGACCGAGCTCGCCGACGACGCCGTCGAGCGCGGGCTGGGCGCACTCCGGCGGATGCGTGACGTCGCCGACCGCCACCACGCCGCGTTGCGGGCGGTGGCCACGAGTGCCGTGCGGGAGGCCGCGAATGCGGCCGGGTTCATCGATCGCGCCCGTCGCGAGGCCGGCGTCGACATCGACGTCATCAGCGGCACCGAGGAGGCTCGGCTGATCTATCTCGGTGTGCTGCAGGCGCTACCGGTCCTCGACCGGCGGGTCCTCGTGATCGACGTCGGCGGCGGCTCGACCGAGTTGCTGATCGGCCAGCACACCGAGGTGCTGGCGGTGCGCAGCCTCAAGCTCGGCGCCGTCCGGCTCACCGATCGCTTCTTTCCAGCCGGCCGAGTCTCGCCGGCGGCGGTGAACGCCGCCCGTTCCCACATCGGTGAACGACTCGCCCAGTTCACCCACCATGTCGCCGAGCACGGGTTCGAAGTCGCGGTGGCATCGTCGGGGACGGCGGAGACGATCACCCGCATCACCGGGGCTGCCCGCGGTCGGTCTCGCCCGGTCACCGGCCGCGAGGCGCGGTTCAGCGCCATCGAGCTCGACACCGCTGCCACCGAGCTGTGCCGTCACCGCGGCGCCGCCTCGCGGGCGACGGTGGCGGGATTGGACCCTCACCGCGCCGACATCATCGTCGCTGGTGCGCTCATCCTCGCCGGTGTCGCCGAGGCGTTCGGTGTCGAGGAGTTCCGCTACAGCGATGGAGCGTTGCGGGAGGGTGTGCTCGTCGACGCGTGGAGACGTCTCGGCGGCACCGACGCATCCGCCCCGTAGGCCGCGCTCAGCGGCACTCAGCCGGTCGCGGTGGGCGTCGCTCCGGAAGCCGTCGTCGCCGACACCGCCGTCGTCGTCACGTAGTTGGGGTCACGTGTGTTGAACGGCGGCGGCTGAGCACCGTAGTGCTCGGGCTCCTCGAGCCCGTCGAACACGTAGACCTGGTCCCCATCGGCGACCAGGTCCTGGAAGTACTCGGAGACGAACATGGGGATGCGGATGCACCCGTGCGACGCCGGTTGGAGCGGCACGTTGAGCGCACCATGGATGGCGACGCCGTAGTTGAAGTAGACCGGGTTCCACATCCCGCCCAGCCCGCTCTGGCGGACACCCTCCACCCGCCGGTAGTACTCGTAGACCCCGCCGGGCGTCTTCGAGATCCCGCACTCGCCGCGCTTGAGCGGCTCGACGCCGTTCTCGTTGCCGTACTCCCCCGGGCTGATGGTCACCTCCTCGCACCACCGCTGCCCCGTGCCACTCGACATGTGCGAGATCAGCACCGCCCGATCGTCGATGAAGAAGGCGACCACCTGCTCGGGCAGGTACACCTCGGTGTGGTTCGTCGAACCGGCGTCGCGTCGACGTGGCACGAGCACCAGCGGGTCCTGCATCCGCTGCCACATCTCGTTGGTGACCCGCCCGGTCGCTTCGCCGCGCGGCACCTGCATGACGAGCTTCTCGAACGCCCAGACCGCAGCCCGGGTGAGATCGCCGAAGTCGCCATCGATCGGGCCGGGCTCGAACCCGAGCTCCTTGAGCCGTTCTTGAAGCCGCTGCACCTCGGGTCCGCTGTTGCCCTTGGACAGCGCATTGGTCAGCTGCGTGCGGGGCGGCGCGGTCGAAGGGGGCGTCGTCGGGATCGTCGTCGGCGCGATCGTGGTCGTGGTCACCGCCGCGGTGGTGGACGTCGAGGCCCCGTTCTGGCCGGCGTCGAGGAGACCCGTCGCCGCGACCACCGCCACCCCGCCCAGCAGCGCCACCGCGATCAACGCCGGCAGCCAGCGGGTCACGGGTCGGTCGGGGACGGCTCGACGACGGGGCGTAGATCGGCCAGCTCGCGCCGCAGACCGACCATCTCGCGCAGGATGCCGACGATCACCTTCGGCGAGCTCAGCGTCGACACGCCACGGGTGCGCGGGAAGTAGTCGACACCGAACTGGAGCAGCTCGAAGCCCATCCGGGTGCTGCGGATGATCAGCTCGGCGTCGATGAAGGAGCCCTCGCTGCGCAGCTCGACGTGGTCGAGCACCCGGCGGCGGCAGATCTTGAAGGCGAAGTTGATATCCCGGGCCTTGACCCCGAACAGCGACCGGATCAGCAGGTTGTAGAAGAACGTGTAGATGGCCCGGGTGTAGCCCTCGCCGGTGCGGTCGAAGCGATATGCGCTGACCACGTCGGAGTCGTACTGACCCATCAGGCGAAGCGCTCGCGGGACCTCCTCCATGTCGAAGGGGAGGTCGGCATCCGAGTAGAGCACCACGTCGCCCTTGGCGGTCTCGAAACCGGTCTTCATCGCACCGCCGAGCTTGCGGTTGCGTGCGTGGTGGACGACGGTCACGTGGCGGTCGGCCGCCGCGAGCCGATCGGCCAGCTCGGGCGTGCGATCGGTCGAGGCGTCGTCGATGATGATCAGCTCGTAGTCACCGATCTCACCGTCGTGGACCATGCGATCGCACACCCCGCGGGCCGCATCGATGGCGCGCTCGACGTACTCCTCCTCGTTCCACATGGGAAAGAACATCGAGAGCACTCCGATGTCCGCCATCGCAGGGAGGGTAGCGGCGGCCGGTGGCGGCGGGGCCGCGGACCCGTCGGTACGGGCGGCCGCGTGCCGGGGCCGCGTGCCGGGCGCCGTCGAGGCTCCGTAGCATCCCAGCCGGTGACGACCGAGCCCGCTGTCACGCCGACGCCCACCGAGGCGATCGCGACGCCCGACGGGCGGTGGCGCCCGAGCTGGATGATCGCCACCGCGGCCTTCTGGGGTCTCGTGTTCGTCGCCTTCATCGGCGTCTGGAAGGCCAGCCAGGAGGTCGGGCTGGCCACCTGGTGGCGCGGTCCGCGCTCGAACCCGCAACCGGTCGTCGTGCAACTCGTGCCGCTGTACGCCCCGATGGCGATGGTGATCGCGGCCCTCGGGCGGTCGCGCCGGATCGGTCTGGCCGGGCTCGTCGCCGCGGCGGTCACGATCGCCGTGGCCCTCGGCGACCTCGGCACGGTGCGCAAACTGGCCTGGGTGGAGCTCGCCGTCGGCGTCGCCGCCGTCGTGTTCACGCTGGCATCGGTGGCCGCCAGCCGCGCCACCCGCCGGTAGGGTCGACCGCTCCGCCAGCGGCCGCCGGCCGCGGCCAGCCGCCGGTTGCCCCCGGTGCATCGTCGCCGTCCCCGAGGAGGCTCGTCCATGTCCAAGGTCCTGACGTCGCTGCCGGTCGGCGAGCGGGTGGGCATCGCCTTTTCGGGCGGTCTCGACACCTCGGCCGCGGTGGCCTGGATGCGCGAGCGCGGCGCGATCCCCTACTGCTACACCGCCGACCTCGGCCAGTACGACGAACCGGACCTCTCCGGAGTGCCGGGACGGGCCGAGGGCTACGGGGCCGAGGCGGCACGCATCGTCGACTGCCGGGCCGAGCTCGTGCGCGAGGGCCTGATGGCCTTGCAGTGCGGCGCCTTCCATATCCGCACCGCCGGCCGGACCTACTTCAACACCACCCCGCTGGGGCGTGCCGTCACCGGCACGCTGCTGGTGCGGGCGATGCACGACGACGGGGTCGACATCTGGGGCGACGGGTCGACCTACAAGGGCAACGACATCGAGCGGTTCTACCGCTATGGGCTCCTGGTCAACCCGGCGCTGCGGATCTACAAGCCGTGGCTCGACGAGCGCTTCGTCGCCGAGCTGGGCGGTCGCGCCGAGATGAGCGAGTTCCTCGTCACCCGCGACCTGCCCTATCGCGACCCCAAGGAGAAGGCGTACTCGACCGACGCCAACATCTGGGGGGCCACCCACGAGGCCAAGGCGCTCGAAGAGCTCGACACCGGGATGGAGATCGTCGAGCCGATCATGGGGGTGGCATTCTGGCGCGACGACGTCGCCATCGCCACCGAGGACGTCACCATCCGGTTCGAGGAGGGCTGGCCGGTGGCGCTCAACGGCACCGAGTACGCCGACCAGGTCGAGCTGGTGATCGAGGCCAACGCCATCGGCGGCCGCCACGGCCTGGGCATGTCGGACCAGATCGAGAACCGCATCATCGAGGCCAAGAGCCGTGGTATCTACGAGGGCCCGGCGCTGGCGCTGCTCCACATCGCCTACGAACGCCTCGTCACCGCGATCCACAACGAGAACACCATCGAGAACTACGCCACGATGGGTCGCCGGCTCGGCCGGCTGCTCTACGAGGGCCGCTGGTTCGACCCCCAGAGCCTGATGCTGCGCGAGCCGCTGCTGCGCTGGGTCGGTGCCGCGATCACCGGCGAGGTCACCGTCCGGCTGCGCCGCGGCGACGACTACTCGATCCTCGACACCACCGGCCCACACCTCACCTACGAGCCCGAGCGGCTGTCGATGGAACGGGTCGACGACGCCGCGTTCGGGCCGCTCGACCGGATCGGCCAGCTGACGATGCGCAACCTCGACATCGACGACTCGCGCGCCAAGCTCGACGTGTACCGGGCCGCCAAGACCCTCGGCACCGGTGGCACGCTGGAGCTCGGCGAAGGGTTCGAGACCTGACCGAGCCAGGCGGCCACGTCGTGCTCACGCCGAGCGCGAGCTGATCTCCCGGATCAGGCCGGCGACGAGCGCGATGCGGTCGCCGAGCGTGACGAGTTCGGCATGCTCATGATCGGCGTGGGCGCCACCGCCGGTGACGCCCAGCCCGTCCAGGGTGGGCACGCCGAGGGCGCCGGTGAAGTTGCCGTCGCTGCCCCCTCCGACGTCCACCCCGACCGGCGCCGGGAGCCCCTCGGCGGCGGCGACCGTCTGGGCGAGCGCGAACAGCCCGGCCGTCGCCGAGCGCTCGAGCGGCGGGCGGTTGAGCCCGCCCGAGACCTCGAGACGCACCGCCGGGTCGACGGGCGTCAGCGCCCGCATCGCCTGCTCCACCCGCTCGCCCTCGGCGAGATCGGTGACCCGCAGGTCGACTCGGATACGGGCCTCGGCCGGCACCACGTTGTCGGCGGTGCCGGCGCTGGCCAGCGTCGGGGTGAGCGTGGTGCCCCGCGCCGGTCGCGCCAGCGCGGCGATCGCCAGCACCTGGTGGGCCGCTTCGACCAGCGCGTTGACGCCCTTTTCGGGTTCGAGACCGGCGTGGGCGGCACGGCCGTGGACCACCAGCTCGAACCCGCCGGTGCCCTTACGACCGATCTTGAGCGCACCGCCCGGCGCCGCGCCTTCGAGCACCAACACCGCCCCACAGGCTCGCGCCCGCTCCTCGATCAAGGCCCGCGAGGTGCCCGAGCCGACCTCCTCGTCGGCGGTGAACAACAGCTCGACACCCGATCGATCCGCCAGCGAAGCAACCGCATGCAACCCGACGACGATGCCGCCCTTCATGTCGAACACCCCCGGCCCGGCGATGTGCCCGTCCGACACCGTGAAGGGCCGGCGGGCGAGCGTGCCCACGGGGAAGACGGTGTCGTGGTGGCCGACGATCAGCACCCGCGACGCGCCGCCGCCGCGCCAGTGGACGTGCGGGCCGGCCGGGCTCGCCAGCAGTTCGGGAGCCGAGCCGAGGCGGGCCGCGATCAGCCCGGCCAGCGTCTCCGCAGAGTTCTCGATGGCCGACAGCTCGTGGGATGGCGACTCGACCTCCACCAGCGACTCGAGGTCGGACAACACCTGATCGAGATCGAAGTCGGCGGCCGTCACGACCGCCGACGGTAGCGCCGCACCCCTTCGAGCGCCGCGGGCCCGAATCCCACGACCACAACCACGCCGGCCGTGGAGTACTCGCGATCGGCCAGGATGGCGGGGATCGCCAGGGCGGCGGAGCCGAGCGGCACCACCGCCGGTGCCGGGTGACGTCGGCCTGCCAACATGACCGGGATGCGTGGACGGCCCGGTCTTTGTCTGGCACTCGTCGGGGCCATCGGGGTGGCGGCCGGTGCCCCCATGGCTGCCGACGCCACCACCGGACCCACCGCCTCGTGGAGCATTCAACCCGGTCCGGCGCAGCTGGCCGTGCTCGGCGGCGAACCCGGTGACACGGTCGGGCTGATCCCCGCCGGCGACGACACACCCGCCCACATCGGCACGGTCGACGACGCCGGTTCGGTGCTGTTCCGCTCGCTCGATCCGGGACGTTGGCAGCTCATCGACGCCGACGGCGCACCGCGGGGCGAGCCGGTCGAGGTGCCATCGCTCGAGGAGGTCCCAGCGGCCTCGCTCTACGAGGACCAGGTGCTCCCCGGCGGGTTCGGCTACCTCACCACCCGTGACGGCACCACGCTGTCGGTCAACGTCGCGCTCCCCGGCCCGGCCGAGGACGGCCCCTACCCCACCGTCGTCGAGTACTCGGGCTACCAGCCCAGCGACCCGACCACGATCGGTCTGGCACCGCTGTTCAACGCGCTCGGCTACGCCTACGTCGGGGTCAACATGCGCGGCACCGGGTGCAGCGGCGGTTCGTTCCAGTTCTTCGAACCGATCCAGTCGCTCGACGGCTACGACGCCGTCGAGACCGTCGCCGCTCAGCCGTGGGTGCTCGACCACCGCGTCGGCATGGTCGGCGTGTCGTATCCGGGCATCACCCAGCTCTACGTCGCGGCCACCCGGCCGCCATCGCTGGCGGCGATCACCCCGCTGTCGGTGTACGACGACGCCTACACCGGCGTGCTGTACCCCGGCGGCATCCTGAACACCGGCTTCGCGGTGGCGTGGGCTCGGGCCCGCACCGACGAAGCCGCCTCCGGCGGCCAGGAGTGGGCGGCCGAACGCATCGCCGACGGTGACGACACCTGTGCGGCCAACCAGGCCTTGCGCGGGCAGAACCCCGACCTGGTCGAGCTGATCGGCGACCATCCATATCGCGACCCCGACGTCGCCGACCCGCTGTCTCCCGAGCTGCTCGTCGGCGACATCGAGATCCCGGTCTTCGTCGCCGGCGCCTGGCAGGACGAACAGACCGGGGCGGGGTTCGCCACCATGCTCGACGCCTTCACCGGCACCGACCAGCTCTTCGTCGACGTGGTCAACGGGCTGCACATCGAATCGGTGAGCGCCGGGGTGTTTCCCCGGTACCTGGAGTTCCTCGATCTCTACGTCGCCCGACGGGTGCCACGCTTGGCGGCGGTCAACGCCCTCGCACCGGTGCTGGCGGCGAGCATCTTCGGCACCGACGACATCACCCTCCCACCGGACCGGTTCGAGGGGGTGACCTACGAGGCGGCGCTGGCGTGGTTTGAGAGCGAGCCACCGGTGCGGGTGCTGTTCGAGGAGGGGGCCGCCGACGACGCCCCGCCGGGGGCCCCACTCCCGCGGTTCGTCGTCGAAGCCGACGCCTGGCCACCACCGGCGGTGGTCGCCCAGGCCTGGTACCTCGGGGATGGCGCGCTGCGCCCGGGCGCCCCGCCGGCCGCCGACGGATCGGCGTCCTATCGGGCCCAACCCGACGCCCTGCCGGCCACGTTCTTCGACCCGGCACAGGGCTCGGTCTGGGTGGAGGACGTGACGTGGGACTGGCGCCATCCGCCGGCGGGCACCGCCGCCGAGTTCGTCACCGAACCGTTCGCGACCGAGACCGTGTTCGCCGGCTCGGCGTCGGCGGACCTGTGGATCCGCTCGTCGGCTGCCGACACCGACCTCGAGGTGACCCTCAGCGAGATCCGGCCCGACGGCCAGGAGGTCTATGTCCAGAGCGGGTGGCTGCGTGCCAGTCAACGGGCCCTCGACGACGCCCTCAGCACCGTGTTGCGCCCGGTGCCGACCCACCGCGAGGCCGACGCCGCACCGCTGACCGAGGGGGAGTGGTCGCTGGCGCGCGTCGAGATCCTCCCCTTCGCCCACGCGCTGCGGCCCGGTTCGAGGTTGCGGCTCACCATCGACGCCCCGGGCAACAGCCGCGCCGCGTGGGTCTTCGACACCGTCAGCGACGGCGAGACCGTCGAGATCGCCTGGGGTCCCGAGCACCCGTCACGGCTGGTGCTCCCGTTGCTCCCCGGCATCGACGTACCCGACGGGTACCCCACCTGCACCCTGCGCGGTCAGCCGTGCCGGCCGGCCGGCGGCTGATCGACGGTGACCGACAGCGACCGCCGCGCCGAGCTGGGCCAGTTCCTGCGGGCCCGTCGCGACGCCATGCGCCCCGAACAGGTCGGGCTGCCTCGGGGACGCGCCCGGCGCACGCCGGGGCTACGGCGTGAGGAGGTGGCGCTGCTCGCCGGGGTGTCGGTCACCTGGTACACGTGGCTCGAACAGGGCCGCCGGATCAACGCCTCGGTCGACGTGCTGGCGGCGATCGGACGGGCCCTTCAGCTCGACGATGCCGGCCGGGCCCACCTGCTGGCGCTGGCCCGGCCCCCGCTCGCCTCGGGCGCGCCGGGGGCGACACCCGACGAGGTGCCCTCGGCGGTGCGGCGGCTGCTCGACGCCTTCGAACCCGGCCCGGCCTTCGTGCTCGGACCGCACTGGGAGCTGGCCGGCTGGAACGACGCCGAGGCCCGTCTGTACCCGCCGATCCGCGAGCTCGCCGGCGTCGAGCGAAACCTGATGTGGGTGTTGTTCCTCGGCGAGGGCCTGCGCGACCTGGTCGTCGACTGGGAGGTGCACAGCCGCTTGGCGTTGGCCGAGTTCCGTGCCGCCACCTCGACGGTTCGCCATGACCCGGCGATGATCGAGCTGGTCGGAACCCTCACCGACCACAGTGCCGAGTTTCGTGCCTGGTGGCCCGACCACGATGTCGCCCGGTTCGAGACCCGGCTGCGTCGGTTCGACCACCCCCGGGCCGGACGCTTGACCTTCGAGTACCAACAGTTGGTGCCCGTGGAGTGGCCCGGTCTGCGGCTGGTGGTGCACCTGCCGGTGCCCGGCGACGACTCGGCCCAACGGCTCTCGGTCCGCCACGACACCTTCTGACCCCCACCGGACCGCCGCTCCCCAACCGAGTATGTGGCGGCATCGGAGTGTTGGAGGTCGGGACGTCGTCGCCTTCAACACTCGGTCGAGCCACAACACTCGGCTGGGTCAGGTCCAGGGCGCGGCGAGCTCGGCGCGGGTGGGCGGGTCGGCACCGCGACGTCCGACCACCACGGCGGCCGCCGCGTGGGCGGCGTCGACGGCCGTCGCCAGCGCATCCAGCGTGACGTCGGCCGGGCGCCCGATCCCCCGCTCGACCCACCAGGCGACGAAACCGGCGGTGAAGGTGTCGCCGGCACCGATCGTGTCGACCACGTCCGCCGGTGGGACCGGCACCCGAAGCTCACCGTGTCGCGACACGATCGTGGTGGCGGCCGACCCGGCGGTGACCAGGACCACGCCGGCACCCAGCCCCAGCACCGCCCGCGCCCCATCGATCGGGGCCACGCCTGGGACCAGGAAGTCGAGGTCCTCGTCGCTGGCCTTCACCACGTCGGCGCGACGGGCGACGGCGGCGACACGCTCGCGGTAGGCGGCGGCGTCGTCGATGGCGTGCGGGCGACAGTTCACATCGAGCATCGTCAGCGTGTCGGACGACAGTGCGGCGAGGGCGGCGACGATGGTGTCGGCCAGCGGCTCGAGCACCAGCGCCAGCCCGCCGGTGACGAAGGCGCCGACCCGTTCGGGCAGCACCCCCGGCGCCACCTCTGGCGCGCTGGTGCCCGTCACGTAGAAGGTGTAGGTCGCGGCGCCCCGCTCGTCGAGCTGGGCGACCGCCAGCGTCGTCGGCAACGACGTCGTCTGCAGCAGCGAGGGGTCGACCCCGGCGTCACCGAGGCCGCGCCGGAGCACCTTGCCGAAGCCGTCGTTCGACACGCCGGCCAGCAACGTCACCGGCAGCCCCAGTCGGCCGATCGCCCGCGCCACGTTGTGGGGCGCGCCACCGGGGCGGGCCGTGACCTCGTCGCCATCGACGACCACATCGATCAGTGCTTCCCCGGCGACCACGATCACGATCGCATGCTGGCAGGCCGATCGACGCCGGACGGGACGTGCCACTCGAACGAGGGTTCTGGCACACCCGCTCCGACGATCGGGCTACGGTCGTGGCCGAGCCCACTGCACTCAGGAGGCGTGCATGTCCGACGTCGCGGATCGCTCCGGCACCACGGTGGGTGACGCCGGCTACGAGCTCGCCGATCGGTTCCGCCGCGAGCAGGGCCGGGTCTTCCTGTCGGGCGTGCAGGCCGTTGCCCGGCTACCCGTCGACCAGCTGCGGATCGACCGGCGCCACGGGCTGCGCACCGCCGCCTTCGTCTCGGGCTACCAGGGCTCGCCCGTCGGCACCTTGCACGAGGAGGTCTCGCGCGCCGCGGCGACGGTCCCCGACCTGCCGATCGTGATCCGGCCCGGGGTCAACGAAGAGCTCGGCGCCACCGCGGTGATGGGCAGCCAGCTCGTCGACTCGCTCGCCGACCGACGCTACGACGGCGTCGTGGGCATGTGGTACGGCAAGGCCCCGGGGCTCGACCGCGCCGGTGATGCCATCCGCCACGGCGTCTTCGCCGGCACCGCCCGCCACGGCGGCGTGGTCGCCGTCGTCGGCGACGACCCGGCCGCCAAGTCCTCGACGCTGCCCAGCTCCTCGGACGCCACCCTGGTCGACCTCCACATGCCGATCCTGGTCCCCGGCGACGTCCAGGAGGCGCTCGACCTGACCCGTCACGCCGTCGCCCTCTCCCGCACCAGCGGGATCTGGGTCGGCGTCAAGCTGGTCACCCCGGTGGCCGATGGCACCGGCACCATCGACGTCCAACCCCATCGGGTACGGCCCGAGATCCCGACCATCGACGTCGACGGCCAGCCGTTCGTACCGCACCCGAGCGGCCGGTTGATCACCCCCTACACCCTCGACATGGAGCGCGAGTTCCAGGAGGTGCGCTCCGAGCTGGCCCGCCGCTACGGCGTCGCCAACCAGCTCAACCGGATCACGGTGTCGAGCGGCGACGACTGGATCGGGATCGCCGCCAGTGGCCACACCTATCACGAGTTGCGCGAAGCGCTCGGCCTGCTTGGGCTCGGGAGCGACGACGAGCTGCGGGCGGCCGGCGTGCGGCTGTTCCACCTGCGGATGCCGGTCCCCGTCGACGAGCAACAGGTGCGCGACTTCGCCCACGGGCTGACCGAGGTGCTGGTCGTCGAGGAAAAGAACCCGACCCTCGAACTGCTGGTCAAGAGCGCGATGTACGACAGCGCCGAGCGCCCGAGCGTGGTGGGCCGTCACGACGCCGAGGGAGCGGCGCTGATCCCGGGCACCGGGATGCTCGATGCCGACCGTCTGGTGGAGCCGGTTCGCCGGCGGTTGGCGACGCGACTGTCCGCACGGCTCGCGCCGCTGCCCCGCCCGACCCAGCGCTCACGGATCCCGCTGACCGTCAACCGCACGCCGTTCTACTGCAGCGGCTGCCCGCACAACCTGTCGACCCGAGTCCCCGAGGGCACCCTGGTCGGCGGCGGGATCGGCTGTCACGCGATGGTCGCGCTGATGGATCCCGCCCGCGTCGGCGATGTCGCTGGTCTGACCGCGATGGGCAACGAGGGCGCGCAGTGGATTGGGATGGCACCGTTCCTCGAACGCGACCACTTCGTGCAGAACCTCGGCGACGGCACCTTCTTCCACTCCGGGCACCTGGCCATCCGCGCCGCGGTGGCGGCCGGCGTCGACATCACCTACAAGCTGCTCTACAACCACACGGTGGCGATGACCGGCGGGCAGGACCCGCCCGGTCAGATGAGCGTGCCCGCCGTGGTGCAGTTGCTGCTGCTCGAGGGGGTGGCGCGCGTCGTGGTCACCAGCGACGACCCCGACCGGTGGCGCGGCGCCGACTTCGGGGCCCACGACGATCGGGTCGAGGTACGCGACCGCACCCGTCTGTCAGAGACCCAGCGGGAGCTCGCCGCGCTCGGCGGGGTCACCGTGTTGCTCCACGACCAGGCGTGCGCGGCCGAGAACCGTCGGGCCCGCAGTCGCGGGCGGCTCGACAAGCCCGGCTTCCGGGTCGTCATCAACGAGCGGGTGTGCGAGGGGTGCGGCGACTGCGGCGACCAGTCGAACTGCCTGTCGGTGCAGCCCGTCGACACGCCCTACGGCCGCAAGACCCGCATCCACCAGACCAGCTGCAACTGGGATCTGTCGTGTCTGCGCGGCGACTGTCCGGCCTTTGCCACCGTCACCGTCGACTACTCGACCGGTCCCGATCGAGCGACACCGGCCGGGATGGCGCTCGACCCGCTCGTCGGCGTACCGGCGCCGACGCCGGTGGTACCGGCCGAGGCTTTCACCGTGCGGCTGTCGGGCATCGGGGGCACCGGGGTGATCACCGTCAGCCAGATCCTCGGCACCGCGGCGATGCTCGATGGCAAGGTGGTCCGTGGGCTCGACCAGACCGGGCTGTCGCAGAAGGCCGGCCCGGTCGTCAGCGACCTGCGCATCAACCGTGACCAGCTGCCGGCATCGAACCACGCCAACAGCTCGGGGGTCGACTGCCTGCTGGCGTTCGATCTCCTGGTGGCCGCCAGCGACACCCACCGGGTCGGGGCGCGGGCCGATCGCACCGTCGTCGTCGGCTCGGTGGCCACAACCCCGACCGGGGCCATGGTGTCGCATCCGGCGACCCCGTACCCCGACCTCGGGTCGTTGGAGGGCCGGCTGGCCGAGGTCTCGCGGGCCGGGCTCAACCGCTACGTCGACGCCGCGGCGATCACCCGAGGACTGTTCGGCGACTCGCAGACGGCCAACGTCTTTCTGCTCGGCGTCGCCGTGCAGTGCGGGGCGGTGGCGATCGACCCCGCCCACGTCGCCCGGGCGATCGAGCTCAACGGTGTCGCGGTCGCGGTCAACCTGGCGGCGTTCGGGTGGGGGCGGCGCTGGCACCACGATCCCGAAGAGGTCGAGCGGACCGCCGGCATCGAGGCGCCGGTCACCGAGACCACCGACGAGCTCATCGCCCGGCTGGCCGACGATCTTGTCGGCTATCAGGATCGCCGGTACGCCGCACGGTTCCTCGGGTTGGTCGAGCGCGCCCGCCGGGCCGAGCGTCGGGTCGCGCCGGAGTCGTCGGTGTTCGCGGCGGCCGTCGCCCGCGGCGCTCACAAGCTGATGGCTTACAAGGACGAGTACGAGGTCGCCCGGCTGCTGACCTCACCGGCCGCCGGTGCCGCCTACCGGGAGGTGGGTGGAGCGGACACGGCGGTCACGTGGCGGCTCCACCCACCGATGCTGCGGGCGTTGGGGCTGGATCGCAAGATCGAGATGGGGCCGCGGTGGCGACCGGTGATGACGGGTCTCGCCGGTGCCAAGCGGCTGCGGGGCACCGTGGTGGATCCCTTCCGATGGGCCAAGGTCCGTCGGGCCGAGCGGGCGATGATCCCCGAGTACGAGCGGGCCGTGGCGGTGCTCGCCGATGCTCTTCGGGGCGACAACCTCGCCGAGGCGGTGGCGATCGCCGAGCTGCCCGACCGGGTCCGTGGCTACGAGGACATCAAGCTCCGCCGCGCCGCCGCCTACCGCGACGAGCTCTCGTCACGCCTCCGCACCTACCGCTGACCCCACCCGAGCCCCCGACGGGTCAGGGGGCGGGGGTGGCGGCGGCGACCAGCGCGGCACCGACGATGCCGGCCTCGTTCTCGAGGGCCGCCGGGACCACCTCGCAGTCGACGTCGATCAGCGGGAGCCACTTGTCGGCCTTCCGGCTGGCGCCACCGCCCACGATGATCAGATCGGGTGAGAGCAGTGCGATGACATGACGGAGGTACCGCTCGACTCGGACCGCCCACTGCTTCCACGACAGGCTCTCGCGGTCGCGAGCGCTGGCCGCGGCCCGCGACTCGGCGTTGTGACCGTCGATCTCGAGATGGCCAAGTTCCGTGTTCGGCACGAGGACACCGTCACGCACCAGACCCGAGCCGATCCCGGTGCCAAAGGTCAGCACCAGCACCGTGCCCGACCGGTCGCGCCCGGCCCCAACGTGTACCTCGGCGAGGGCGGCCGCGTCGGCGTCGTTGACCACCGTGACGTCGCAGCCGGTGACCTCCGTGAACAACGCGTCGGCGTCGGTGCCGATCCAGGTCTTGTCGACGTTGGCGGCGCTGTGGACCACCCCGTTGCGCACGACGCCCGGAAACGTCACGCCGACCGCTCCACGGTGGTCGAAGTGCGCGACGAGCCGGCCGACGACATCGGCCATCGCAGCGGGCGTCGCCGGCCGTGGCGTCAGGATCTTGTAGCGCTCGCCGGTCAGCGCTCCGGTGGCCAGATCGACGGGAGCCGCCTTCATCCCCGATCCACCGATGTCGATCCCGAACGCGCGCTCGCCCGCCACGGCGGGCGACGGTAGCGGCTCGGTGCCCGCACGCGGCGCTCGCCCTGGTCAGGCGGTGAGGGCACCGACGGCGTCGGCGAACACCGCGGTGTGCCGGTCGACATCGTCGGCGACATGGGCCGGGCACAGCAGCGCCATGTTGTGGAACGGGGTCAGCAGCACCCCGCGGTTGAGGGCGTACAGATGGAGGTACGCCTCCAGTTCGTGGTCACCGGCGGCGGCCGCCGCGGCCCCGTCGGTGGGCGGCGGCGAGAACCAGTACTCGGCCCGGCACCCGAGGCGCTGCACCGACCACGCCAGCCCGTGCTCGGCGACCACGCCAGCGACGCCGTCGGTGAAGCGCTCGGCCAGCGGGATGGTGACGGCGAAGTCCTCGGCGCGCAGGGTGGCGCCGAGGGCGGCGCGCATCGCCGCCAGCGAGAGCGCGTTGGCGGCCAGGGTGCCGCCGATGCCACTGACGTCGACCGTCGGGTCGTCGAACCACCCGCGCATCCGTTCCACCCAGCGCGCCGCGACGCCGAAGGCGGCCGCCGGTACACCGCCGCCGATCGGCTTGCCGATGGTCAGCAGATCGGGATCGAGCCCGTGCTCGGCCGTGTAGCCACCGGGGCCGGCACAGATGGTGTGGGTCTCGTCGATCACCAGCATCGTCCCCGACTCGATCGTCAGCCGCCGGAGGGCGTCGTGATAGCCCGGCTCCGGGAGGACGATGCCGATGTTGGTGAGCGCCGGCTCGGCGAGGACGGCGGCGACGTCACCGGGAGCCAACGCGGCGGCCAGCGCGTCGACGTCGTTGAACGGCACGACCCGGGTGGTCGTCGCCGGGTCGACCGGGGAACCCAACGAGCCCGGGCGTTCGATCGTGTGCCCCGCCGCGTCGGCGGTCACCAGCGTCTCATCGACGCTGCCGTGGTAGCACCCGTCGAAGACCACGATCGTGCGACGCCCGGTGAGCCGGCGAGCCAGACGCAACGCGAAGCGGTTGGCGTCGGTGGCACTCAACGCAAACTGCCAGGCACCCAGACCGAAGCGCTGGGTCAGCTCGGAGGCCACCCACACGGCGTCGGCGGTGGGGAGCATCGACGTGAACCCCCGCCCGGCCTGGTCGGTGATCGCGGCGGCCACCGCGGCCACGCCGTGGCCGCCCATCGCTCCGGTGTCGCCGAGACACAGGTCGACGTACTGGTGACCATCGACGTCGATGAACCGGCCGCCGCTCGCCTCGGCGACGAACACCGGAAACGGGCCCGGCCATCGACGCATCCAGGCCATCGGGACACCGGCCAACAGATGCGCGTCCGCGGCCGCCGCCAGTTCGGCCGATCGGGGACGTTCGCCGACGAAGCGGTCACGCTCGAGCGCGAACTGGGCGCCGAGTCGGCCGCGATCGATGGTGGTCATGGGCCGCAAGGTAGCCGTTCGAATCCCGCCGATCGGCTGGCTCGGTGCATCCGATCCGTGGGAACATGGGACGTCTGATGGGCGAGCAGGGGCATCCCGACCGGGACCACGGTGCCGTGGTCCCGGCGACCGGTGTCGGCCCCGACGCGGCCCATCGGCCGCAACGCCGACAGCACGGTGTCGGCACGGCGCCTCGAGCCCCCGCTCGTCATGTCGGGCGGCTGGGGCTGCTGCTCGCGCTGGTCGTCACCTTCCTGACGGTCGAGGCGATCGTCGGCGTGGCTACGGGATCGTTGGCGGTGTTGTCCCAGGCCGGTCGCATGGCGACCGACGCGTTGGGTGTCGCGATGTCGCTCGCGGCGGTCGCGGCGGTGGCCCGGACCGGCCGTTCGTCCCGGACGAGCCCGCTCCCGTTCGGGCTGTATCGGCTGGAACTCCTGGCCGCCCTTGTCAGCTCCGTGCTGCTCGTCGCCGTCGGCGTGTACGTGCTCGTGGAAGCCGTTCGCCGGGTGGGTGGTCACGAGCCCCTGGCGTCGTCGCCCTGGCCCGTGGTCGCCGTCGGCGTCGGCGGGTTGGCGCTCAGCGTGGCGGCGATCATGTTCCTACGGGAGGGGGCCGCGGACAACCTCGATGTCCGTCGCGCCTACCTGGGGGTCGTGTCGAACGCGCTGGGTTCGATGGCGGTGATCCTCAGCGGTTTGCTGACCTCCTTGTTCGGCTGGTCGTGGGTCGATCCGCTCATCGGTGCCGGCATCGGGTTGCTCATCCTCCCGCGGGCGTGGCGACTCGGGCGCGAGGCGGTGCATGTGCTCATGCAGTCGGTGCCTTGCCGCGCCGACCCGGCCACCGTGTCAGCGCAGCTGGCCGCCCTCGACGGTGTCGCGGGCGTCGTCCGACTCCACATCTGGGCGCTGACCAGCCAGATGGACGTGGTCACGGCCCATCTGGCGATCACGCCGGACGCCGATCATGGCGCCGTCGCCAACGCCGGCCGGCGCATGCTCGCCGACACCTTCGGCCTCGACCACGCGACCGTGCGGATCGAGTCCAACCCGATCGAGGGTCGGGGCGCTGACGAGGGTTGAGTGCACCGCTGTGGTGCGCTCAACCCTCGATTGTGAGATGGGCCAGCGCATCGAGCGGGTCCTCGACCAACGCGACCTGCCGAGCCATCGGCCGCTCGGCGGCCAGCGCCCGCAACAGCGGCCAGGCCGGGAGATCCTCGGTCCAGTGGCGCTCGCCGACGAGCACCATCGGGGCGATCAGCGGTGTCTCGGCGTAGTAGTTCTCGCAGGCGTCCTGGAAGATCTCCTGCACCGTCCCGGCGGCACCGGGCAAGAACACGATCCCGGCGTTGCACCGCGCCAACAGGGTCGCCTCCCGCACCGAGTTCTGGACGAGCTTGGCGATCCGGTCGGCGAACGCGTTCGGCGGCTCGTGACCGTAGAACCAGGTCGGCACGCCGACACCACCGTCGCCGCCGGGCCAACGGCGTCGCACCTCGAATGCCGCGGCGGCCCAGTCGCGGACCGACGGCCGGAACGACGGCACGGCCGCCAGCGCCGCCACCGCGGCGGGCAGGGCGTCGTCGGCCGCCGCCGCCAGGTACGCCCCGAGGTTCGCGGCCTCCATCGCCCCCGGCCCGCCACCGGTCGCGACCACGAACCCGGATCGTGTGAGCCGGCGACCGAGCTCGGCGGCGGCGAGGTAGCCGGCGTCCCCCCGGACGAGCGCGTGGCCGCCCATCACCCCGACAAGCCGCTGGCCGTGGATCGATCGGTCGAGCGCGTTCTCGATGGCGGCGTCGTGCAGCGCCCGTGCCACCGCGTTCTCCGGCGGACCTCCCGGCCGCTGTGACCAGGCGTAGATCCGGGCATCGAGTGAGCCGGCGTAGTCGCCGTCGCCGTCGGCCAACCGTCCGAACAGCTCGGCCGGTGCGTACAACCCCTGCCGGTACGCGTCGAGCGGCACGTCGGGCACATCCGGGAACACGACCGCGCCGCCGCGCTGGAGGTGATCGAGTGCCGGTCCGCTGATCGCGCAGCCGAGCAACAACGCTCCGGCCGGATCGAGGCGCAACAGGGTCGTGGTGCGCTCGTGCAGATCGACGTCGAAGAGCCGCCAGCCCTCCATTCGACGGGCGCCGCGCTCGACGAGCTGGTCGAAGTGGGCGAGCGAGGTGATCTCGACGACGCGACCGACCCGCCGAACCCCGCCACCGATCCGCTCGCCCGACATGGTGGCCGAGCCTAGGGTCGGTCCTCATGGCAACCAGGTTGACGGCGACCGAGTTCCACGCCCGCGATGACCGGCCGGATTGGCGCTATGCGCTCGGACGCATCGAGGCGTGCTTCCGCTGCGGCAGCTTCGAGGCAGCGGCCGATCTCGCCCGATCGGTGGCCGCCGCGGCCGAGCGGGCCGGGCATCATCCCGATCTCGACATCCGCTACCCCGATCGTTTGCACGTGGTGCTGACCACGCACGCCGACGACGCCGTCACCGATCTCGATGTCGATCTGGCCGGCGAGGTGTCGACGTTGGCCGGCGAGGCCGGTGCGACAAGCGTTCCGACCGACGTGCAGGCGTTGGAGATCGCCATCGACGCGCTCGACACCAATGCCGTCCTGCCGTTCTGGCGGGCCGTGCTCGGCTATGTCGACGCCCGACCCGACGGCGACGGCCGGGTCCGGGCGATCGTCGACCGGGCGCGCCTCGGTCCGACCGTGTGGTTCCAGGAGATGGACACCGCCCGTCCGCAGCGCAACCGTATCCACCTCGACGTCACCGTCGCCCACGATGTCGCCGAGGAGCGCGTCGCCGCCGCCCTGGCCGCCGGCGGCACGCTGGTCAGCGACGCCCAGGCCAAGGCCTTCTGGGTCCTCGCCGATGCCGAGGGCAACGAGGCCTGCGTTTGCACCTGGCAAGACCGCGCCTGACCTCCATCGCACCCCTTCGAGGGTCGAGCGCACCGCTGGGGTGCGCTCGACCCTCGTCTGCGGTTGAACCCTCGAAGGGGTGGGGCGGGAGTCAGACGCCGAGGGACTTGCCGATGATCTCCTTCATGATCTCGGTCGTGCCGCCGTAGATGCGGGTGATGCGGGCATCGGCGTAGTTGCGGGCGATCGGGTACTCGGTCATGTAGCCGTACCCCCCGTGGAGCTGGACGCCGATGTCGGCGGCGCGGCCCTGCAGCTCGGTGCACCACCACTTGGCCATCGCCGCCTCCTCGGCGGTCAGCTCGCCCTCGTTGAGCGCGAGCACGCACTGGTCGACGAAGGTCTGGGCGATCTTCAGCTCCGTGGCCAGCTCGGCGAGTTTGAACTTGCTGTTCTGGAACGAAGCGATCGGCTGGCCAAACGCCCGACGCTCCTTGGCGTACTCCAACGTCCAGTCGAAGGAGGCCTGCGCCGAGGCCACGCCGGTGACCGCGATCGACAGACGCTCCTGAGGCAGGTTGGTCACCAACTGGAGGAACCCGTGACCCTCCTCGCCCAGCCGGTTCTCCACCGGCACCCGCACGTCGGTGAAGAACAGCTCGGCGGTGTCCTGGCCGTGGAGGCCGATCTTGTCGAGGTTGCGGCCCCGCTCGAAGCCGTCCATCCCTCGCTCGATCACCAGCAGCGACATCCCCCGGTGCTTCTGGGTCGGGTCGGTCTTGACCGCGGTGACGACCACGTCGGCGTTGATCCCGTTGGTGATGAACGTCTTGGCGCCGTTCACCACGTAGTGATCACCGTCGCGGATCGCCGTCGTCGTCATCGACGCCAGGTCGGATCCGATGCCCGGCTCGGTCATCGCCACCGCCGTGATCAGCTCACCCGAGCAGATCCCCGGCAGCCAGCGCGCCTTCTGCTCGTCGTTGGTGAGGTGCAAGAAGTACGGCACGAGGATGTCGTTGTGCAGCGTCAGGCCGAGCCCGACCGAGTTGAGCGCGAGGTGCTGGAGCTCCTCGGCGATCACCTGGTTGAAGCGGAAATCCTTGACCCCACCGCCGCCGTAGACCTCGGGCACGTCGATCGCCAGGAACCCGTTGGCACCCGCCTTCTCGAACAGCTCACGGTCGACGATGCCATCGGCGTCCCACCGCTCACGGTGGGGCACCGCCTCGCGCTCCAAGAAGGTGCGGAACGCCGATCGGAACTCGTCGTGCGTGTCGTCGAACAGGGTCCGGTGCATGGGCGTGACGGTACCGGTCGGCAGCGACTCGGCCCACGACAAGCACCGGCGCGCAGGTTCAGGACCAGGGACGATGCACCCTTCGGGCCCGGGAGGTGGAGGAAGCTGGCCCTCACCGGCCACAATGTGGCCGCCCTGCCCCCCAAACCGGAGCGCTCACTCGTGAACCTCGTCCCCTATCTCGCTGCACTCTGTGCCATCGCCGGCCTCGGCCTCGCCGCCTACTTCTTTCGGGTGGTGACGGCGGCTTCACCCGGCAACGACCGGATGGTCGAGCTGATGGAGGCCATCCAAGACGGGGCGAAAGCGTTCCTGCGCCGGGAGTACCGGTGGGTGACCGGGTTCGTCATCGTCATGGCAGTCCTGATCTTCGCCCTCCTCGACTACGGCCGCCCGTGGGGTGCGCTCACCTATGTCTTGGGCGCCGTGCTGTCGGCGCTGGCCGGATTCGTCGGCATGACGATCGCCACCAAGGCCAACGCCCGCACCACGCAGGCCGCCACCGAGGGCGCCCACGTGGCTCTGCCACTGGCGTTCCGTGGTGGCGCGGTGATGGGCTTCACCGTCGCCGGGCTGGCGCTGTTCGGCATCTCGACCTGCTATCTGATCTTCGTCGAGTGGATGGAGCTCGATGACGGGTTCGAGATCGTGACGGCCTTCGGGCTCGGCGCCTCGTCGATCGCCCTGTTCAGCCGGGTCGGCGGCGGCATCTACACCAAGGCCGCCGACGTCGGCGCCGACCTGGTCGGCAAGGTGGAAGCCGGCATCCCCGAAGACGACCCGCGCAACCCGGCGACCATCGCCGACAACGTCGGTGACAACGTCGGTGACGTGGCCGGCATGGGCGCCGACCTCTTCGAGAGCTACGGCGGGTCGATCATCGCCCCGATCGCGTTGGCCGCGTTCATCCCCGGCATCACCCTCGGCGCCACCCCCGAGTTCTTCGTCTTCCCGCTCGCCGTCGCCGCCGTCGGCATGATCGCTTCGATCCTCGGCGCCTTCTTCGTCCGCTCGGGCGACAGCCTCGACAGCCACGCCTTGTCGCGCGCGCTGCACCGCGGCACCAACGTGGCGATGGCCATCACCACCGTCGCCGTCGTCGTGCTTGCCTTCGTCTTCTTCAACGACCTCGATGGCGTCGACCGCTGGTGGGGCCTCGCGATCTCGGTGATCGGCGGCCTGCTCGCCGGGTTCGCCATCGGCAAGGTCGCCGAGATCTGGACCAGCGCCGACTTCAAGCCGGTCAAGCAGATCGCCCGCCAGTCCGAGACCGGTCCGGCCACCACCGTGTTGTCCGGCATCTCGGCCGGGATGATCTCGGTCGGCGCGTCGGTCGCGCTCATCGTGATCGGCACCGGTCTCGCCTACTGGGGCGGCGAGCAGCTTTCCGACGGCCTCGGCGTCTATGGCATCGCCCTCGCGGCGGTCGGCATGCTGGCCACGACCGGCGTCGTCGTGTCCGTCGACGCCTACGGCCCGATCTCCGACAACGCCGGCGGGATCGCCGAGATGGCCCACCTCGACCCCAAGGTGCGAGAGGTCACCGACTCGCTCGACGCGCTGGGCAACACCACCGCGGCGGTCGCCAAGGGCTTCGCCGTCGGTTCGGCCGCTCTGACGGCACTGGCCCTGTTCAAGGCGTTCGAGGCGTCGCTGGCGGCGCAGGGCACGATCCTCGCCCTCGACGTCGGGGAGATCGAGGTGTTCATCGGGCTCTTCCTCGGCGCGATGCTCCCGTTCGTCTTCGCGGCCCTGACGATCGACTCGGTCGGTCGAGCGGCCAACCAGATGATCGAGGAGGTGCGACGCCAGTTCCGGGACATCCCGGGCCTGCGTGAGGGCGCACCGACCGCCGTGCCCGACTACGCCCGCTGCGTCGACATCTCGACCCAGGCGGCCCTGCGCGAGATGCTCATCCCCGGCGGTCTCGCCATCGTCGCCCCCCTCGTGATCGGGTTCGTCGACGTCGATGCGCTCGGCGGCTTCCTCGCCGGGGCCCTTGTCGTCGGGTTCTGCTTGGCCATCTTCATGGCCAACTCGGGTGGAGCCTGGGACAACGCGAAGAAGTACATCGAGGGCGGCGCCCACGGCGGCAAGGGCTCCGAAGCCCACAAGGCGGCCGTGGTCGGTGACACCGTCGGCGACCCCTTCAAGGACACCAGCGGTCCGGCGATGAACATCCTGATCAAGGTGATGACGATCGTCGCCCTGATCTTCGCCCCCGCCTTCGTCTGAGCGGGATGACCGTTGGGGTCTGACCCCAACGGTCATCCGGCGGCGAAGCGGGCGACGTCGTCGCGGTGACCGGCGACCACGATCAGGTCGTTGGGGCCGAGGATGGTGTCGAAGCTGGCGTAGGTGAAGGCCGCGCCCTCGGGCTTCACGCAGACCACCGTCACCCGGTAGTCGGCTCGTAGGCCACTGTCGGCCAGTGTCTTGCCCACGATCGAGGTCGGGGCACGGGTCTCGATCAGCACGAAGTCCTCGTCGAGGGCGATGTACTCGATCATCGAGCCGGTGACGAGATGGGCGACCCGACCCCCCATCTCGGCCTCCGGAAACACCACGTGGGTCGCGCCCACTCGCTCGAGGATGCGTCCGTGCGATTCGGTGATCGCCTTGGCCCACACGTTGGCGACCCCGAGATCGACCAGCGCGGCCGTCGCCAGGACACTGGCCTCGATGTCGTTGCCGATGCACACGAGCGCGGTGGTCATCTCGGGCACACCGAGTTGGCGCAGCACGCGATCGCTGGTGGCGTCGGCGAGGGCGGCGTGGGTGACCAGTTCGGCGTGTTCGGTCACCCGGTCGCCGTCGGTGTCGATGGCCAGCACCTCGTGACCCATCTCGGTCAGCGTGTGGGCGACCGCCGAGCCGAACCGGCCGAGACCGACGACGAGGATCGCCCCGTGGTGTTGGGCCCGGTCGTCGAGACCGGTGACCCGCGAGAGCACGGCACGGAGCCGTTGCGATTCAGCCAATGATCGGTCGCTCCTCGGGATAGGTGTACAGACGGCGACGGCCCCGCAGGACCAGCGCGGTGACCATCGTGACGGGTCCCAATCGTCCCACGAACATCAACAGCACCAGGGACATCAGGCTGATCGTGGGGAGACCGGGCGTGATCCCCGTCGAGAGTCCGACGGTGCCGAACGCCGAGGTCGCTTCGAACAGCGACGCGCCGATGGTGACGTCGGAGGCGGCCAGCAGGATCAGGGTGATCCCGGTGATCGCGCCGACGGCCAGCAGCACCACCGCGATCGCCTGGCGGAGCACCGCCGCGGGGAGTCGACGATGGAACAGGTTGACGTCGGCGTCGCCGCGCACCTCGGACCACAGCACGTAGCCGAGCACGGCGAAGGTGGTGACCTTGACCCCACCCGCGGTCGATGCCGGCCCACCGCCGATGAACATCAGCACGATCATCACCATCAGCGTCGAGGGGTTGGCGGCGCCGATGTCAACGGCGTTGAACCCCGCGGTGCGTGGCGACACCCCCATCATCCACGTGTTGGCCAACTTGTCGCCGAGCGGCATGGCACCGATCGTGTCCGGGTTGGTCCACTCGAAGGTGCCGATGATCAACGGTCCGGCGATCAGCAAGGTGACCGTCATCGTCAGCGTCACCCGGGCGTGCAGCGACATGCGCGTACCGCGCCGCTTGACCAGCTCGAGCACGACGGGGAAACCGAGCCCGCCGGCGATGATGGCGACGGTGATGAGCACCAGCACGACCGGGTCGCCGGCGTAGGACATCAGGCTGTCGCTGCGCAGGGCGAAGCCGGCGTTGTTGAAGGCCGAGATGGCGTGGAATACACCGCCGTAGGCGGCCCGCCCGACGCCTTGGCCGGTCGCCCAGAAGCGCAGGAAGAGCGCGACCGCGATCGTCAGCTCGACGGTGAGGGTGATCAGGCCGACGGCGCCCAGGAGGCGACGCATGTCGCCGATGTCGATGTCACCGAACTCGGTGCGTGCCCGCATCCGCTGGCGCAGCCCGAGGCGTCGGGAGGCCAGCAAGGCGAGCACCGAGCTGATCGTCATGATGCCGAATCCGCCGACTTGGATGAGCCCAAGGACGACCAGCTCACCGAAGAGGGTCAACTTGTCGATCTCGAACGACGCCAGCCCCGTGACGGTGACCGCCGATGTCGAGGTGAACAACGCGTGGGCGGTGCCGGGGTGCCCGCTGTCGACGGCGAAGGGCAGCCGCAACAGCAGCGTGCCGATCGCGATGAGACCACCAAAGGCGACGACGGTCATCCGGGCCGGGTTGCTGACCGCTGCCGATCGGGCCCGCTCGCGCACGACGGAAACCTACTGATCGCGGTCGCCTACCGTGCGGCCATGCGTGATGACCGCGAGGT
>JBKEAH010000295.1:0-3529 GCA_047972065.1 Desertimonas sp.
CCTCCATCACCTCACCGATCGGGCCCGACTCGACCACGATCCCGGCGTACATCACCGTCAGGTCCTGGCACACCAGCCGGGCGACGGCGAGGTCGTGGGTGACGAACAGCATCGCCAGGTCCCGTTCGCGCCGCAGCTCGTCGAGTAGCCGGAGGATGCCCACCTGGGTGGTGACGTCGAGGGCGGTCGTCGGTTCGTCGGCGATCAGCAACCGGGGCTGCTTGATCAAGCCGACCGCGATAGCCACCCGCTGGCGCATCCCCCCCGAGAACTCGTGGGGGTAGCTCTTGAGCCGGTCGGCGGCGTCGCGCACGCCAAGGCGGTCGAGCAGGGCGATGATGTCGCGGTCGACGTCGTGGCGCGACCCGCCGGAATGCGCCTCGGCGATCTGTGTGCGCACCGTGTAGAGCGGGTCGAGTGCCGTGGTGGGGTCCTGCGGCACGTAGCCGATCTCGTGACGCAACACCTGGCGCATCGCGCCGGCGTCGAGGGTCGTGAGGTCACGCCCGTCGAGCAGCACGCGTCCGGCGGCGACGTCGCCGATCGGCGGCGAGATCAGCCGCATGATGCTCAGCGCCGCGGTGCTCTTGCCGCTGCCCGACTCGCCGACCAGCGCGGTCGCCGAACCCGCCCGCACCGCGAGATCGATGCCGCGCACGGCGGGGACCGGCTGATGACCGGCGTAGTAGACGGTGTGGAGTCCTTCGACCTGGAGCACGGTTCACTTCTTCGTCGTCGGGTCGCTGTTGACGCGGAGCCAGTCGCCGAGCATGTTCGCCGACAGCACCACCAGGCTGAGGGCGAGCCCCGGGAACGTCGGGAGCCACCAGGCCTGGGAGAGGTTGTTGCGACCGTCGGAGAGCATCCGCCCCCATGACGGCGCCGGCGGCGGGACGCCGATGCCGAGGAAGCTCAACGAGCCCTCGGCGATGATCGACAACCCGACCTGCAGGCTCGCCAGCACCAGCAGCGTCGGCACGATGTTCGGAAGCACGTGGCGCATCACCACCCAGCGGGTGCCGCCACCCATCGTGCGGGCCTGGGTGACGAAGTCCTCGGCGTTGAGCCGGAGCACCTCGGCGCGCAGCACCCGGGCGTAGGACGGCCAGCCCGCCACCGCCAACACGATGATCACCATCATCAGGCTGGGCCCGAAGATCCCGACGATCACGATCGCCAGCAGGATGACGGGGAACGCCATGCTGGCGTCGGTGGTGCGCATCAGGAATGCGTCGAGCCGGCCACCCCGGGTGCCGGCGACGACGGCGACGATCACGCCGACTGCACCGGCGAGCACCACCACCGCCAACGCCACCAGCAGCGACACCCGGGCACCGTGGATGATCCGGCTGAGCACGTCGCGGCCGAGGTCGTCGGTGCCCAGCCAGTGCGCCGAAGTCCCCCCGGCGAACCAAGGCGGCCGCAGGCTGGCGCCGAGGTCGAGTGCTTCGGGATCGCTCGGGGCCACCCACGGGGCGAAGAGCCCACAGATCACGAAGAGCGCCAGGATCGTGCCCGAGACGTACGGCCGCCGGTGCCGCCGTACCCGGCGCGCCTCCGGTGTCGCCGGTGCGTGCACCTTGTCGCCGAGCGCGGTATCGGCGACCGAGTCGTCAAGCGGTGTTGGCGACGCCACGAGTCTGCCTCCTCACCCTGGGGTCGAGGAACCCGTAGGACAGGTCGACCACCAGCAACAGCAGCACGAACAGCAGGGTGTTGACCACCACCACTCCCTGGACCACCGGGTAGTCGCGCGAGTTGATGCCTTGGATGGCGAGCTGGCCGATCCCCGGCCAGGCGAACAGGGTCTCGATCACGACGGTCCCGGAGAACAGGAAGCCCAGCTGGATGCCCGCCAGGGTGACGATCGGGAGCGACGCGTTGCGCATCGTGTGGGCGGTCGTGGTGACCGGCGAGGTGCCCTTGGCCCGCTGGAACAGGGTGAAGTCCTTGCCCATCACCTCGATGACCGCCGAGCGGGTGAGTCGGGCCAACGACGCCAGCGGGTACCAGCCCAACGCCACCGCCGGGAGCACGACGTGCTTCCAACTGCCGCTGCCGAAGGCCGGGAACCACCCGAGGCGCACCGTGAACACCAGCACTAGCAGGGTGCCGAGCCAGAAGTTGGGGATCGACTGTCCCGCCAGCGCGACACCTTTGCCGACTTGGTCGAATCGGCCGCCGGGCCGCATCGCCGAGCGGGCGCCGATCGGGATGCCCAACAGCGCGGCGAACACGAAGGCGGTCAGACCGAGCTGGATCGTCTTGGGGAGGGCCTCGCCGATCAGGTCGCGAACCGGGGCGCGGTACGCGAACGAGTCGCCGAGATCGCCCCGCACGAGGTCGCCGAGGTAGCGCCCATACTGCACCACCAGCGGTCGGTCGAGCCCGAGGTTCTCCTCGATCAACGCCACCGTCTCGGGCGGCGCGTCGGGTGGGGCCATCAGCTCGGCGATGTTGCCGGACAGGCGGCTGAGCAGGAATACCGCCGTGACCACCACCCACAGCACCAGCACCGCCTGGGCGAGGCGGACGAGCGTGTAGCGCGCCACGATGCCCTAGACCGCGCGCAGCCAGGCCACCGAGGCGTAGGGACAGCCGGTGATCGTCGTCCAGCTGGCAACGTTGCGGCCGGTGACCGACAGCGACGACACCGTCAGGAGCGGAAGCCCGTAGAGCTGGGCGTTGAGGAGGTCGGCGAGTTGGCGGCCCAGCTCCTCGCGGGCGTCGGCGTCGGTCTCCTGGACGATGTCGGCGGCCAGCGCGTCGAGGTCCGGGTCGCTGACGGTCGAGTACGAGGCGTCGGTGGAGAAGAACGAGCTCGTCAGCCGCGAGGGCTCCTGGTAGAAGTACACCGGCCCGGCCAGGAGCCCGGCCCCGTGGAGTTGGCGTGACCGCCATGCCGGCAGGATGGTGCCGGCATCGGCCAGGTTGAGCGTGGTCTCCACGCCGATCTGGCGCCACAGCGTGGCGACGGTCTCGGCCAGCTTCTGAATGTCGGGCACCGACGAGGTGGCGTTGTAGGAGTGGAGCGTCACGCTCATCCCGGCGTGGCCGGCTCCCTCCAACAGGGCCCGAGCCTCGTCGGGGTCGTAGGGGAGCGGTTCGACGTCGGGGTCGTAGCCGAGCATCACGCTGGGCACCGGGCTGTTGGGTGTCTGGGCATACCCCCCGTACAGCGATGCAGCGATACCGTCGCGGTCGATCGCCATCAGCAGCGCCTTACGGACGTCGAGGCTCTTGAGGGGGCCATCTTCGTCGGGGAATACGTTGTCGAGAGCGTGGCAGTAGGCCAGCGCCGACTCGGGGGTCTCGACGACCGTGAAGTCCGCGGCACCCTCGAACTCGCCGACCGCGGCGGCGCTGAGCCCGAACGCGATGTCGAGGTCGCCGGTGCGCACGCCGGCGACCCGGCTGGACTCGTCGGGGACGATCTTGAAGGTCAGGTGCTGGAAGTTCGGCTTGCGGCTGACGTCCCAGTAGTCGTCGAAGCGCTCGTAGCGCACGTCGTCGTTGAGCGACTGGGAAA
>JBKEAH010000297.1:0-3007 GCA_047972065.1 Desertimonas sp.
ACCCGACGCGCTTGTTCGAGAAGATCTGCCTCGAGGGCTTCCAGTCGGGGCTGAGTTGGCTGATGATCCTGCGCAAGCGCTACGGCTTCCGCGAGGCGTTCGCCGGCTTCGACATCGAGACGGTCGCCGGGTTCGGCGACCGCGACGTCGCGCGACTCCTCGGCGACGCGGGCATCGTGCGCCACCGCGGAAAGATCGAGGCGACGATCAACAACGCCCGGCGGGCGATCGAGCTCGCCGAGGCCGAGGGGTCGCTCGTCGACTGGATCTGGGCCTGGGCCGAGCCGGTCGGTGACGCCGAGCTCGACGCCGACGGCGGCCTGGTCGTGCGCGCCACCAGCGACCGGTCGACCGCGATGGCCAAGGAGCTGAAGCGGCGGGGCTGGCGGTTCTTCGGGCCGACCACCGCCTACGCCTTCATGCAGTCGGAGGGCCTGGTCGACGACCACCACCCCGACTGCGTCGCGCGGACGTCCTGCGAAGACGAACGCACGGCGTTCCTCGCCGGCCGATCCCTGCGCCCCACGCAGTAGCCGCCGCTCGTCGATCCCGCCCGCCGATGTGGGCCCACGCGGGCGTCGATGGCCGTGGCCGGTGATGGCCGGCGGCCGTGCTCGCCGGGCCGGGCGCGGTTGGTGCGGGTGGTACTGGCCAGTGCAGCCGCGCCGGTCGGGCGGCCCGGTGCCCGGTTCGTGTGGCGATGTGTGGTCGGTGGGCGGTGAACACGCCGGGGTGGGGGTGTTCACCATGGCAGTGGTGGCTGGTCGGGTGGCTGGTCGGGTGGTTCGTCGCCATCCGCGGGTGGCCCGGTGCCGGTTGGGAGTGGTGGGATGTTGCGTCCGGCGGCGGTGATGGGGGTGCCGTCGGCTCGGTAGGTGATGGTGGTGCCGTCGGGTTGTCGTCGGGTGGTGAGCCGTGCTCGGTGTTTGTACCGGTTGTGCGGTCCGCAGCGGATGTCGGCGTTGTCCTGGTCGGTCAACCCGCCGTCGTGGTGCTCGATGCGATGGTCGACTTGCGACCATCGGGCGGGGAGGTCGCAGCCGGGGTGGGTGCAAGGGGTGATGCCGATGAGGGCAGCGTCGCGTCCGGGCCCGTGGAACAGTCGGGTTCTGGTGCCTTGGTCGACGACCACGGATCGCCGGTCGAGGACGACGCGCCGGACGTGGGCGTCGAGGCTCGCGGCGACGGCGTCGTCGGGATGTACCAGGATGCCGTCGCCGGTTTCGGCGTGCCGCTCCAACGGAGCGACGTCGCCGACGTCGAAGGGGTCGGGTCCGGTGAGGCCGTGCTGATGCAAGGCGTTGCCGTAGGTGGCGGCGTCGAACACGATGTTGAACCGCCCTGGCTGTGATGGAGGCTCGGGCTATTTGATTCCAACCCCGGTGGGGTCGGTCTGTTGTGCAGCGTAGAACGCTGCTTCGAGTTCTGCGGGCGGGATGTCGCCGCAGTGGCTGTGGAGGCGGTGCTCGTTGAACCAGTGCACCCAGCTGAGCGTCGCGAGTTCGAGCTCGTCGACGTCGTCCCACGGTCGCGGGGCGTCGGGGCCGAAGACGCACTCGGTCTTGTAGAGCCCGTTGGTGGTCTCGGCCAGAGCATTGTCGTAGCTGTCCGCGACGGTCCCGATCGACGGGCGGGCGCCGATCTCGTCGAGCCGCTCGGTGAACCGCACGGAAGTGAACTGGCTGCCCGCGTCGGCGTGTGCCACGAGCCCGACCAGGCGGCGACTGCCGCGGGAGCGTCTCGCCATCTCGAGGGCGTCGAGGACCATGTCGGTCTTCATGTTCGCCGCGACCCGCCAGCCGACGATCCGCCGGGAGAACGCGTCGACGATAAAGCACACGTAGGCCATCCCGGTCCTCGTTGGCACGTAGGTGAGGTCGGTGACCCACAACGCGTTCGGTCGATCGGCGGTGAAGTTCCGCTTCAACAGGTCCGGCGGTCGCACTGCGTCGGGATCGGCGATCGTGGTGAACACCTTGCGCCGCCGGCGAGAGATCCCTTCGATCTCCATCGCTCGCATCAGGCGGGCGACCTGATCGCGGCCGATGTCGTGTCCGGCACGCCGTGCGGCCTTCCACAGCTTGTGGGCGCCGTAGACCTTGCGGTTGGCGATCCACAACACCATCAGGATCTGCATCATCGCCGCGTCGCGCACGGCGCGTGCTGACGGGGCCAGCTCACGCTTCTTGGCCGCGTAGTAGGTGCTCGGCGCCATCTGCAACACGCGGCAGATGGGCTCGACGCCGAACTCCTCACGATGCTCGTCAACGAACGCGACGATCACCTGGACGGGCGGTCGAGCTCCGCCTGGGCGAAATACGCGGCTGCCTTCTTCAAGATCTCGTTGGCGCGGCGGGTCTCACGCAGCTCTTGTTCGAGCTCGCGTGTGCGCTGCTCCAACTCGCGCACTCGCTGCGCGTCCGGACCGGCGATCCCGTCCACGACATCGCGATCGCGGACCCAAGCTCGAACCGACTCGACGCCGTAGCCGAGTTGCTTCGCGACTCGCTGCACCGTGCCGTGATCGGTCCCGAGCTCCTTGCGCAGCTGACGCACCAACCGGACCGCGTGATCCTTCTCCGAGTCCGAGTACCGACGCGTCGTCGGCTTCCCCGGTGACTTCTCTCGTGGCATAACTCCATCCTCGTTTCCAAGGTCTGGAGCCTCCAACGAAGCCAGGGCGGTTCAGCCCGCGGGGAGTCGTCCCCGGTGACGGTGGAACTCCCGGTCCGTACCGTCGTTGGTGTTCGCTGTTCACCGCTCGTGGAGGTTCGGGTATGGGTTGGGAGAGTGCTGCTGATGTGCGTTTCGATTACGCGGGCGCACTGCGGGTCGCTCGGCGCTTGTGGGCACTGGCGTCGTCGTTGGATTCGTTGAGGTCGACGCGGGGCACCGCCTCGGAGGAGGCGCTGGTCGATTGGCTGGGCGCGTACGGTGACGAGTTCCGGGCCCGGATCGGCGCCGAGGCGTCGACCGCGACGAGTATCTCGAGTCAGCTGCGCGAGGG
>JBKEAH010000008.1:0-11427 GCA_047972065.1 Desertimonas sp.
AGCTTGGTCCGACGATCGAGAAGCCCTCCATCGTCTTGCCGGCCTTCTCTCGTCCTCGGGCCAGCGCCGGGATGGTCACCTCGCGTAGGTACTTCTCCGTCGTGAAACCGTGGCACAGGAACCCATCGCACACCTCGCCGGCGACCTCGGTCATCAACTCACCGACACCGGCGAGGTAGATCTTCGGCACGCCGAAACCCTCCAGGTCAGTGGCTGGGGGCGTGAAGAACGGCGTCATCAACGTGTGGGTGTAGAACTCGCCGCGGAACTGCAGTGGCGCGCCGGTCAGCCAGGTGTCCCAGATCGCCCGGATGGCCTGGATCATCTCGCGCATCCGCGCCGCCGGCTTGCTCCACGGCATCGAGAAGCGCTTGGTGATGTGCGGCTTGATCTGACTACCGAGACCGAGGATGAACCGGCCCCCCGAGTAGGCCTGCAGGTCCCACGCCAGGTTGGCCAGGGTCATCGGGTTGCGGGCGAACGCCACCGCGATCGAGGTGCCAAGTTCCAGCTCCGAGCTGTGCTCGGCGCCGAGTAGCAACGGCAGGAACGGATCGTGGCTCGTCTCGGCCGTCCATGCCCCGGAGTACCCCGCCGCCTCCAGTTCCCTGGCCTGGGCACCGGCTTGGTGCAGATTGGTTCCGAGTGATCCGTCGACCTTCATGGCCCGCAACGTAGGACGGCAACCGGCTGGCACCCCAACCGAGCCGGGCGCCGGCCGGCGGCGGTTCTGTGTGAAGATTGACGCCAACGATGGCGTCGATCCGGTGTCAGAACCGGCTACTTCTGGTCGCGATCGCGGAGGAAGCGCTCGATCTCGCCCGCCAGCTCGTCGCCGGAGGTGAGTTCGAGCTCACCATCGGCGGGTTGGCCCTCCGACGTTCCCGAGCCATCGCTGCTCGCATCGTCGGTCTCGTCGGCGGCGTCGAAGATCTCCTCGAACTGTGCGACCATCGCCCGATGCTCGTCGTTGCCGGCCACCAGCTGATCGAGCCGCTCGCGCTGCACGACCGCCTCGTTGCGGAGCTCGGCCGCCTCGATCGCCACCCCTGCCACGGTGGTCAAACCGTCGAGCAAGGCCACCGATGCCGCCGGGTACGACATCGACGCCACATAGTGGGGGACCTGCGCCCACACGCTGACCGATGGAATTCCTCGACCGTGCAACTCCTGCTCCAAGACGGCGGCCATCCCGGCCGGGACGTCGACCGAGTTGGTGCGGTATGGGAGCCCGGCGATGAGGTCACGCGACGGAGAGGTCGCCGTCACCACCACCGGTCGGGTGTGCGGTGTGGCGAACGGATAGGCGCCGAGCGCGACCATTCGACGCACCCCCAACCGCTCGGACAGCTCGCCGACGGTACGCCCGAAGCGGTGCCAGGCCGTGTCCGGCTCCGGCCCGTGCAACACGACCAGATCCCGTCCCCGCGACGTGGTCCCGAACTGCATCTCCGGTGACGACCACACCAGCCGGGCGCTCTCGCCGTCGCGGATCTCCAGCGTCGGGCGACGAGCGCGGTAGTCGATGTACAGATCGTCGTCGAAGGCGACCAGTGGCACCGCGTCGATCTCCTGCTGGATGGCGCTCATCGCCTCGGCGGCGGCCCCGCTGGCGTCGATCCAGCCCGACAGCATCACCACCAGCACCGGGTCGGTCAACGTCGGCAGATCGGTGATGAACCGATGATCGGCCTCGGTCATCGGAGGCGGTCCAGGGTCTCGGCGGCCATCTCGGCGGCCCGGTCCACCTGCTGACGGAACGGTTCGAGTTCCGAGTGGTCGCGCTCGCCGAGCGCGCCGCCGACATACCGGGCGTACACGCCCTCGAGGATGCAGGCCAGCTTCCAATACCCGAACGCGACGTAGAAGTCGAGATCGGCGAGATCTCGTCCAGCCGTCTCGGCGTAGCGCTCGACCACCTGGCGGCGGTTCCAGAATCCTGGCGCCGTCGTCGCCGGCGAGGCCCAGGCCGACGCCTCGTCGTCGGGTCCGGTCCAATACACCCACAGCAGACCGACATCGGCCATCGGGTCACCGAGCGTGCAGATCTCCCAGTCGAGCACCGCGGCGACGTCGCCGCCCGGGGTGACGATGCAGTTGTCCAAGCGGTAGTCCCCGTGGACGATCGTCGCCGGGCCCTGCTCGGGGATCCGTGCGGCGAGCTCGTCGTGGACCTCGTCGATGGCGGCGATCTCCCGCGTCTTGGACTGATGCCACTGCCCATGCCACCGCTTGAGTTGGCGGGCCACATAGCCCTCGTGCCGGCCGAGCTCGGACAACCCGGCGGCGTCGAGGTCGACGGCGTGGATGGCGGCGAGGGTGTCGGCCAGCGAGCGCGAGGCGTTGGCCCGAGCGTCCTCGTCGAGCCCACCGGCGCCGGCGGCGTCGCGCACGACGTGCCCGTCGACGAACGCCATCACATAGAACGGCGCGCCGTTGACGGACTCGTCGTCGCACAAGCCGAGTGCCCGAGCTACCGGGACCGCCGAGGACTGGAGCCCGGCGATGATCCGATGTTCGCGGCCCATGTCGTGTGCGCTGGCCAGGACGTGACCGAGCGGGGGACGTCGCAGCACGTAGGCGCCGCCGTCGGACCCGATCACGCGGTAGGTCAGGTTGGAGTGGCCGCCGGCGATGGTCTCGAACCGGAACGGGGCGACGGCGCCGTCGACATGGTCGAGCAACCACTGGCTGACGGGCCCGACGGCGATCCCGGCGGGGTCGGTGCCGGCGAGCAGATCGGTCAGGTCGCCGGAGGCGGTGTCGTCGGTGGCCACGACTCAACGGTACCGAGCAGGGCGGGCAGCGCCCTCGGGGAGCCAGTTAGCGTGATGGTCATGACGATCGACGTCACGGACGCAACCTTCCAGACCGATGTGGTCGACAAGTCAGCCGAGGTCCCGGTGGTGGTCGACCTGTGGGCCCCCTGGTGCGGGCCCTGCCAGACGCTCGGCCCGATCATCGAGAAGGTCGTGGATGCCACCGGCGGCAAGGTGATGTTGGCCAAGGTCAACGTCGACGAGAACCCCGGTGTCAGCCAGGCCTTCCGGGTGCAGTCGATCCCGGCCGTCTACGCGATGAAGGACGGCCAGGTGGTCGACGGGTTCATGGGGGCCTATCCCGAGCAGGAGGTCCAACGTTTCGTCGACAACCTGCTGCCGACCGCCGAGGAGAACGAGCTGACCCGGCTGATCGAGGCCGGCGACGAGTTCAGCCTGCGCCAGGCGTTGGAGCGCGAGCCGGGCAACGAGGACGCCATCATCAAGCTGGCCGAGTTGCTGGTGGCCGACGGACGCACCGACGAGGCGCTGTCGTTGTTGGAACGGATCCCCGAGTCTGACCGCACCCGCAAGGTCGCCGCCACGGCACGAGTCGGCACTGCGCCCGATGACGATTACGACCATCGGCTCGCGGCCTTGCTTCCCGACGTCAAGGGTGACGACGACGCCCGCCAGCAGTTCATCGACATCCTCGAGCTGATGGGCCCCGACGATCCGCGAACGGCGAACTATCGCCGACAGCTCACCGCCCAGCTGTTCTGAGCGCCCGAGTCGTCGGGTCACGGCGGCGGTGACGACGCCGGTGACGCTCCCGCGTCGGTGGTCGCCGCCTGCACGACGGCGACGGCGATCAGCACGAGCACGCCCCCGGCGAGCTGCCAGGCGGTGAGGGCCTGGGCCAACCACGCCCACGCCACGGTCGCTGCGACGACCGGCTCGGTCATGCCCACGATCCCGGTGGTCGTCGGGGACAACCGGGACAGGGCGGCGATCGTGAGACCGTAGGGCATGAGGGTTCCCATCACCACCAGCCACAGGAGCGGTGCCCACAGGGGCACGATCACGTCGCTCAGGTGGCCGAGCAGCGACACCCGATCGTCGAGCACCCCGGCGTCGAAGTTCCACCACGGTTGGACCAGCGCCCAGAACACCGAGGCGACCACGAACATCCACCAGGTGACGGCGACGGGATGGACCCTGCTCAAGGAGTGCTTGCCGACGAGGTAGAACGTCGCCAGACAGGCCGCGGCGCCGAACCCGGCGAGCACCCCGATGGGGTCGAGCCCACCGCCACGGACCTGTGCGACCAGCCCGAGTCCGACCAGCGCGACGGCCAGACCGAACCACACCCGGGTCGGCAGTGACTCTCGACGCACCACCCGCGTGTAGAGCGCGACCAACACCGGCGCCGTGAACTCGAGCAGCAGCGCGATGCCGATCGGCACCCGATCGACGGCGATGAAATAGAACCACTGGATCAGCGCGGCGCCGCAGAGCCCGACGACGATCAACGCGGGGATGTCGCGTCGAGCGACGCGGAGACGCCGCCGGTTGCGTGCCGCGAGCACCACCGTGAGACCGATCGCCGCTCCGGTGCAGCGCAGCGCGGTGAGCCGTGCCGGTTCGACCCCGGCGTCCAGGATCACCTTGCCGACGGGCCCGGTCAGCCCGAACAACAGCGCCCCGCTCAACAGGAGCGCGTACCCGCGCCGGGTCTCGCGCCGTGCCGGTGGGAACGGAGCGGCCGCGTTGACCATCTCGACTCCCGCCGTCGTCGTGGGGTCGGAGACGGGCGTGGTGATCGATGCAGGCTACGGCGGCCGCCGGTCACGGCGTTGGTAGCGTCAAGGCACCGACATCCCCCAGACCACCGGGCGCCATCGGCGCTGGGACGTGAGGAGGACGCCATGGCTGGCGTCGAGGAGAGGGGACGGGCCGAGCCCGCTGTCGCGGGGCCCGAGCCGGCTGGGGACGAACCGGTCGATGACTGGGGCCCGGACCCCTGGCAACCGCGCTGGCGGGTCGTGTGGGATCGCGCCGTCGCGGTGGTGCGTCCGTGGGTGGCCTGGTTCGGCGTCGGGCGGGTGCTCGGTGGGGCGTTGACGGTGATCGTTGCCGTCGGGGTCGGGTGGTGGCTGTTGCGGCCCGCCGACCCACCGACCGAGGCCGTCATCCCGTACGTGTCGGCGACGTCGATCGGCGGGGACGTCGATGCGGCGGCGCCGGTCACCTCGCCGCCCGCGCCGACCTTGCCGGCCGTGGTGGTCGTGCACGTCGCCGGCGCGGTGGTCGCCCCCGGAATCGTCGAGTTGGCGGCGGGGTCCCGGGTGGCCGACGCGGTCGAACTGGTCGGCGGAGCGCAGCCCGACGCGGATCTCGGCGCGATCAACCTGGCCGCGCCGCTCCAGGATGGCCAACAGGTCTACGTGCCACGGGCCGGCGAGGCGGTGGCGCCGGTCGCCGCCGTGCCGGGGGCCGGCTCGCCGTCGGTCCCGACCGGGCCCGTGGACCTCAACCGTGCGAGCGAGGTCGAGTTGGACGCGCTCCCCGGCATCGGACCGGCGACCGCCGCCGCGATCGTCGCCCATCGCGATGCCAACGGTCCGTTCGCATCGGTCGACGACCTCGAAGCGGTGCGTGGCATCGGTCCCGCCAAGCTCGATGCGCTGCGCGGACTGGTGACGACGTGAGCGGACGTCGACGCGCAAGCGGGCGGTCAGAACAGCTGGCCACCGATGCCGAAGCGAGCGACCAGCATCGGGATCATCGCACCCAGCCAGACGCCGCCGGCCAGCCAGGCGTAGGTGCGCCAGAAGTCGCTCCAGCGGGCCATCGGGTGGCGCGTGGCGCGACGCGCCGCGACGACGCCGACGGCGACCCACAACAGCGCGCTGAGACCGATCGCCAGCGGGTGGCGCGCCGAACTGGAGAACGGAGCCCCCAACGCCGGCAGGGCCGGCGCCGCGAAGTAGGCGCTGGTGAGGCCGATCAGACCGGTGAGCTGGGTCTCGAAAAAGTTGATGCACACCAGTGCCAAGGCGCCGAGCCCGAGCGGCGGGACCAGCGCGTAGAGGGGTCCCTTGTGGCGGATCTCAGAGCGGAACCAGCGCGGTCCCTCGATGACGTAGCGAGCACGGGCCATGGTGAGGTCGGGGGGCGACGATGGCGGAGCCGTCGCCCGCCGGGCGGCGAGTCTAGGGGGCGGGCGGCGAAGGTGGGGGAACCCCCGGCGGCGTGGGTGGATGGGATCGCCGTCGTCACGGTTGCGGCGGCGGCCGTACTGGCGGTGCTGACCCGCTCGTGGTGGCCGGCGACGCTGCTGGCCGCCGGTTGGCTGGTCGGCGGTCGCGTCCGCTGGTCGCTGGTGGTGATGATCGTCGGAGGGCTCGGTCTCGTGCGGATCGACGTCGAGATCGAACGCCTCGAGCCCGACCGGCTGGGCGCGTTCGTCGGGTGGGCCGTGGTCGCGAGCGATCCGCAGCCCTATGGATCGGCGACCCGGGTGCTGATCGCGGTGGAGGGTGAACGGTTCGAGACCTGGGTGCGCGGCCGGGCCCGGTCGCAGCGGGCACTTGCGCTGCACGCCGGCGACCACGTCGTCGTCGCCGGCGAGCGGCGGTCATCGCCCGACGCCTCGGGGTGGCTGCGGTCTCAGCACGTCGTGGGCCGGTTCGATCTCGAATGGCTGGGCGATGTCCGCGAGGGGGCGGCGCTGGCGGTCTCGGCGAACCGCGTGCGCGGCCTGATCGCCGAGGGCGCCGGGCACCTCTCCGACGACCGCGCCGCGCTGGTGCGGGGGTTGGTCATCGGCGACGATGCCACCCAGCCGGCCGCGATGGTCGCCCGGTTCCGGGCGAGCGGGCTGAGCCATCTGAGCGCCGTTTCCGGCCAGAACGTGGCGCTCACCGTGGCCGCCGCCGGCCCGCTGCTGCGCCGGACCCGGCCCTTCACGCGATGGATCCTGACACTCGCCCTGATCGGATGGTTCGTCGTGGTCACCCGGGCCGAGCCGTCGGTGCTGCGGGCCGGGGCGATGGCCGCGCTCGGTGCGACGGCATTCGTCAGGGGCCGCCCGCGCGAGCCGGTCAGACTGCTGGCGGTGGCGGTGGCGGCGTTGGTGCTCGTCGACCCGCTGTTGGTCTGGTCGGTCGGCTTCTGGCTGTCGACCGGCGCAACCGCTGGGGTCGTGACGGTCGGCCCGTGGTTGGCGGGCCGGCTGTGGCGGCTGGGACCGTTGGCGCTGCCGGTCGGCATCACCATCGGGGCCCAGCTCGGTGTGGCCTTGCCGAGCCTGGCGGTGTTCGGCCGTCTGTCGCTGGCCGGCACGATCGCCAACCTGCTCGCCGTTCCGGTGGCGGGGTTCGTGATGCTGGCGGGGCTCCCGGCGTGCCTGGTGGCAGCGATCGTGCCGGGTGTCGGTGGCGTCGTGATGGCCCCGATCGGGTGGGCCGTGCAGTGGATCGATGCCGTGGCCATGGTGGCGGCGGCGGTGGAACCATCGGGGGCGGTGCTGGTGGCCGGCTGGGTGGTGCTGGCCGGGGCCGTCGTCGCGCTGGCGGTGGGTGGGCCACCGCCAGCGGTGCCAGACTCTGACCCGCCATGAGCCACCCCGGAGACCGCCGATGACTGTGCACGTGCTGGTCGGCGATGACGAGTCGCTGTTGCGGGCGGCGACCACCGAAGTGGTGCACCGACTGGTCGGCGACGGCGACCGCTCGTTGATCGTCGAGGAGTTCGACGGGGAGGACTACGAACTGGCCGCGGTGGTCGACGCCGCGCAGACGTCGCCCTTCCTCACCGATCGCCGGGTGGTCCTCGCCCGCGGCGTCGGCCGATTCGCCAAGGACGACCTCCAACCGCTGGCCCGCTATCTGGGCGAGCCGATGGACACGACCGCCCTGGTGCTGACCGTCAGCGCCGCGAGGCTGGCCAAGCCGCTGGGAGACCTGGCGAAGTCATCGGGCGCCGAGGTCATCACGACGTCGGCCCCGAGCCGCCCCCGGGATCGTTCGAGCTGGGTCGCCGATCACGCCGCCGAGGCCGGGGTCAAGCTCTCGGCCGCAAGCGTCCAGCTGCTGGCCGAACGTCTGGGCGAGGGCGCCGGTCGGCTCGACGGCATCCTCGCCACGCTGTCGGCGACCTACGGCTCGGGCCGGGCGCTGACGCCCGACGAGGTCGTTCCGTTCGTCGGCGAGGGGGGCGGGGTCCCGCCGTGGGATCTGACCGATGCGATCGACCAGGGCAAGACCGCACGGGCGCTCGAGTTGCTCGACCGGATGGTGGGTGCCGGCGGGCGGCATCCGTTGCAGATCATGGCGATCCTCCACGGCCACTACGCCAGGTTGGCCCGCCTCGACGGCGTCGACGCGACCGGTGAGGCGCAGGCGGCCGAAGCGCTCGGGATCAAACCGGGGTTCCCGGCGCGCAAGGCGCTCGAGCAGTACCGCCGGCTGGGCGGCGCGAACGTGGCCCGGGCGATCGGCCTGTTGGCCGCGGCCGACCTCGATCTGCGCGGGGCGACCAGCCTCGACGCCGAGACCGTGATGCAGATCGCCGTCGCCCGGCTCAGCCGCCTGCGGTGACTCACCGGCGTAACACGTGGGGTCAGACCCCGGGTGTTACTCGGCGGTGCTGTTGACCTTGGCCATCAGCCGCGCCTTGCGGCGGGCGGCCTGGTTGGGGTGGATGACGCCCTTGGACGCCGCCTTGTCGAGACGCTTGACGGCGAGGCGGACCTGCTGGTCCTGCTGATCGGTGCCGGCGGCGGCGACCGCGTTCTTGACGCGCGACTTCAACTCGCTCTTCACGGCCTTGTTGCGCTCCGCCCGCTTGGCGTTGGTCAGGATGCGCTTCTTCTGGCTCTTGATGTTGGCCACAGGGGTTTCCTTCGACAGATCGTTCGTGATCGCGCGCCGACGCGATCGGGCGGCTGCGCAGGCTACCCGCCCCGGCCAGCGTCGCCACCGCCGGGATAGCCTGGCCCGACGCCCATGGACCGCTCGCGCATCCGCAACTTCTCGATCATCGCTCACATCGACCACGGCAAGTCGACCCTGTCGGACCGCATCCTCGAGGTCACCGGGGCGGTCGACGCGCGCGACATGCGCTCGCAGTACCTCGACTCGATGGACCTGGAGCGCGAGCGGGGGATCACGATCAAGGCGCAGAACGTGCGTGTTGAGTGGAAGGGCCACACCTTCCACCTCATCGACACGCCCGGGCATGTCGACTTCGGCTACGAAGTCAGCCGCTCGCTGGCCGCCTGTGAGGGTGTCGTCCTCGTCGTCGATGCCGCTCAGGGGATCGAGGCGCAGACCCTGGCCAACTGCTACCTGGCGTTGGAGCACGACCTGGAGATCGTCGCCGCGCTGAACAAGATCGACCTGCCCGCCGCCGATCCCGACCGGTACGCGATGGAGATCGAGAACGTGCTCGGCATTCCGGCCGAGGACATCCTGCGGATCTCGGCCAAGACCGGCGAGGGGGTCGACGGGTTGCTCGATGCCGTGATCGACCAGATCCCGGCGCCCGCGGGCGATCCGGATGCCGCGCTGCGGGCGCTGATCTTCGACAGCCAGTTCGACCAGTACCGCGGCGTCGTGTCGAGCGTGCGGGTGATGGACGGGCGGCTCACCGCCAACTCCAAGCTGCGGTTCATGCAGGCGGGCGCCCACCACGAGGCGATCGAGATCGGTGTCCGTCGACCGGCCACCACCCCGGTGCCCGAACTCGGCCCCGGCGAGGTGGGCTATCTGATCGCCGGCATCAAGGACGTCGGCGAGGCCCGCTCCGGTGAGACGGTCACGACGTCCTCGCATGGGGCCGACGAGCCGCTGCCGGGCTACCTCGATCCCAAGCCGATGGTGTTCTCGGGGCTGTTCCCGATCGACGGCGACGACTTCGAGGACCTGCGCGACGCGTTGGAGAAGCTCAAGCTCAACGACGCGTCGATCACCTACACACCCGAGACGTCCGGGGCGCTGGGCTTCGGGTTCCGCTGCGGGTTCCTCGGTTTGTTGCACATGGAGATCGTCAAGGAACGCCTGGAGCGCGAGTTCGGGCTCGATCTGATCGCCACCGCCCCGTCGGTCGAGTACCGCGTGCAACGCACCGACGGCCAGCTCGACATCGTCGACAACCCGGCCGACCTGCCCGAGCCGCAGAAGATCGAGTTCATCGAGGAGCCGTACTTCAAGGTCGGCATCATCACCCCCACCGACTACACGGGCACGCTGATGGAGCTGTGCCAGTCGCGCCGCGGCGAGCTCGACAAAATCGAGTACCTGTCGCCGGAACGGGTCGAGCTGCACTACCTCATCCCGCTGGCCGAGGTGGTCGTCGACTTCTTCGATCAGCTCAAGTCGCGCAGCCAGGGCTACGCGTCGCTCGACTACGAGCCGGCCGGGTATCGGACCTCGAAGCTGGTCAAGGTCGATCTGCTGCTCAACGGGGTCGCCGCCGACGCGTTCTCGACCATCGTCCACCAGGACAAGGCGTACGAATACGGCAAGCAGATGGCCGAGAAGCTGCAAAAGCTGATCCCGCGGCAGATGTTCGACGTGCCCATCCAGGCCGCCATCGGCGGCAAGGTGATCGCCCGCGAGACGGTCAAGGCCAAGCGCAAGGACGTGCTGTCGAAGTGCTACGGCGGCGACATCACCCGGAAGCGCAAGCTGCTGGAGAAGCAGAAGGAGGGCAAGAAGAAGATGAAGGCCATCGGCCGGGTCGAGGTCCCCGGCGACGTCTTCATCTCCGCCCTCAAGCTCGACGACTGATCGATCAGGGGCCCGCCGGTCGTCGACGCCGACGCTCGGAGACCCGTGTCATGCTGCTGCCATGGGGGCTGGGCGGATGGTGATCGCACTCGGCCTCACTGCGGGCGTCGGCCACGGCCGTCACACCCTCGCGGACGCGTCCGACATCGGTCACGGTGCCGAGGGCATCGACTCGGGGGGCGACATGGCGGCGGGTCTCGACCCAGCGACACTCGAGGTGTCGGCCACCGTGCGGGCGAGGCTGGATGGCACAACGGGCGTCGTGCACTGGGCCGAGCGGACGGTCACGATGACGATCGGCGACCAGCGCACCAGCGTGTTCACGTACGTCACCCGTGTCTGACGCTGTCCGACCTGCCGCCCAACGGTCGAGCTGGTGCCGGAGCGTGCCACCACGAGCCGCGCGATCACCCGCGTGGCCTGACGGTCGCTCGCAGAAGCGAGCCGCTGTTCAGGCGTCGAGGCCGTCGAAGGCGGGCGGGTAGATCACGGCGCCACGCAGGGTGCGGTCGGCCGGGTCGTACGTTCGGAGGAGCGCGACCTGGGCCGCTTCTGGCGGGGCCCAGTCGGGGAGCGGCATCGTGATGCCGTGCCCTACGGCTGGCTGGAAGCCGAAGCGGGGGTAGTACGCAGGGCTGCCCTCGAGCACGACCAGTGGCTCGCCGCGCTGGTCGGCGAGGGCGAGAGCGGCGCGGACGAGCTCTCCACCGATGCCCTGACGGTGACGATCGGGGGCGACCGCAAGCGGGCTGAGCATCACGATCGGCCGGTCGGCCCGTTCGGCGTCGTCGTGGTGGATCACGGCGCCGCTGATCATCACGTGGCCGACGACTCGGCCGTCGTCCTCGGCCACGAGCGCCATCTCGGGCACG
>JBKEAH010000053.1:0-25267 GCA_047972065.1 Desertimonas sp.
TCTTCGATCACGTGACCAAGACCACCAAGAAGGGTGAGAAGGTCGCGTGGCCGGGCTTCGGCTCGTTCAGCACCACCAAGCGCGCCGCTCGCACGGGTCGCAACCCGCAGACCGGCGCGGCCGTGAAGATCGCCGCCTCGACGGCGATGAAGTTCACCCCGAGCGCCACCCTCAAGAGCGCGCTCAACCCGCGCCGGAAGAAGTGACGATGGCCGCCACGAAGAGGGCGTCCAAGGCTCCGGCCAAGAAGGTCCCGGCCAAGAAGGCTCCGGCCAAGAAGGCTCCGGCCCCACGACGCTCACCAGCGCAAGTCCGGACGGCACGACGCGCGGCGCGAGACGCCGCGCGTCGTCGCGTCGGTCGGCGGTTCGCGAAGATCGCGTGATGGAGACGACGGCATCACCGATGGATGCGCTGTGTGACGATCTGGCCGCCGAGCACGACGCGCTCGATCGGATCGTCGCCGATGGGCAACGACTCGCCGAGCCGACGCCGGCCGCCGGCTGGTCGGTCGGGGACCAGATCAGCCACCTGTGGTTTTTCGACCAGCGGGCGCTACTGGCGCTCACCGACCCGGACGCGTTCACCGACGACGCCCGGCGCCTGGTCGCCGCGATGGCCGACACCAGCGGTACCGACATGTCCGTCGAGGTCGGTCGTGCCATCGGCCCCGACGACCTCATCGCCCGCTGGCGAGCCGACCGGCGGGCCCTGATCGATCACGGGCGAACCGTGGACCCCAAGAGCCGCGTGCCCTGGTACGGACCGTCGATGAGCGCTCGATCGTTCCTGACGGCCCGGCTGATGGAGACATGGGCGCACGGCCAGGACGTCGTCGACGCACTGGGTGCTCGTCGCGACCCGACCGACCGGCTTCGCCACGTCGCCCACATCGGCGTCGGGGCCCGTGCGTTCAGCTATGCCGCCAATGGGGCGACGATGCCCGATGTCCCCATCCGCGTCGAGCTCGATGCTCCGTCGGGTGATCGCTGGGAGTGGGGGCCCGAGCAGGCGGCCGATCGGGTGACGGGGTCGGCCCTCGACTTCTGTCTGTTGGTCACCCAGCGTCGACATCGCGATGACGTCGACCTGCTCGCCGAGGGGCCCGCCGCCGACGAGTGGCTCGGACTCGCCCAGGCGTTTGCCGGTCCGCCCGGCGCCGGTCGCCGGCCGGGCCAGTTCGCCGCCTGACCGCCCGCCTCGTCAGAGGTCGGTCATCAGCCGGAACACCTCGGCTGCTGACAGCTCGAACGGAGCGCCCAGCTCCGCCAGTCGCGACCTGATCCGCGCTCGGAAGCCGTCCAAGTCGCGATCGTCGACGGCGTGCATCGTCGTCTCGAACTGGCTCTCGTGGGCCTCGAGCGCACGGAGCTTGGTCTCCACGGTGGCGGCGACGTCCTCGACGTGGTTGGGCTCGTCGGCCTCCCACAGCAGCAGCGCGTCCGGTCGGTGGTGGGGCAGGCCATGATCGGCGAAGAAGTGCGGGTCGCGCGCCCCGACGATCGCGTCGCAGACCAGCAAGCCCGCGTTGCGGTGATCGGGATGGAGTCGGTAGCGCTTCCACGGGTCGTGTCCCAGCACGACCTGCGGTCGAAGCTCGCGGATGGCCCGGGCGACGTCGCTCACCGTGGCGCGATCGGCGGTCAGGTCGCCATCGACACGGCCGAGGAAGCGGACCTCGCCGGCGTGTTGGCCGGCGAGGCGGCGCGCCGCTTCTCGTTGCTCGGCCTTGCGGCGAGCGACCAGCGCGGGCAGGTCGGCGTCGAGGTCCCAGGTGCCCTTCGACCCGTCGGTGCACACGAGGTGGTGGATGACACAGCCGGCCGCCGCCCATTTCGCCAACGTCGCGCCGGCACCGAACTCGACGTCGTCAGGGTGTGCCGCGACGGCCAGGGCCACGCTCGGGACCGGATGGTCGCGCGTCCAGGGGGCCGGGGTCAGCGGGGGCTGGCCAGGATCGTTTGCAGCCATTCGGGAAGGGTGGGAAAGGCGAGCGGATGACGGAGGTCGTCGGCACGATCGAGATCGAGGGCGAGGCGGGGATCGTCCCACACCTCGACCGCCACCCCGAGCGCCATGGCCAGTGCGAGATGCCGGGCGAACGAGCCGGCGCCGTAGGACGCCGGCAGATCGACCCCGACGGGGACGGCGACCACGTTGGTGCCGTCACGGTGTCGGTCCGGCACCAACGTCACGGTCCCGACGGTGGCCAAGCGGTCGAGGTCGTGGGCGAGCGGGAGGTCGCTGTGGGCGATGACGAGGTGATCGAAGCCCTTCCCACTGATGGTGGCCCGTCCGGCGTCGACGGCACCGTTCAGGCCCACCCCGGGGCTCCACAGCACCTCGGCGCCGGCGGCGTCGGCCCAGCCCGCCACGTCGTCGTCGTCACAGGCCACGAACACCGGTGCCGAGCCGCTGGCGGCGACGACGCGATCGGCCAGCCAGCGGGCCAGGCGGGCACGCGCCGAGGCATCCAGCACACCGGTCAGGCGTGCCTTCGCGGCCGTGAACCGCTTCACCGGGATGAGGACGGCCACCTCCACCAGCGTGACGGTATCCAGATCGGGCCCGCCCGGCCGAGACCGGCTCACCCCGATAGTGTCAGCCGGCGTGGTGACCACGGGCGCGCTCGGCGGCATCTGGCGCGCCGAGGTGACACCGTGGGGGGCGCTCGTGCCCGCCGACGGTTCGGCAACCCTCGACTGGGCGATCGCCGCCGACGACCGCTGGCATCGACCGTCGGCCGAGCGGGCCGTCCGTCAGGAGTGCGTCCAGGGCACACCCGTCGTCGAGACGAGGGTCAGCATCCCCGGTGGTGACGCCATCCAGCGCATCTGGTCGGTCGCCGATGGGGCGGGGTTGACACTGATGGAGGTGCGCAACGAGTCGCCGTTGCCGATCGCGCTCGCGGTCACCCGCCCGGACGTGCTGACCAACCGGCCACCGGCTGACGTACCGATCGAGGGCATCGAGATGCCGGTCGGCTCGACGATGCTTCCGATCGGCCACCGAACCAGCGTCGTGGTCGGATTGGCTCACGACGGATCGGGCCCGGCTCCCCTGCCGGCCGGGGTTGCGCAACCCGAGGCCGTGGTCCGCGGGTGGCGATCGCTCGTCGAGCGCGCCGGTCGGCTGGTCCTCCCCGACGAACGAGCGGTCGAGGCGGTGATCGCCACCCGCTGTGAGCTGTTGCTCGGCGGGGTGACCGATCCCGCCGATGACCCCGTGGCGTTCCTGATCGAGCTGGGTGACCTCCAACGTCTCGGTGAGTTGTCTCCCATCCAAGTCGATGACGTGGCGGTCGATGTCGCCGCCGCCATCGAGGAGATCGCCCGCCGGCCCGGTTGGGACGTCGACGCGGCGCTCGACGCCGCGGGACGGGTGTTCGTCCACGGCGACGATCGCCGGGCGGCACGCGACGTCGCCGCCGTCATCGATCGTCGGGGCCACCCGACGGTGCCTGGCTGGGACCAGCCGCGGCCCGATGGCGCCCGCGGCGTGGCGTGCGTCGAGCGGCGTCTGGCCGCCCGACACGAGCTGCTCCCGGCCGGTCTGCCAGCGAGCTGGCGGGGCACGTCGATCGAGGCCCACGGACTGCCGGTGGGACAATCCACGACGCTGTCGTACGCGCTGCGCTGGCACGGCGAGCACGTCGCGGTGCTGTGGGAGACCGCTGGCGATGGCGAGGTGTTGCGCTCCCCGAGCGTGGCGCCGTCGTGGTCGAGCGCGCAGGGTGCCGGTGAGACCCTCTGGGTGGACCCGACGGTCTGGACATCGTCGGTGATGACCGCGCCGGTCACGGGTACCGGCGGCTTCACGTGATCGCCGGCCCGCTCGGCCACGTCGCCGGGTGCCTACGCTGAGGGCATGACCCCCTCGGCCGTGACGACACCGCTGCGTCTGACCGAGTGGACATCCTGCGGTGGCTGTGCGGCGAAGTGGGGGGCCGCGGTTCTGTCGAAGCTGGTCGCCGAGCTGCCCGCCAGCGCCGACCCGTCCCTGCTGGTCGGGTTGGCGCCGTTCGACGACGCGGCGATCTACCGGGTGAGCGACGACGTGGCCCTGGTGTCGACCACCGACTTCTTCCCGCCGCTGGTCGACGACCCGGCCGACTACGGGGCGATCGCCGCCGCCAACGCCTGTAGCGACGTCTTCGCGATGGGCGGGCGTGTCGTGCTGGCCGTCAACGTTGCCGCCTTTCCCGAGCACTTTCCGCGGGCCGCGATGGCGACGATCTTCGAGGCGGCGGCCGCCGTGGTGGCCGAGGCGGGAGGCACCATCGCCGGCGGTCACACGATCCGCAACCCCGAGCCGATCTTCGGACTCGCGGTTCAGGGTCTCGTGCACCCCGAGCGCGTGTTCCGCAAGTCGGGGGCGCGGGCCGGCGATGTCGCCGTGCTCTCCAAACCGCTGGGCACCGGCATCGTGCTCGCCGGGGCGCCCGACGACGCCAAGACGGCGGCGATCAACGGGATGCGTCGCCTCAACCGTGACGCCGCCGAGCGTCTCATTGGGCTCGGCGCGGCGGTGCACGCCGTCACCGACGTGACGGGCTACGGCCTCGCCGGGCACGGTTGGGAGATCGCCGATCGCAGCGGGGTGGCGCTGCACATCGAGGCCGATGGTCTGCAGGGCTATCGGGGGGCGGTGGAAGCCGCCGATGCCGGTGTACGTACCGGCGGCGACGCCCGCAACCGTGAGTACGTCGCCGAGCGGTTTGTCGTGGATCCCGGCGTCGCGGCGTCGGCCGAGGCGCTGTGCTTGGACCCGCAGACCTCGGGCGGACTGCTCGCCGCGGTGGACCCGGCGGCGGTCGACGAGCTGACCGCCGATGGTTCGTTCTGGCGAGTCGGCACGTTCGGCGACGGCGACGGCGACGTGCACGTCGCGTTGCGATGACGCCGACGCGTCGTCGGCGGCCCGCGGTGTCCAAGAAGCGTGCCCCCGACCGTTCCATCGAGCGCGAGCTGCATCGTGACGGTCACGACCTCGTCGTGGGGATCGACGAGGTCGGTCGCGGGGCGTGGGCGGGACCACTGACCGTCGGTGCGGCGATCGTGCCGACCGATCGGCGTGTCAACGGCGTCCGGGACTCCAAGTTGTTGAGCGAGCGGGAGCGGGAGCGGATGTTCGACCGGGTGGCCGCGTGGTGCGACGCCTGGGGGGTCGGGCACGCCAGCCAGGCCGAGTGCGACCAGCTCGGCATGTCGGCCGCCCAGCGGCTTGCGGCGCAACGGGCGATCGACGCCCTCGGTGTCCGGCCCGATGCCGCCGTGGTCGATGGGAACTGGGACTTCGTGTCGCCCCACGTCGCCCACGTCGAGCGGCGGGTCAAGGCCGACGCTCGCTGTCTGAGCGTGGCGGCGGCCAGCATCCTGGCCAAGGTGCTGCGCGACCGTCAGATGCGCGAGTACGCCGAGCATCATCCGGCGTGGTCCTTCGACACCAACAAGGGCTATCCATGCCCGGTCCACAAGGCGGCGCTGCAGGCCTACGGGCCGTCGGTCATCCACCGGCGCACGTGGGTCTTCATGGATCACTACGTCCCGTGGTCGGGAATCCGGCGCGCCCCTCGATCCGTCGACGGGCAGGCCCCGCTCTTCTGAACCGGCTCACACGCACCGACTCATCGTCGGGCCCGGGGTGGGAGCCGGTCGGCGGACCAGGTGATCATCCGCCGGACGAGGTCGTCGAAGGCGGCCACGCCGAGCACGAGATCCTCCTCGGCGGTGTCTTCGACATGGGTGTGCGACAGCCCGTTGATCGAGGGCACGAACATCATCACCGTCGGGACACCGGCCTGGGCCATCTCCGCCGAATCGTGCATCGGACCCGACGGCATCACCTCGCGCACACCGCTGTGGGCCGCCACCGCGGCGGCGGCGAAGTCGACCAGATCGGGCTCGAACGCGATCGGGTCGATCGACCAGAGCACCTCGATCTCGGCGTCGACCTGCTCGTCGGCGGCGATCTCGCCCACGATGGCGTCGAGGCGGGTCACGAGCTGATCGAGCACCGTGCGCTCCAGATGGCGCATGTCGACGCTGAACTCGGTGCGGCTGTTCACCGCTGTCGGCACGCCGGGGGAGACCCGCCACACGCCGACCGTGGTGAAGGCGTCGAGCTCGAGCCCGAGGTCGCGGATGGCGATCGCCATCCGCGACGCGGCGACGGTCGGGTCGCGACGCAGCGAGATCGGCGTCGCCCCGGCGTGACAGGCTTGACCCTTGAGCCGCACCAGTCGCCGCTCGACGCCGAGGATCCCATGGAGCGCGGCCAGGTGCAGGCCCTTCGACTCGAGCATCGGGCCTTGCTCGATGTGCAGCTCGGCCGAGGCGGCGATCGAGGTCAGCACGTCACCGGCGGTCAACGCGGTGTCGAGCGCCACGCCATGCTCGCCGACCACGTCGACCAGCTCACGGCCGTCGTTGTCGGCGAGATGACGCACGGCGTCGATGTCGAGCGAGCCCCCGACGGCGCCCGATCCGAACAGCGATCGACCGAAGCGAGCCCCCTCCTCGTCGGCCCAGTCGACCACGCTCACGGACACCGGCAGCTCGGTGCCGTCACGGTACAGCCCGCGCAGCACCTCGGCGCCGGCCAGCACCCCCAGCGCCCCGTCGAGCCACCCACCGTTGGGGACCGAGTCGAGATGGCTCCCCATCACGATCCGCTCCCCACGGGCGCCGGGCAGGGTCACCCACAGGTTGCCGGCGGGGTCGATCGATGTCTCGACCGGGATGCCCTCGAAGCTCGCCGCGAACCACTCCCGGGCCCGTACCCACGGCTCGGTCCACGCCAGGCGCGCCGACGCGACCGGCGGCTCGTCGGATCGCCGGCCCAGCACGGTCTGGGCCGCGCCCCCTTCGACGACGGTCGAGGTCAGCTGGCGGAGCTCGAGGAGGTCGGCGACGACGCGCTGTGGATCGGCAGGCATCCCCGCAGTGTTCCATCCCCGGTGGGCGCCGCCGGACCGGCCGCCGAGACCTCGCCGTCGTCGTCGAGCCCGCCCGCACCGGGGCGGTTTCGGTCTCAATCGACGAGCGGCGCCGAGTTCGTCAGGGTTCGGATCAGCGTCAGGACGTCGTCGGGTCCGGCCAGACGACGCTGCGCCGCCGTGGTACCGGGGCCGACCCGCACCCCGAGGTCGCCGGGTCGCATCGAGGCGAAGACCTCCTCGTCGGTGTGGTCATCGCCGACGAACACGATCGACGCCGCACCGAGCTCGGTTCGCAAGGTCGTCATCGCGGTCGCCTTCGAGGTCTCCCGCGCCAGCAGCTCGAGCACGGCCTTGCCCGGCTTGACGTGGGCGCCCGTGACGTCGGTGGCCCGTCGGCGGGCCTGCTCGCTGGCCCGCGCCGCCGCCTCCGACGATGTGGCCTCGCGCACGTGCAATACGACCCCGGCTCGCTTGGTCTCGACCCACGCGCCGGCACCGGCGCGCGTCGCCGCCTCGTGGGCGATCGTGTGGAGCCGGTCGTAGCGCGCCCGTTCGCTGGCGGTCAGTTCGAGGGGCTCGACGCCGTGGCGTTCGAGGCCGTGGGTGCCGAAGACGGCGACGGGGTGGTCGAACCCGAACCCCAAGAGATCGTCGAGCCGGCGACCCGACACGACCGCTACCGGGGTGCGGGCGGCCAGGTCCGCGATCGCGTCGAGCACGCCGGGGAGCAACGCGGCGTCGTCGGCGTGCGCGACGATCGGCGCCAGGACACCGTCGACGTCGAAGCCGACGAGCACCGGTCGATCCAGTGTCGACACCGTGGCGGCGAGCGCGACGGGGTCGTCGAAGGAGATGGCGGTGTCGACGTCAGGGTCGGGCATCACGGCGGGCGTTCCCGGCTCGCAGCAACTCGGCGAGGAAGTGCTCGGCCCAGCCGCGAACATCACTCGAACGCACGACCTCGCGCAGCCGGCTCATGCGGGCGCGGCGTTCGTGACGATGCATCTCGACGGCGGTCATGATGGCCTCCCGCAGCGCCGACTCGTCGTGCGGATTGACCAGCACGGCGTCGGTGAGCTGATCGGCGGCGCCGGCGAACTCGGACAGCACCAACACACCGTCACCGTCGAGCCGGGTGGTCACGTACTCCTTGGCGACCAGGTTCATCCCATCGCGCAACGGGGTCACCAGCATCACGTCACCGGTGCGATACAGCGTCACGAGCTGATCGAGCGGGAGCGACCGGTAGAGGTAGTGCACCGCCGGATCGCCCAGTCGGCCGTGGACGCCGTTGATCTCCCCGACGATCTGTTCGATCTCGCGACGCTCGTTCTGATAGTGCTCGACGGCCTCACGCGTCGGCGTCGCCACCTGTACCATCACGGCCCGGTCGACGGTCAGCTGGCCATCGTCGAGGAGCGATTGGAAGGCTCGCAGCCGCTGGCTGATCCCCTTCGTGTAGTCCAGACGGTCGACGCCGAGCAACACCACCTCGGGTTCGCCGAGCCGGTGACGGAGGCGGTTGGATCCTTGGCGGACCGAGCGGCCGGCGGCGAGCGCCTCCATCTCCTCGACGTCGATCGAGATCGGAAAGGCACCGCTGGGCGGGGCGTCACCGAGCAGATCGCGACAGACCACGTCGAAGTTGTGGGCGTTGATCTGGCGCTGGAAGCCGACCAGATCGCACCCGGCCAATCCGGCCGCGATCTCCGAGCGCCACGGCAAGCGCATGAACAACTCGACCGGTGGGAACGGGATGTGGAAGAAGAACCCGATCGTCACGTCTGGGCGCCGCTCGCGCAGCATCGCCGGCACCAACTGGAGGTGGTAGTCCTGTACCCAGACGACGGCATCTTGTGGTGCGACCGACGCCAACGTGTCGGCGAATCGCTCGTTGACCCGTTGGTAGGCCGCCCAGTCCTTACCGCTGTAGGTCGAGTCGCGCAGCGCGTCGTGATACAGCGGCCAGAGGGTGTCGTTGGAGAAACCCTCGTAGTAGTGCTCGAGCTCCTCGGGGGAGATCGCCACGGGGTGAAGGTGAACACCGTCGTGATCGAACGGCGCCGGTGCGTCGTCGGCGACGCCGGTCCATCCGACCCAGGTTCCACCCGTCGCCCGCAGCAGCGGGAGCAGCGCCCGTACCAAGCCCCCGGGGCTGGCGGTCCAGCCGTCGCCCGAGCGGGTGACCGGCAGCCGGTTGGCGGCGACGACGGTCGGGCGCTCCGACGACGAGCCGGCCGATCCGTTCGTCGTCGGCGTGCCCGGCGTGTCGCTGCTCATGTGCCGACCGTCCCCAGCGCCTGCCGCAAGTCCGCGACGAGGTCGCCGGTCGCCTCGATGCCGACCGACAGCCGGATGAGGTTGTCGGGAACCTCCAGCGGCGACCCGGCGGCCGACGCGTGGGTCATCTCGCCGGGGTGCTCGATGAGGCTCTCGACCGCACCCAAGGACTCGGCCAACGTGAACAGTTCGGTCCGGGCGACGATCTGCTTCGCCGCCGCCGCACCGGCGGCGACGGTGAAGCTCACCATGCCCCCGTAGTCGCGCATCTGCTTGGCGGCGGCGGCGTGCCCGGGGTGGTCGGGGAGCTGGGGGTACAACACCCGCTCCACCGCCGGGTGGTCGACCAGCAGGTCGACGATCGCCCGCGCGTTGGTGCAGTGACGGTCCATCCGCACCGCCAACGTCTTCACGCCGCGCAGCACGAGATAGCAGTCGAACGGTGCCGGGACGGCACCGGCCGCGTTCTGGGTGAACCGCAGGCGTTCGGCCAGTGCATCGTCATCGACGGCGACGAATCCGCCGACGACGTCGCTGTGTCCCCCGAGGTACTTCGTCGCCGAGTGGACGACCACGTCGGCGCCCAGCGTGATCGGACGCTGGAGATACGGGGTGGCAAAGGTGTTGTCGACCACCGTGAGCGCGCCCCGGGAACGGGCGAGATCGGCGACGGCCTCGATGTCGATGCAGCTGAGCAGCGGGTTGGTCGGAGTTTCCAGCCAGACCATCGCCGTGTCGGCGGGCCAGTCGCGCGCCAGCGCGCCGATGTCGGTGAGGTCGACGGCGCTCCAGTGGATCCCCAGCGGTCGCCACACCTTGTCGATCAGGCGGAACGTGCCGCCGTAGGCGTCATTGCCCAACAGCACCCGACCACCCGGCGGCACCAGCCGCAGGATGTTGTCCTCGGCGGCGAGCCCACTGGCGAACGCCAGCCCGTGGTGCGCCTCCTCGAGCGAGGCGACGCACGTCTCGAGGGCGGTTCGGGTCGGGTTGCCCGAGCGTGAGTACTCATAGCCACGGTGGCCACCGACGCCGTCCTGGGCGAAGGTGGTGGACAGCGAGATCGGCACGACGACGGCGCCGCTGGTGGCGTCGGGGGCTTGACCGGCATGGATGGCGCGGGTCTCGAACCCGAGCGCGGCGTCGGTCTGTTCCTCGCCCATCACCAGCCGCCGACCGTGGTCGTCGCCGGGGCGACATCGGCGACATGCTCGAAGTAGCTGAGGATGTCGGTCCTGGTGATCACCGCCAGCGGACGGCCGCCGGAGAGCACGAGCAGCGCGTTGGCGGTCTCGAGGAGCCCGACCGCGAGCTCGACCTTCTGTCCGACGCCGATGGTGGCCAGCCGGGGGCCCATCACCTGCTCGACCGGTTTGGCCAGCACCGACGGGTCGCGGGCGATGACCTCCATCACGTCGAGCTCGTCGATCGACCCGGACACCTCGGCGGCCGCGAAGGGCGGAGTGTTCTTGCAGACCGGGAGCTGGCTGATCCCGTTGGCCCGCATTAGCTCGATCGCCTCGCGCAGCGGCTGCTCGGGGTTGACGTAGAGCAGCTCGGGGGCGCCCCGGCGGGTGTCGAGCACGGCGCCGACGCACTGGTCGCACTCGCGCAGGAACCCGAAGTTGGCCATCCACTCGTCGTCGAAGATCCGCGAGAGGTAGCCGCGTCCCGAATCGGGGTTGAACACCACGACGATGTCGTCGGGGTCGGCCCGGCGGGCCACCTTGATCGCCGCGGCGACGGCCATGCCCCCCGACCCGCCGATCAGGATGCCTTCGGTCTCGGAGACGCGCCGGGCGGTGAGGAAGCTCTCCTCGTCGCTGATCGGGATGATCTCGTCGTAGAGCTCGGGCTGCCAGGCGTCGGGGAAGAAGTCCTCGCCGACCCCTTCGACCAGGTAGGGGCGGCCAGAACCACCCGAGAACACGGAGCCCTGCGGGTCGGCGGCGACGATCTTGATGTCGGGGTTCTGCGCCTTGAGGTAGCGCGCCGTGCCGGTGATCGATCCGCAGGTGCCGGCCCCGGCGACGAAGTGGGTGATGCGGCCGGCCGTCTGGCGCCACAGCTCGGGGCCGGTGGTCAGCTCGTGGGCCCGCGGATTGGCCGGGTTGGCGTACTGGTTGGGGCGGAACGCGGCGAGTTCCTCGGTGAGCTGCTCGGCGACCGAGTAGTAGCTCTGGGGATCGTCGGGGGCGACCGCGACCGGGCACACCACCACGTCGGCGCCATAGGCCTTGAGCAGCGAGATCTTCTCCGGTGCGACCTTGTCGGTCATCACGAAGACGCAGCGGTAGCCGCGCTGGGCGGCCACGATCGCCAGCCCGACCCCGGTGTTGCCACTCGTCGGCTCAACGATCGTGCCGCCGGGCCGGAGCCGCCCGTCGCGCTCGGCCTCCAGGATCATCTGCAATGCCGGACGGTCCTTGGACGAGCCGCCGGGGTTGGTGGTCTCCATCTTCATTGCCAGGATGCTGGGGAGCTGCTCGTCGGCCATGGTCCGACGCATCCGCACGAGGGGCGTGTCGCCGATCAGATCGACCACCGAGTCGGCGATCTCGGTTCCGGTGAGGCGGGGATCCGGACTCGTCTCGGGACGCGGCCCGGGCGGCGATTCGGCCATGTCCCCGAGGGTACCGGTCACCCTGCTGGGCGCTCGGGTGCGCGCACGATCCGCCGCCGAGCCCGGTCGGGTGCTGCGATGGGACGATGGTCGATCGTGAGCTGCTGCTGCCGTTCCTCGTCCGCCGCCGGGGCACCGAGGAACCCGACAAGGTCTTTCTGCAACAGGTGGAAGCCGACCGCACCCTGACCTACGGGGAAGCCCACACGGCGGCACTTCGTTGGGCCCACGCTTTCGATCGGCTGGGCATCGGTCACTCCGACACCGTCTGCTCGATGCTGCCGGTCGGCTTCGACGCCGTCCACTGCTGGGTCGGTCTCACCTGGCTGGTCGCCTGGGAGGTCCCGGTCAATACCAGCTACCAGGGTCAGATGCTGGCCTACACCCTCGAGAACTCGAACGCCCGGGTGGCCGTCGTCGCCGAGCGCTATCTCGACCGCCTGGCCGCCCTCGGCGGTCCCGTTGGCCGGGTGGACACGATCGTGGTCCCCGACGCCGTCGGTCCGCTGCCCGACCTGCCCTACCGGATGATCGGCGGCGCGGAGTTCCTGCGGGGCGTCGAAGCCGACGACACCTTCGATGGCCCACAGCCGTGGGACGTGGTCGAGATCTTCTACACGTCGGGCACGACCGGGCCGTCCAAAGGGGTGTTGTTCACCCACACTCAGCAGTGGGCCTCGGCGGCGGGCCTCGACGACGATCCGGCCAGCGGCGACGAGGCGTTCTACTGCCCGTTCCCGATGTACCACGTGTCGGGCAAGGTGTACGTCTACAACTTCGCCCGACTCGGCATCCGCGGCGTGTTCCGTGAGCAGTTCAAGACCGATGAGTTCTGGGACGACGTTCGTCGTTACCGCTGCACGTCGACGCTGCTGCTGGGAGCGATGGCGAACTTCGTCTACCGCCAGCCCGCCCGGCCCGATGACGCCGACACGCCGCTGCGCACGGTGCTGATGGTGCCGTTGATCCCCGAGCTCGACGATTTCCGCACCCGCTTCGGGGTCGAGGTCACCACGGTTTTCAACATGACCGAGATCTCGTGTCCGATCGTCGCCGGAACCGACGAGGTCGGGCGGATGCCGGTCGAGGCCTGCGGCCGGACACGCGACGGCTACGAGTGCCGGGTGGTCGACGAGCACGACTACGAGGTGCCCCGTGGCGAACTGGGTGAGCTGATCGTGCGGGCGGATGAGCCTTGGATGCTCAACGCCGGCTACTTCAACATGCCGGACAAGACCGCTGAGGCCTGGCGCAACGGCTGGTTCCACACCGGCGACGGCTTCGTGCACGATGCCGACGGGTGGTTTCACTTCGTGGACCGCCAGAAGGACGCGATCCGGCGGCGCGGCGAGAACATCTCGTCGATGGAGGTCGAGACCGGTGTCAACGCTCATCCCGAGGTGCTCGAGTCGGCGGCGATCGCGGTGCCCTCTGAGTGGGGCGAGGACGAGGTCAAGGCCGTGGTCGTCCGCAAGCCGGGTGCCGCGGTGGACGCCGCCCAACTGCACGCGTTCCTCGTCGAGTCGATGCCCAAGTTCATGGTGCCGCGGTTCATCGAGTTCGTCGACGAGCTCCCCAAGACACCGACCGAGAAGGTGCGCAAGGTGGCGCTGCGCGAGGCCGGCGTCAACACCGCCACGTGGGACGCGCGCGCCTGACCGACCGGACACAGGCCCGGCGGCGCACGCCGGTCGGCGGTGTGCCAGCATCTACGTCGCCGCCCCGCCAACCCGGCGCGACGACACGACGGAAGGTGACGGTGGGAGGAACCATGGCGACGACGCAACACCGGGTGGTCATCATCGGCTCGGGCTTCGGCGGGTTGTTCGCCGCCTCCGAGCTGGCCGGCGCCGATGTCGACATCACGCTGATCTCGCGCACCACACACCATCTCTTCCAGCCGTTGCTCTACCAGCTGGCGACCGGCATCCTCTCCGAGGGCGACATCGCGCCGAGCGTGCGCGAGGTGCTCCGTCGACAGGAGAACGTTCGCACGATCCTCGGTGAGGTCACCGACGTCGATCTCGACGCCCGCACGGTGACATCGAACCTGCCGCTCGTGCACGCCGACGTGCGCGCCGGGGTGGGTGCTGCCCGCGAGGCGTCGCAGTCGCTCGTCACGCCCTACGACAGCCTGATCGTGGCGACCGGGTCGACGTCGTCGTACTTCGGGAACGATCGGTTTGCCGAGCACGCCCCGGGGCTCAAGACGGTCGACGACGCCCTCGAGATCCGCGGTCGGATCTTCGGTGCGTTCGAACTCGCCGAGGTGGCGCCGACTCCGCAACAGACGCAGCGGGCGCTCACCTTCGTCGTCGTCGGGGCCGGGCCGACCGGCGTCGAGCTTGTCGGTCAGATCGCCGAACTGTCACGCCGAACGCTGCCGCGCGACTTCCGGCGCATCGACACGATGTCGGCCCGGGTGATCCTGCTCGACGCCGCCGACGCGGTACTCGGCAGCTTCGACGATCGTCTGGGGCTCAAGGCCCGGCGCAGCCTCGAACGGCTCGGGGTGGAGGTGCGTCTCGGCGCTCGGGTGACCGATGTCGACGCCGAGGGGTTGGAGATCGCCGACGCCGACGGGAACACGGAGCGGATCGAGTGCCTGACCAAGGTGTGGGCGGCCGGGGTCCAGGCCAACCCGTTGGCGCATCAGCTGGCCACCCGCTCGGGCGCCAAGCAGGATCGGGCGGGACGGATCGAGGTCAACGAGGACCTGACCCTGCCGGGCCATCCCGAGGTGTTCGTCGTCGGCGACATGATCACGTTGCACCACTATCCCGGTGTGGCGCAGCTGGCGATCCAGGGCGGCCGCTTCGCCGCCGACCGGATCGTGTCCCGGCTCGCGAAAGGCTCCGATGGCGCGGTCGACGAGCAACCGTTCGTCTACCACGACAAGGGCTCGATGGCGAGCGTCGCCAGGTTCAGCGCGGTGGCCGAGATCGGCCGGCTCCGCCTCAGCGGGTTCATCGCCTGGATCGCCTGGTTGGCGCTGCACCTCTTCTACATCATCGGGTTCCGCCGCCGGTTCACGACGTTGCTGAACTGGGTCGTCAGCTTCGTCGGCCGCGGTCGTGCGCAGCGCACGATCACGGCCCGAGAGGTGTATGGCCGCGTGGAGCGGTCGCAACTGCTCACCGCCCCCGGCCCCGGCCCTGATGATGATGATGATGACGCCGGCGGCGGCGGTGACTAGCCACGCCGGGTGGGGACGTCAGGGGACGAGGATCGCCCGGCCGTTGAGACGGCCATGCTCGAGGTCGTCGAAGGCCTGGGACCACTCCTCGAGCGGGTAGTGCTCGGCTTCGATCGTCAGCCTGCCTTGTTGCGCCAGGGCGAGGACGTCGATCTGGTCGGCGTGGGTGCCGCCGTAGGACGACTGGATGTTGACACCCCACGGGAAGTCGACCGGCTGTGCCGCGGCATAGGTGAACTGTCCGCCCCCGAGGCCGACGAAGCGCAGCAGCCCCTCGGGTGCGATCACCGCCCGTGCGAGCTCGACGGTCGGCTCGACCCCGACGAAGTCGAGGACCACGTCGACGCCGTAGCCGTCGGTCATGCCGAGGATGGTGTCGACCGCCGCCGTGTCGCTGAGCATCGCCTCGTCGGCACCGAGCCGGCGGGCCATCGCCAGCTTGTCCTCGCTGGTGTCGAGGGCGATCACCCGAGCACCGGTCGTGGCCTTGAGGATCTGTAGCCCGGCATGCCCGAGACCGCCCACCCCGATCAGCACTGCCGTCGAGCCAGCGCCGAGACGGCCATCGGCCGACCGGATCGCGTGCATCGAGGTGACCCCGGCATCGGCCAGCGGGGCGGCGATCCCCGGATCGATGCTCCCCAGTGGGTCGATGGCACTGGCCGTGGTGATGGCGTACTCGGCCATCGAGCCGTCCGGGCCGAGCCCGGGTGTGGTCGGGAACCCGAGGCGGCCGCCGTTGGTCTGGCAGGCGTTGCCGCGACCGGTGACGCAGGGCCGGCAGTGGCCGCACTCTTGGAGCACGCTCATCAGGACCGGCTCATCGATCTCGATGCCGGTGACGCCGGCGCCGAGCTTGGCGATCGTGCCGGCGCCCTCGTGGCCCAGGGTCATGTCGAACTTCGGCCAGAGATCGCCGGCCTCCAGCACGTGGAGATCCGAATGGCACAACCCGGCACCGGCGATCTTGATCAGCACCTCGCCCGGTCCGGGGTCGGGAATCGGCACCTCCTGCAGCTCGAGCTGGCCGGGACCGATCAGCCTCAACGCACGCATCACAGGCCTCCCATCGACTGTTGTGATCACGTCACCCAGATTGTGGCACCAACGGGGACTCGCCCGCGCCAGCGGCCTGGGGTGAGGGAGCGCGGTGACGGTGTTGGCGGGTTGCTGAGCGGGGTGAGGGAAGCTCAGGACGGGCCGAGCAGGATCAGATCAGACCGAGGGCGTCCATCGCCGTGGCGACCTGCTCGAAGCCGGCGATGTTGGCGCCGACGACCAGGTTGCCCGGCGAGCCGAAGCGCTCGGCGGTCGCCGCGCACCGGTCGTGGATGCCGGCCATGATGGCGGCGAGGCGTCGTTCGGTGTAGTCGAACGTCCACGAGTCGCGGCTCGCGTTCTGCTGCATCTCCAATGCCGAGGTGGCCACGCCGCCGGCGTTGGCGGCCTTGCCGGGACCGAAGGCGACGCCGGCGTCGAGAAAGGCGCGCACGGCCTCGGGGGTGCAGGGCATGTTGGCGCCTTCGGCCACCGCGAGACAGCCGTTGCCGATGAGCGTGGCGGCGTCGGCTCCGGTCAGCTCGTTCTGGGTGGCGCAGGGGAGTGCGATCTGGCACGGCGTGGACCAGATCGAGCCGCGGTCGATGAACGTCGCCGAGGCCCGTTCTTTGGCGTAGACGTCGATGCGCGCCCGGCGCTCCTCCTTGACGTCTTGGAGCAGTGCGACATCGATCCCGGCCGGATCGTAGACGTAGCCCGACGAGTCCGAGCACGCGACCACGGTCACGCCGAGCTGCTGCGCCTTCTCGATGGCGTAGATCGCGACGTTGCCCGAGCCGGACACGACCGCGGACTGGCCGGCCAGGGCGTGGCCCTTGGCGCGCAGCATCTCGTCGACGAAGAACACGGTGCCGTAGCCGGTCGCCTCGGTGCGCACCAGAGCGCCGCCCCATGCCGTGCCCTTGCCGGTCAGCACCCCGGACTCGTAGCGGTTGGTGATCCGCTTGTACTGGCCGAACAGGAATCCGATCTCGCGGCCACCGACGCCGATGTCGCCGGCCGGGACGTCGGTGTACTCACCGATGTGGCGGTACAGCTCGGTCATGAAGCTCTGGCAGAACCGCATGATCTCGCGGTCGCTGCGGCCCTTGGGGTCGAAGTCGGCGCCGCCCTTGCCGCCGCCGATGGGCAGGCCGTTCAGGGCTTTCTTGAAGATCTGCTCGAAGCCGAGGAACTTGACGATGCCAAGGTTGACCGATGGGTGGAAGCGCAGGCCGCCCTTGTACGGCCCGAGTGCGCTGTTGAACTCGACCCGCATGCCCCGGTTGATCTGCACGGTGCCGGCGTCGTCCTGCCAGGGCACCCGGAACAGCAGCTGACGCTCCGGTTCGCAGATCCGCTGGATGATCTTCTCCTCCAGGTACTCGGGGTGCTTGGCAACCACCGATCCGAGTGACTCGAGGACCTCGCGGACCGCCTGGTGGAACTCCACCTCGCTCGGGTTGCGGCGAACGACCTCGTCGAAGACGGCTTCCAGCTTCTCGTCCATGCGACATCGGACCCTAACGAGACCGCCCGCGACACACCCCAGCCACCCACCGTGGTGGTGGGCGCCGCACCGCTCCGATGGCGTCGGGGTGCGCCCGCGGATGCGAGCCTGTGCGGCTGTGCAACTCGTGCTCGTCCGTCATGGCCTGCCGATCCGCGTCGAAGGGGCCGAGGGTCCCGCCGACCCGCCGCTGTCCGCTGACGGCCGGCGCCAAGCCGAGCTGTTGGCTGACTATCTGGCGGCCGAGCGGATCGATGCCGTGTACACGAGTCCGATGCGCCGTGCCGTCGAGACGGCGCGACCGCTGCTCGATCGACTCGGCGTCGAGCCGATCGTCGACGACGATGTCGCCGAGTGGGACCGGGACTCCAACGAGTACGTCCCGCTCGAGGAGCTCAAGGCGGCCGGCGACCCCCGGTACCTCGAGCTGGTCAGCGGGCGGTTCGAGACGGAGGCGGCCTTTGTCGAGTTCCGCGCCCGGGTGCTGGTCGCGCTCGATCGGATCGTGTCCACTCATCCGGGTGACACCGTGGCGGTGGTCTGTCACGGTGGGGTGATCAACGTCGCCGTCGCCGCCGTGCTGGGTCTGTCGACGGGACAGTTCTTTGTCCCCAACTACACCTCGATCAGCCGGGTGGCGGCGTCGCGTGCGGGTGTGCGATCGGTGATCTCGCTCAACGAGAGCGCCCACCTTCGCCACTCCGGCCTGCCCGTCGGCCTGTTCCCGACCGGCTGATCACGCCCGGGCACCGTGACACCCCCTCGCTAGCGTCGATCGACGATGGCTGCGGTTCGTTGGTCGATCGAACAGGTGATGGCGCTGACACCGGCCCCGGCGCGTTTCGCCGCCGCCGAGCCGCTGGCGATCCCCGGGCAGTGGGGCAGCCTGGGCGCCGACGACCGCGCCGCGTGGGGGCGCTGCCGTGGGTCGGGCCGCGAGCCCTACGACACGGTGGTCGACCACGCCACCGTGGGCTGGCGCTGCTCGTGCCCCAGCCGCGCCCAACCGTGCAAGCACGTGCTGGCGTTGTTGATCCTCTGGGTGCGCGGCCACGTGCCGATCAGCGAGGCGCCCGCCGGTGTTGGGCGATGGCTGTCTCGACGCGGCGGCCTCAAGCGGACCGATGCCTCCCCCGAGGTACCCATCGCCGAGGTACCCATCGCCGAGGCGCCCGGCGAGCACGGGCCGATCGAGGATCGGGACCAGGCGGCCCCCAACCCGGACGGTCCGCCCGATCTCGAACGCGGCCGCGACGATCGCATCGCCCGGCTGCTCGACGGCCTCGTCGAGCTCGACCGTTGGGTCCTCGATCGGCTGCGGACCGGGCTGGCCGACCCCGCCTTGGCCCGCTACGCCACCTGGGATCAACTCGCGGCCCGGCTCGTCGATGCCCGCGCCGGAGCGTTGGCCAACCGGGTCCGGCGTCTGGCCGGGGTGGTGGGTACCCGGGCGGACTGGCACGAGGTGGTGCTGGCCGAGCTCGGCATCTGGCATCTCCTGGCCCAAGGCGCACACCGGGTGTCCGACCTGCCGTCACCGCTCGCCGACGGCGTCGCTACCGCCTGCGGATGGCAGGTGCGCCACGCCGACGTCCTCGCCGGGGTCCCCGACACCGACACGTGGCGGGTGATGGCACGCAGCGACACCCGCGAGGACCGCATCGAGGTCCGCCGGCTCTGGCTGCGAGGTCGGCGCGGCGGATGGGCGATGCTCCTGTCGTTCGCCGCCTATCGCCAGGCGCTCGACGTCTCGTTGTCCGTCGGCGACGAGTTGGCCGCCGACCTGCATCGCTACCCGGGTGGCTCGGTGCGGGCCCTGCTCGGCACGGTCGCCGACCCCGCTGGCGTCGCGGTGGGGCCGCCCGACGATGCGCTCGACCTGGACGCGGCGTGCGCCGCCATCGGACGGTGGTACGCCGAGGAGCCGTGGGCCGACCGCGTCCCCGTCACCGTCCGCGCCGCGGTGACGCTGGTCGAGGGTCGCTGGGTCTTGGTCGATCACACCGGATCGTTGGCGCTCGCTCCCGACGCCCCGGGCGTCGACGCGGTGGTCGCCGCCGCGGCGTCCGATGACGAGTTGGTCCTCACCGTCGAGTGGACACTCGACGGCGTCGTCCCGTTGACCATCCATCTCGAGGACCGTGACCTCGACATCGGCCCCGTCGCCGACCCGAGCTTCGTGAGCGCGGCGTGAGCCGGCCGGGTGCTGCGATGACGGTCACCGCGCACTGGCATGAACTGGTGACGGTCGCGCTGTTGGGCACCGATCGACGTGATCCACCCCGACCGCCGGCCCTGCTGGCCGACACCGTCGACGACGCGTTGGCCGACACGCCGGCCGAACGCCTGGTCACCGCGGTGGCGGCGACCGTCGTCGCCCGGCGTGTCGGGATGCGACCCGGCCCGCCGGCGGCGACCCTACGGCCACCGCCGCTCGACGCCCGACCGTTGCTGCCGACGGCGGCCGCCGCCCGCTGGGCCCACATCGTCGCCGGGTGGCCGGTGCTCGAAGACGAGTTCTGGCTGATGGTCCACCGCCGCCGCTGGCGCGTTCCACCCGATCTTCTGGCCGGCGCGCTGCGCCGCCATCGCCGTCACGCCGCCATGTGGTCCGCGGTCATGACGGCCGGCGGTCCCACCGCCACCTGGCTGGTCGAACAGCGCCCGGAGCTCGGCCGCTCGGCCGGATCGACCACGCCCGGTCCCGACCGGGACGGCGACGGGCTGCCGTCCTTGCCCGTCGCTCCCGAGCTCGCGCCGGTCCTCACCGCCGGTCCCGCCGACGTCGTCGCCGCGTTCAGCGGTCTCATGGGGTCGGGCACGGTCACGATGGCGTACCGCAACGTGCTGGTGAACTTCGTCGCCCGTTGCCGCCGTGACGCGCTCGTCGCCGTCGCCGACGCGCTCGGTCAGGTCGGTGACGGCCCGGTCGGCGCCCTCGCCCTGACGTTGGCCGATCTGGCCATCTGCCGCCACGAGATGCTCGTCGAGCTGGAGACATGACCGCACGCACCGACCCCACCCTCGCACCGCTGCGCCCCCACGCCGAGCACCGCGACGCGTCCGAGCTGGCCGCCCTCGGCGCCGCCGACGACCGCCCCCGCCCACCCAACTGGCGGCTGTCGCCGTGGGCGGTGGTCACCTATCTGATCGGCGGGTCGCTGCCCGACGGCACGATCATCGCCCCGAAGTACGTCGGGTCCCGCCGGTTGGTCGAGATCGCGGTGGCGACCCTGGCGACCGATCGGGCGTTGCTGCTGCTGGGGGTGCCGGGGACGGCCAAGACCTGGGTCAGCGAGCACCTCGCGGCGGCGATCAGCGGGGACTCGACGCTGCTGGTCCAGGGCACCGCGGGGACCACGGAGGAGACGCTGCGCTACGGGTGGAACTACGCCCGGCTGCTGGCCGAGGGGCCCAGCGAGGCGGCGCTGGTGCCGAGTCCGGTGTACCGCGGGATGCGCGACGGCCGCCTGGTGCGGATCGAAGAGCTGACCCGGATGCCCAGCGAGGTACAGGACGCGTTGGTCACCACGTTGTCGGAGAAGGTGCTGCCGGTCCCCGAGCTGGAGGGTGAGGTCGCGGCGGTCGCCGGGTTCAACCTCATCGCCACCGCCAACGACCGCGATCGGGGTGTCAACGAGCTGTCCAGTGCCCTGCGCCGTCGGTTCAACACCGTCGTGCTCCCGCTGCCGGCCACCGCCGAGGAGGAGATGGCGATCGTCACCCAGCGCGTCGGCGCGCTCGGCCGCTCGCTGGCACTGCCCGATCTTCCGGCGGCCGCCGACGAGATCCGCCGGGTGGTCACCGTGTTCCGCGAGCTCCGCGACGGTGTCACCGAGGATGGGCGCGCCAGCCTCAAGACACCGAGCGGCACGCTGTCGACGGCCGAGGCGATCTCGGTGGTCACCAACGGGTTGTCCTTGGCGACCCACTTCGGCGACGGTGTGCTGAGCGCGGCGGACGTGGCCGGGGGCATCGTCGGTGCGGTGGTACGCGACCCCGTCCACGACGAGGTCGTGTGGCGCGAGTACCTCGAGGGCGTGGTCCGGGAGCGGGATGGCTGGGGCGACTTCTACGACGCCTGCCGAGAGCTCTGAGGCTCGGCCGGTCGACCGGCTGCACCTGTTGGGCATCCGCCACCACGGCCCCGGGTCGGCTCGGTCGGTCGTGCGCGCCCTCGACGAGATCCAACCGAGCGTCGTGTTGATCGAGTCCCCAGCCGACACCGGCGCCGCGCTCGCCTGGGTTGGCCGCCCCGGTCTCGTCCCACCGGTCGCGTTGCTCGGGTACGTCGTCGCCCAGCCCGAGCGGGCCGTCTTCGCGCCACTGGCCACGTTCAGCCCGGAATGGCAGGCGGCGTCGTGGGCCGGAGCGAACGACGTTCCGATCGCTGCCATCGACCTCCCGCTGGCGTGGTCACTGGCACCCGAACACGCCGACGAACCGGGCGTGTTCGACACCGGGCCGTCGGTCGATCCGCTCGCGGCGTTGGCCGAGGCAGCCGGCGAGCCCGACGCCGAGCGCTGGTGGGACGACCTGATCGAGCATCGTGGCGACGGGTTGGAGGCGTTCGGTGCGGTCGGCGCGGCGATGGCGGCGGTACGCCGCGGCACGGTCACCGCGGCGGCGCAGGAGCGCCGCGAGGCCCACATGCGCCGGGAGATTCGCAGGGCCCTCGCCGCCACCGACGGGGTCGTCGCCGTCGTCTGCGGGGCGTGGCACGTGCCGGCGCTCGACCCGGGGTCGGTCACCGCCAGCGTCGACACCCGCACCTTGCGGGGCCACCCCAAGGTCAAGGTCGCGGTGACATGGGTGCCCTGGACCAGTCGGCGTCTCGGGCGTGCGGGCTACGGCGCCGGGGTCACCAGCCCCGGCTGGTACGACCACGTCTTCCGCCATCCCGGCCCGGAGGGAGTGACCCGCTTCTTCGTCGACGCCGCCCAGCTGCTGCGCGAGCGGGGGATGTCGGCATCGCCGGATCACGTCATCGGTGCCAGCCGCCTCGCTACCTCGCTGGCGGCGATGCGTCAGCGCCCCCGGGCCGGATTGGCCGAGGTGCTCGATGCCGCCGACGCCGTGATGGGTGGTCTGACCGTCGTGCGCGACGAGTTGGTCGTCGGCGACACGATCGGTGAGGTGCCCGCCGAGGCTCCGCAGGTCCCGCTGGCCCGTGACCTCGCGGCCGCCGCCAAATCGGCGCGGCTGCCGATGAACGCCTCGGCCAAGAAGATCGAACTCGACCTTCGCACGCCCAACGGGGCCCGGCGTTCGCGGCTCTTGCATCGGCTGCGGGCACTCGGCGTCGAGTGGGGCACCCTGACCGAGGGACGGGGCTCGTCGGGTACGTTCCGCGAGACCTGGGAGGTCCGATGGGAACCCGAGCTGTCGGTGCGGCTGGTCGAGCGTGCCGGCGACGGCACCACCGTCGTCGGCGCCGCCACCGCCCGCTTGGTCGATCGGGTGCGGGGCGCCGACGTGCTCGCCGATGCCAGCCACGCCGTCGATCTGGCGCTGCTGGCGGATCTGCCAGCGGCGCTGGGGCCGGCGGTGGCCGCGCTCGGTCGGCTGGCGGCGGCGGCGCCAGACGTCGCCGAGCTGATGGACGGTCTGCGGCCATTGGCGGCCGCGCTGCGCTACGGGGACGTCCGTGGCACCGATGCCGGGGGGCTGGTGGTCGTCTTCGACGAGTTGGTCGTGCGGATCCTCGCCGGACTTGATCGCGCTGCCGTGGGGCTCGACGACGAGGCGGCCCGGGCGATGATCGAACGGTTGAGCGCCGTCCAGGCCGCGCTCGGTGTCGTCGATCATCCGGCGCGGGTCGGTGGCTTCCCGCCGGTGCTGATGCGTCTTGCCGATGGGCGTCGGGTGCACGGGTTGGTCCAAGGCCGGGCCACCAGGCTGCTCCACGACGGTGGCGGGTGGCCGGCCGATCTCGTCGAGGCGCGATTGGGTCGGGCGCTCAGCCCCGGCACCCCCGCAGCCGCCGGTGCCGCGTTCGTCGAGGGCTTTCTCGCCGGGAGCGGCACCGTGCTCGTCCACGACGACCAGCTGCTGGGGGCGCTCGACGCGTGGTTGGCGTCGTTGCCCGCCGACGTCTTCGACGAGGTGGTGCCGCTTCTGCGGCGGACGTTCGGGGCGTTCGAGCCCGCCGAACGGCGTCAGCTCGGGCGTCTGCTCGCCACCGGCACGATCGTGCGTGCTTCCGTCGCCGGCGACGACCTCGATCCCGGACGCGTCGACCTCGGCCTCGCCACCGTCCGCCGCCTCCTCGGACTCCCCGTTCCCCACGACGCGCGATGACCGACGTTCCCTGTCATCGCGCTGCAGTGGCGGCGTCCGCCGGTCGTAGCGCCGCACACGCGGGGTGCCTCCGACGTTCCGGGGCAGGAGGGGGGAGCTGGTGAGCGGGCGGGTTTCGGAGACCGAACGGATGCGGCGCTGGCGGCTGGTGCTCGGCGGTGGTGACGCCGACGGGCTCGGGGCGACCTTGCGGGGTGATGACGAGCGCATCGATGCCGCGCTCGGTGCGCTCTACGACCGCACCGCGTCCCGGGGTCGCGGCGGCGGTCGCGCCGCCGGGTTGGCGCGCTCGGCGCCGGCGGTGGCGCGGTGGCTCGGAGATATCAGGCGCTACTTCCCGACACCGGTGGTCCAGGTGCTCCAGCGCGATGCGGTCGAGCGGCTGGATCTGCGTCAGCTGCTCCTCGAACCCGAGCTGCTGGCCGAGGTCGAACCCGATGTGCACCTCGTGACCCTGCTGATCGAGCTCAACCGGGCGCTGACCGATGACACCCGGGCGACGGCGCGCGAGGTGGTCGGCAAGGTCCTCGCCGAGCTGGAGTCACGGCTCGCGGACCGCACTCGCCAGGCGGTGCACGGCGCGCTCGCACGCGGCCGCCGCACCGCCCGGCCGCTCCCGGCCGACATCGACTGGGTGGCGACCATCGGGCGAAACCTGCGCCATTGGCTCCCCGAACAACGCACGGTGGTCCCCGAGCAGCTCGTCGGGTTCGGCCGCCATCAACGGAGCCTCGCCCGTGACGTCATCGTGGCGGTCGACCAGAGCGGGTCGATGGCCTCCAGCGTGGTGTTCGCGTCGGTCTTTGCCTGCGTGCTGGCCCGGCTCCCGGCCCTGCGCACCTCGCTGGTGGCGTTCGACACGTCGGTGGTCGACCTCACGACACGTCTCGAGGATCCCGTGGACGTCCTCTTCGGGGTCCAACTTGGTGGCGGGACCGACATCGCGGGGGCCGTGGGGTACTGCCATCGGTTGGTCACCCGTCCCCGCGACACCGTGGTCATCATCGTCAGCGACCTCTTCGAGGGCGGCAACGTCGCGGTGCTGCGGTCACGTATCGCCGCGCTGGTGCGTGACGGGGTGACCGTGGTCGTGTTGGTGTCGCTGAGCGACGAGGGCACCCCGGTCTATGACCATCACGAAGCGGCGAGCCTCACCGCGCTCGGCGCGACGGTGCTGGCGTGCACACCCGACGAGTTCCCCGACCTGTTGTCCGGAGCACTGCAGGGTCGCCCAGCCATCGGACCCGGCTGAGGGTCTGCGGGCGCGTGCCCACTCACCGGGGGAGGGGGAGAGTGGGCGGGTGGCGGCGGTGAGTCTCGACCTTGAGCGTGGGACACCGATCCGGTGAAGGGCGGGCGGAGTACTTCACCAGACCAGCG
>JBKEAH010000101.1:0-10737 GCA_047972065.1 Desertimonas sp.
GACGCCGACGTCACCCGCTGCACCACCGCACGCACGGCGGTCACTGTGCCACGCGGGCCCGGGACCCTCGTCTACGACGGTGACGGCTACCGCGCGGTAACAACCCGCCGCTAGCGTGGACAGGCCATGTCGAGGGGAGCATCAAGCGGAGCAACGGCGAGGCGGGACCAGCCGCTGTCGATCGCCTACCTGACCTATCGCGGCAAACCCCATGTCGGCGGCCAGGGCATCTACACCCGTCACCTCACCAAGGCGCTGATCGACCTCGGTCACCATGTGGAGGTCTTCAGCGGCCAGCCCTACCCCGTGGTCGACGAGCGGATCACCCTCCACGAACTGCCCAGCCTCGACCTGTTCAACGACCACTACCCCGGCCGGTTCCCGGCCTACTGGGAGCTCAAGACCCGCCACGACCTGCTCGAGGTCGCACAGTTCTCGACCGGTGTGTTCCCCGAGCCGTTGGCGTTCAGCTATCGGGCGTTGCGAGCCCTGCGACCCCGCCGGGGCGAATTCGACCTGGTGCACGACAACCAGTGCCTCGGCTACGGGATCCTCGCTCTCGACAAGGAGATCCCGACGATCGCCACGCTGCACCACCCGATCACCCAGGACCGCAAGCTGGAGATGGCGCACGCCCCCAGCCGGCGCAAGCGGTGGTCGGTCGGCCGGTGGTACTCGTTCGTCACGATGCAGGGCCGAGTTGCCTCACGGCTGCCGCGGATCGTCGTTGTCAGCGAGAACTCGATCAAGGACATCAACGCCGACATGGGTGTGCCGCTCGACCGGATGCGACTGGTACCCGTGGGTGTCGACCCCGAGCTGTTCCGACCGCTCCCCGACGTGGCCCGGATCCCCGGCCGGCTGATCACCACCGCCTCTGCCGACGTCGCCCTCAAGGGGCTCGCCTACCTGCTCGAGGCGATGGCCAAGCTGCGCTCCGAGCGCGAGGTGTCGCTGACGGTGATCGGCAAGCCCAAGCCGGGCAAGAGCCTCGACCTGATCCACGAACTGGGTCTCGGACCGTACGTGCAGTTCGTGTCCGGGGTCCCCGATGAGCGCATCGTCGAGCTCTACGCCGAGGCCGACCTGGCCGTGGTGCCGAGCCTCTACGAGGGCTTCAGCCTGCCGGCGATCGAGGCGATGGCGACCGGGATCGCCTTGGTCGCCACCGATGGCGGCGCCCTCCCCGAGGTCACGGGCCGCGACGGCGAGACGGTGCTGCAGTGTGCCGCCGGTGACGCCGGCGCGCTGGCCACCGCCATCGGCCGCGGGCTTGACGATGCCGGTCTGCGAGCTCGCGTCGGCGCCGCCGGGCGCCAACGCGTGTTGTCCCGCTGGACCTGGCGAGCGTGCGCCGAGCAGACCGTCGAGCAGTATCGCGAGGTGCTGGCGATGCCCGTCAACGTGGCCAAGTCGCGACGGAACGGGCGCTGACGGTGATCACGCCGTGCTGACGATCCGCTTCGACCGGCTCGACGAGCTCGGGCTGCGGGCCGGCAGCCGGGTGCTCGACGTGGGCGCCGGCTTCGGTCGCCACGCCTTCGAGCTGGCACGCCGCGGCCACCACGTCGTGGCGTTGGACTACGCCGCCAACGAGGTCGAGGGCACCCGCGCCACGTTTGCGGCGATGGCCGCCGACGGGGAGATCCCCGCAACCAGGGTCCAGGGCGTCCTGCGCGGCGACGCCACCCGCCTGCCGTTCGGCGACGGTTCGTTCGACGCCGTCATCACGTCGGAGGTGCTCGAGCACATCCACGCCGACACCGCCGCGTTGGCCGAGATGCATCGCGTGCTACGGCCCGGCGGGGTGTTCGCGGCGACGGTTCCGTCGTGGTTCCCCGAAGTCATCAACTGGAGACTCTCCGACGCGTACCACGCCCCGATCGCGGTGGGCGGCCACGTCCGGATCTACGCCGCCGCCGAACTGTCGGCCAAGCTGCGATCGGCGGGCCTCGAACCGGCGGGCCACCACCGGGCCCACGCGCTCCACACGCCGTACTGGTGGCTCAAGTGCGCCGTCGGCGTCACCGACGAGGACCATCCCTGGGTGGCCCGCTACCGCCGGTTCCTCGAGTGGGACATCGTCGAAGGGCCCCGCGCCACCCGGGTCGCCGAGCGGCTGCTGTCCCCGTTGCTCGGCAAGAGCTTCGTCATCTACGCCCGCCGTGACGCGGCATGAGCGCGGTGCCTGACCTGCCGGGTGTGCTCAGTGCGCAGGAGGTGATCGCCACGGCGTCGCACCTGGCGTCGCTCCAGGTGGCATCGGGGTTGATCCCCTGGTTTCCCGACGGCCACAGCGATCCTTGGAACCACGTCGAATCGGCGATGGCGCTCGATGTCGCCGGATTCCACGACGAGGCCGAGCGGGCCTACGCCTGGCTGGCCGACCACCAGCGGGCCGACGGCTCGTGGCACAACTACTACTGGCCCGACGGCGGCGTCGAGGAGGACAAGCTCGACACCAACGTGTGTGCCTACGTCGCCACCGGGGTGCTCCACCACTTCCGGTGCACGTGGGAGCGCGCTCTGCTCGACGAGCTGTGGCCGACGGTCGAGCGGGCGCTGACCTTCGTGCTCCACCAGCGTCGCGCCGACGGGCTCGTGTTGTGGGCGGTCGAGGCCGACGGCACACAGACATGGGACTACGCGCTGCTGACCGGGACCGCCAGCATCCAGCACGCCCTTCGCTGCGGGGCGGCCATCGGCGCGATCGTCGGCGAGCCACATCCGGAGTGGATCGCCGCCGCCGATTCGATGCGGCGAACGATCGTCAAGCGGCCGCACGCCTTCGAGCCGAAGACGGCCTGGGCGATGGACTGGTACTACCCCGTGCTGACGGGAGCGCTGACCGGCGAGGTGGCCAAGGCGCGCCTGGCCGATGGGTGGGCCGGCTTCGCGATGGAGGGCAAGGGCATCCGCTGCGTCACGACCGACCCGTGGATCACCGCATCGGAGACCGCCGAGTGCGCGATCGCCCACGCCGCCATCGGCGACCTCGACACCGCCAGCGATCTGCTGCGCTGGACCCGCGGCCATCGCCGCGGCGACGGCTCGTACTGGACCGGGCTGGTGTGGGATGCCACCCAGGGTCACCACGGCACCCGTTTCCCTTACGAGGAGCACACCTCGTACACCGCGGCCGCCGTGATCCTCGCCGCCGACGCCATCACCGGCGCCTCCCCCGCGGCGGGCCTGTTCACGGCGTTCGCTCACTGACCCGCCGCGGTCTGGGGAGCCGGAGGGTCACCGGGCGACGGTGCGAGGTCCCCAACGTGCGCTGGACGCGCAGGAACCACCAAGCTGACGCCATGTTGTCGCCGGAGTTGGCCGAGCCCGCCCACCGCATCGCCGCAGCCCTGCGCGAGCGACACGAGACCGTCGCCGTCGCCGAGGGGTCGGCGGGCGGACTGATCTCGGCGGCGTTGCTCTCGGTGCCCGGCGCGTCCGCGTACTACGTCGGTGGGACCGTGATCTACACGTTTGCCGCCGCTCGGGCGTGGATGGCCGGGGTCGTCGACCCGCCCGAGGGGATGCGCGGCGCCACCGAGGAGTTCGCCACCTACCTCGCCCGGTCGGTCGCCGGGAAGCTCGACACGACGTGGGGCCTGGCCGAAGCCGGCGCCGCCGGCCCCCCGAACCGGTATGGCGACCCCGCCGGACACAGCTGGGTGGCGGTCCGCGGTCCGGCCCCGGCGACCCGTCGTCTGTCGACCGGTCTCGACGATCGCGAGGCGAACATGATCGCCTTCGCCGCCGGCGCTCTCGACCTGCTGGCGACGCAACTCGAAGTCTGAGCGCAGCGCGCGAGGATGCCGGGATGGCCGTCAAGCTGCTGTCGGGTGACAACCCGCAGATCCCCAAGGGCGAGGGTGACGCGCCGGTGCAGGCGTGGCTGGACGCCATCCCCGGCTGGAAACAGGGCGTGGCCCGGCGCATCGACGAGTTGATCGTGGCGAGCGTGCCCGATGTGCAGAAGGCAGTGAAGTGGAACTCGCCGTTCTACGGCGTCGAGATGGGGTCGTGGTTCCTCACCCTGCACTGCTTCACCAAGTACGTGAAGGTGACGTTCTTCCGTGGCACGTCGCTCGACCCGGTGCCGCCCGGCTCCTCCAAGACGCCCGAGACCCGCTACTACGACGTCACGGAAGGTGCCCTCGACGAGGCCCAGCTCGTCGCCTGGGTCGAGCAGGCCAGCGGCCTCCCCGGCGAGCAACTCTGACGACCACCCGTCAGCGCGCCGAGGCCGCCCACATCGCCTGCAACGCCAGCAGGTTCCGGGCGAACGTGCCCGGCTGGTAGCTCCCGGGCTCGATCAGCTCGGCCAGGAGGTAGCCGTTGTCCATCGCGAGGATCATCGCCGCGGCGTCGTCGACCGGCATCGGGGGGTCGACGCCGAGCCGCTCGCTGTCCCGGCGCACCACGGCGGCCACCATCTCTCGCCACCGGCGCTGATGCTCGGCCAGCCGTGACCGGTTGGCAGGGTTGCGCAGCGCATAGAGCGTGAACTCCATGTACAGGGCGGGCTCCGCACCCAGCGGACTCTCGCGACGACGCTCGGGTGACTCCACCAGTTCGAGGTAGTGCGTCGGCGACGACGACAGGTCGAATAAGCGCTCCAGCTCGGCGAGGCCGCGCTCGACGTGCTCGTCGATCATCGCCATGACCAGCTCGTCCTTGTTGGCGAAGTTCGAATAGAGCGCGCCACGGGTGAGCCCGGCTTCGAGGCAGATGTCCTCGACGCTGGCCCCGGCGATGCCGTCGCGGACGAAGACCCGGGCGGCGGCGGCGAAGAGCCGGGCCGTGGTCTCCTCGCGGGTGGCGCGGGTTCGCGGCCTTGACATAGCCCGAAGAATACGACAGCGTTCTCGATACATTTATGTATCGAGTGGAGTGTGATGAGCGATCTGACCGCCGAGCCGAACGTGATCGACCGGTTCTTCCTGGACGCCATGTCGCCCGATCATCGGGACGACCCCACGGCGCTGTACCGGACAGTCCGGGCCAGCGGGCCGGTCCACTCGGCCGACGGTCTCCATCTCGTCGTCGGACACCCCGAGTGCTGGTCGATCCTCCGGGATCCGGCGACCAGCAACGACGAGCGCCGCAGCCGCGTCTTCCAGGAGCAGGCGCGCAGCGACCCGCGGCTGGCGGCCGCCTACGACACCGCGCCGCTGCTCGTGTTCATGGACCCGCCCGAACACACGCGGCTGCGCGCCACGGTGGCGGCCGCCTTCACCCCTCGACGGGTGGCCGGGCTCCGCCGCACGATCGAGCGCATCGCCACCGAGTGCGTCGATCGGATGCTCGACGGCGGCGAGGCCGATGCGATCGAGCACCTGGCGTCACCGCTGCCCATCGCCGTCATCTGCGAGCTCCTCGGGGTGCCCTTGGCCGACCGGAGTCGATTCGGTGCGTGGTCGGCGGCGCTGGCGAAGTCGATCGACCCGCACGTCCTGCGTACCGAGGCCGACGACCACGCCATCGACGAGGCGACCCGTGAGTTGCGCGCGTACACCGATGCGCTGCTCGCCGAACGCCGTGCCGACCGGCGCGACGATCTGATCTCCGATCTCGTGAGCGGACACGATCCCGCCACGATGCCGAGCGACGAGGAGCTGGCCGACCTCGTCACGCTGCTGCTCGCCGCCGGCCACGAGACGACCGTCGGCCTCATCGGCAACGGCCTGCACGCCCTGCTCGGACGACCGGATCAGCTTGCCGCGTGGCCCAACTCAACGGATCAGGCGCGCCCGGCCGTCGACGAGCTGCTCCGGTTCGACCCACCGCTGCAGTTCGTCCAGCGCATCGCCACCACCGAGGTCGAGCTGGGCGACCGGACGGTCGCCGCGGGCGACCTGGTCGTCGTCGCGCTCGGCGCCGCCAACCGCGACCCGGCCGCGTTCGAGGACCCCGACGATCTCGACATCGCTCGTGCCAACAGCCACCTCCACGTCTCGTTCGGCGGTGGGATCCACCACTGCCTCGGCGCCGCGCTGGCACGCCTGGAAGGTGCGATCGCCATCACCACGCTCCTCGCCGCCGCGCCCAACCTCCGCGCCACCGGCGACGCCCCGCTGCGCGACACGTTCAACCTCCGTGGTCGCGCCCGCCTGCCGGTGACGCTCCGCTGATGCGTCTCAGCGGTCGTCCAGCGGGGTGGTGAGATCCCACCAGTAGTTGACGTCGCCGCGGGGCTTGTGATCGCCGCCGAGCGACGCGTACAGCGCCTGGGCGGTCTCGTTGTGGGCCCCGGTGGAGAGCCAGAACTTGGTGGCACCGGCGCGGCGGCCGACCGCCATCGCCTCTCGCACCAGTGCGGTCGCCAGACCGCGACGTCGGAACCGCTCGACGACGTCGAGCTGGTGGAGGTAGGTCGTGAGACGGCCGGCAGGGGTGCGCATGTGGACGCCCCAGGCGAGGCCGGCGGGCTCGTCGTCGACATAGGCGCCGAGCGCGAATGAGGTCGGCTCGGCGACGAACACCTCGGGCCCCGATGGCACCGGGCTGAACTCGGGGACCACGGCGGCGAACAGCGCCACAAGGGCGTCGGCGCCCACCGACCGCACGTCGCGGATCTCGCAGTCACGGCCCATGGCCAGAGCCTCCCACGGTGTCAGGCCGGTTCGCGCCGTGGGATGACGACCACCGTGCCGTCGGCCTCGTGATGGACGGTCACGCGCACGCCGTAGAACTCGGCCAGGGTCTCGGCCCGCAGCACGTCGACGGCCCGACCACGGGCGACGCACTGCCCCTCGTAGAGCAGCGCCAGGCGATCGGCGTACTGGCCGGCGAGCGTGAGATCGTGCATCGCCGAGATCACGGTCAGCCCGTGCTCGCGGCGGAGGCGAGCCACCAGCTCCAGCGCCTGTTGCTGGTGGCCGATGTCGAGGGCGCTGGTCGGCTCGTCGAGCAGCAGGATCGGCGCCTCCTGGGCGAGGGCGCGGGCGATGACCAGACGCTGGCGCTCACCGCCGCTCAGCTCGCCCAGCCGACGATCGGCGAACTCGCCGAGCTCGAGCCGATCGAGCACCTGGCGGGCCATCTCCTTGTCGTGACGGCTCTCGGTGCCGAAGTAGCCGATGTACGGCGACCGACCGAGCAGCACGTACTCGAACCCGGTCATGTCCTCGGGGAGCACGGGCGCCTGCGGGACATACGCCAGTAGCTCGGCCCGACGCCGCCGGGACCGCAACGCCAGCGACGACCCGTCGATCAGCACCTCGCCGGTGGCGTCGACCAGCCCGAGCACGGCCCGCAACAGCGACGACTTGCCGGCACCGTTCGGGCCGATCAGGCCCAGCCACTCGCCCGAGCCGATCGCGTCGGAGAACGGCGCCAGCGCATCGCGCGGCCCGTAGCGAACGGCGAGGTCGCGCACCTCGATCGAGCTCACGACCGCTTCCCATCTCGCTTGTGTCGCGTGAGCGGTCCGGATCCGCGCCGCTGGCGCGACACAGCCGACACGGGCGCCAGACACTCGGGTGGGGCGACGGCGGATCGCGTCATCGGTTGGCGGCCCGGACGCGCAGGATGAGGATGAAGAACGGGGCACCAAGGAACGCCGTGACGACGCCGATCGGAACCTCGGCCGGGTCGGTGAGCACCCGACCGGGGATGTCGGCCAGCACCAGGAACGCGCCGCCGACCAACAGCGACAGCGGCAGCACGCGGCGATAGCTCGCCCCGACGGCGAGCCGCACGAAGTGCGGCACCACGATGCCCACGAACCCGATCAGCCCGCTGACGGCCACCACCGCGGCGGTCCCCAGCGTCGCCGCGATCACCACGACCACCCGGACCCGGGCGACCGGCGCACCGAGGGTGGCCGCCTCGTCCTCGCCCACCCGGAACAGATCGAGATGTCGGCGGTGGGCCAGCAGCACGATGCTGCTCAGCGCGACGTACGGCGTCACCAGGCGAACGTCATCCCAGTCCGCCGTCGACAACCGGCCGAGGATCCACGAGTACACCTCGCGCACCACGTCGACGTTGCGCTGCATCACAAAGGTCTGGATGGCCGTCGCCAACGCTGACACGGCGACGCCGGCAAGCACCAGTGTCACCCCGGTCCGCTGGCCGCCAAACCCGGCGCCCACGACGTAGGTGACGAACACGGTGACCACGGCGCCGACGAAGGCCAGCACGGGCACCGGGCTCACCGCCCAGTCCTCGATGGCAGCACGAAGCGTCGTCACCGCCAGGGTTGCGCCGAGCCCGGCACCGGCCGCCGCGCCCAACAGGTACGGGTCCACCAGCGGGTTGCGGAACACGCCCTGATAGCTGGCCCCGGCCAGTGAGAGCATGCCGCCGACGAGCGCACCGAGCACGACGCGTGGCATCCGGACCTTCCACACGATGCTCCAGTCTCGGTCGCTGACCCCGCTGTCGATCGTGATCCACGGCAGCCGGTCGAGCAGTTCGAGCGGGATCCGCCACCACGCCGGGCCGGCCGGACCGACGACCATCCCGGCGAGCACCGCGAGCACCAACGCGCCGGCGCCGATACCGATCCAGGTCGCCGTCTGGCGGCCCGTCGAACGGGCCGCCGGAGCGGCGACGGTGATCGCGGCGTCAGCCACCGGCCGGGACGCCGGCCACGTCGGAGACGGCGTCGGCGACCTGCTGGTAGTACTCGACGATGCGCGGGCCCCAGCGAGAGGCGATGTCGTCGCTCATCTCGAACACCTGCCCGTCGGCGACGGCGGCGATCTCGTCCCATCCGTCGCGGTCGGCGACGGTCTCGGCGCTCTCGCCGCAGCACTCGGTGTCGGCGAGGAAGATCAGATCGGGGTCGGCCGAGATGATCACCTCGGCGCTCAGCTGTGGGTAGCCGCCGTGGTCGCCCTCGGCCCGGTCGGCGATGTTCTCGAGCCCCAACTGGCCGTACACCTGGCCGATGAAGGTCGTCGAATCGGCGCTGTACAGCTCGGGCCCCAGTTCGTGGTACACGGTCAGCGGCTCGTCGAGCGCGGGCATGTCCTCGACGATGGCGGCGATGTCGGTCTGCATGCCGCCGACGACCTCGGCAGCCTCACCGATGTGTCCGGTGAGAGCGCCCAGCTGTTCGATCTGGTCGTACGCGTCGTCGAGCGTCGCCGCCGCGGGACCGACCCAGACCTCGATGCCGAGCGCTTCGAGCTGGTCGCGCACGGTGTCCGAGGACGCCACGACGAGGTCGGGCTCGTAGGACGCGATCGCCTCGATGTTGGGCTCGAAGCCCGACAGGTCGGTCCCCACCTCGAGCGCCTCGGGTGGGTAGTCCGACTGGTCGTCGACGGCGATCACCTGGTCACCGGCCCCGATGGCGAACAGGATCTCGGTGTGCACCGGGGACAGCGACACGATCGCCCGGGGTGCTTCGCCGTCGGAGGGCGCCGAGCCGGGGGCCGTCGCGGTCCCGGCGTCCGCGGTCCCCGCCGTCGTGGTGTCGGTGGCGGCCGTCGTCCCGGGATCCGAGTCGGCCACCTCGGGTGCGCTCGATGCGGTCGCCCCCGCATCGCTGGGGGCGACCGGCGCGGCGGTGGTGGCCGGCACCGCGTCGGGCTCGTCGTCGCCACAGGCGGCGAGCAGGGTCACGGTCGCCGCCACCGCGGCCAACAGGGTTGTGCGCATGGATGCCTCCACGTCGGGAGGACAAGTCGGTGCGTTGCCGCGAACCGCCCTTGCCTCGAGGGTCTGGTTGTCGCGCCCGCGGACCAGGCGACCGGACTCGTCCGCACCGTCACGACGGGCGGCTTCACCGTTGCGGGTCAGTGCCGGGTTCTCACCGGGCTTCGCTGGATCCGTGGAGCGGGGGCGACGCTACCGCCGCGTCGCCGCTTCGACCCGATCCGTACACTCCGCCCGATGAGCGAGCCGTCCGAGGGCCCATCGACGACCGACGCCCTCACCGAGAGCCCGATCCCCGACCAGCTGCGCCGGGCGCCGTCGCTGGTGGTGGTCAACACCGGCAACGGCAAGGGCAAGAGCTCCGCCGCGTTCGGGGTGATGGTGCGGGGCATCGCCCGCGACTGGAACGTTGTCGTCGTCCAGTTCGTCAAGAGCGGCCAGTGGCGCGTCGGCGAGGAGAAGCTCGGTCGACAGCTCGGCGTCGACTGGCTCAACGTCGGCGACGGGTTCACCTGGGATTCCGACGACCTCGCCCATGACCAGGCGCTGGCGCGCGACGGCTGGGCCCGGGCCAAGGCGGTGATCGATGCCGGCGAGCACCAGCTGGTGATCCTCGACGAGCTGACCTACCTGTGCACCTGGGGTTGGATCGACACCGCCGAGGTCGTGGCCACGATCCGCGACCGGCCCGACCACGTCAACGTGGTCGTCACCGGGCGCGATGCGCCGGCCGAGCTGATCGAGATCGCCGACACCGTCACCGAGATGCGCGAGGTCAAGCACGCGTACCAGCAGGGAATCCGCGCCGCCCGCGGGATCGACTACTGAGGTGTACACGCTGTTGATCGGCGGTGTGCGCAGCGGCAAGAGCGCACTGGCGGTCGAGCTCGCCGTGCGCCACGAGGAAGCCGGCGGGACGGTGGCGTTCCTGGCCACCGCGCCCCGCCTGCCCGACGATGCCGACCTCGACGCCCGTATCGACGCCCACCGCGCCACCCGACCGGCGTGGCCGACGATCGAGGAGCCGCTCGATCTGGTCGGAGCGCTCGGGCGGGCCGGCGACGCACTCGTGGTGCTCGATTGCGTGACGTTGTGGGTCAACAACCTGCTGCATCGCGGCGACGAGGA
>JBKEAH010000130.1:0-7603 GCA_047972065.1 Desertimonas sp.
CGAACCTGCCACGATGCGCGCCAGCGAAAGGGGAATCGCATGCAACAGCTGAGCGGACAGGACGCTTCGTTCATCTACTCGGAGCGTCCGCACGCGCCGACCCACATCACCTCGATCGGCATCTACGACCAGTCGACGGCACCGGACGGGCAGGTGACCTTCAAGGGGATCCTCGCCGAGCTCGAACCGCGTCTGCACCTGGCCCGGGTGTTCCGCCAGAAGATGGTGCGCGTCCCCAACGACCTCGACCATCCATGGTGGGTCGAGGACGCCGGCTTCGATCTCGAGTACCACGTCCGACACATCGCGCTGCCCAAGCCGGGCGACTGGCGTCAGTTCTGCATCCAGGTCGCCCGGCTCCACGCCCGGCCGCTCGATCTGTCGCGCCCGCTGTGGGAGATCTACATCGTCGAAGGGCTCGACGCCATCGAGGGGGTGCCGGCGGGCTCGTTCGCGGTGGTCCAAAAGACCCACCACGCGGCGATCGACGGCAAGTCAGGCGTCGAGATGTCGACGGCGATGCACACCCAGACACCGGCGCTTGAGGTGCCCGACCCGCCGACGACACCGTGGAAGCCCGACCGCGACCCGAGCCCGGCCGAGTTGCTCGGTCGGGCGGCGTTGAACTCGTGGACCACACCGGGTCGAGGCATCCGTCTGGCGACCAAGCTGGTGCCGGGCGCCGCTCGCGCCATCCGGGTGCAGCGACGTCAGCGCGAGGCGTCACCGGCTGGCAACGCACCGGTGACCCGGTTCAACGGGCCGGTCAGCCCGCATCGGGTGATCGATGCTCGCTTCTTCAACTTCGCCGATCTCAAGCCGATGCGCTCGCTCGTGCAGGGGGCAACGGTCAACGACGTCGCGCTGTCGGTGCTCGGCGGAGCGCTCCGCCAGTATCTGCTCGACGCCGGCGACCTGCCCGAGACGTCGTTGCGGGCGATGACGCCGGTGTCGGTGCGCGCCGAGAACGAGAAGGCCGACCTGGGCAACCAGGTGTCGGCGATGATCGTGTCGCTCGGCACCGATGTCGCCGACCCGGTGGGGCGCCTACGGGCCGTGCACAACTCGACGACGGCGTCCAAGGAGATCACCGAGGCGGTCGGAGCGCGCAACCTGACCGATCTCTCGCAGCTCGCCCCCGGCGCCTTGATCGGGCTGGGTACCCGTCTCGCCGGACAGTTCTCGCGACGCGGGATGGCGAGCGCGGTCAACACCGTGGTGACCAACGTGCCCGGGCCGCGCGAGCCGCTGTACTTCGCTGGTGCCGAGTTGGTGCGGACCTTTGGGGCCGGTCCGGTGGTCGACGGCATGGGCCTGATCAACATCATCACCAGCTACACCGATCAGTTCGTGCTGTCGTTCACCGCTGACCGCGAGATCATGCCCGACCCCGCCCACTATGCCGACTGCATCGACGGCGCGTTCGACGCGCTCGCCGCCGCCACCTGACCCACAGTCATGCCGACCGCCCGCGCCCACATCGTCGACCCTCGACTGGCCGGCTACGTCGCCGACCACTCGACCCCACCCGACGAGCATCAACGACGGTTGATCGAGGTGACCCGGGACCGCACCGGCGACGCGGCGGGAATGCAGATCGGCGCCGACCAAGCGACGTTGTTCCAGATCCTGACCGGCGCCATGGCGGTCACCAGCGCCATCGAGATCGGCACCTTCACCGGGTTCTCGGCCCTGGCGATCGCCCGCGGCCTCGCCCCCGGTGGCCGGCTGATCTGCTGCGATGTCAGCGAGGAGTGGACGACGATCGCCCGCCAGGCGTGGGAGGCGGCCGGCGTCGCCGATCGGATCGATCTGCACGTCGGACCGGCGCTCGACACCCTCGCCGAGCTCGGTTCCGACGAACGCTTCGACCTCGCCTTCGTCGATGCCGACAAGACCGGGTACCTCGCCTACGTCGAGGCGCTGCTCCCGCGGATGCGACCGCGGGGCGTGATCCTCGTCGACAACACCCTGTGGTCGGGGCGCGTGGCCGAACCCGCCGGGCCCGATGACAACGCCAACACGGTCGCGCTCCGCACGTTCAACGACACCATCGCCGCCCGCGACGACGTGCTCGTCACCGTGTTGCCGATCGGCGACGGCGTGACGGTGATCCAACGACGGCCGTGAGCGGGCCGCCGGTCAGGAGCCCAGACGATCGGCGGCGGCGACCGCGGCGGCCAGCGTGGCGTCGATGCGCCGCGGAAAGTCCTCGATGTCGAAACCGTCGGCGGACTTCTGACCGTTCAGATAGCGGGCGTAGACCCCCTGGATGATGCACACCGTCTTCCACGAGTTGAAGCAGCGGTAGTAGTCGAGCCGGTCGAGGTCGGCGCCGGTGCGCTCGGCGTACCGGTCGATCAGCTCGGCGCGGGTGGAGAACCCCGCGAGCGAGGTCGGCGGGTCGCCGACGAGGCCGGGGTCGTCGGGTTCGGCCCACGCGTTGATGCAGTACGCGAGGTCGGCGAGCGGATCACCCAGCGTGGAGATCTCCCAGTCGACCACCGCGGCGATCCGGCCGTCGCGGCCGACCCGGCAGTTGTGCAACCCGTAGTCGCCGTGCACGACGCTGACCCGAGCCTGCTCGGGAAGGTGATCGACGAGGAAGCGGTACAGACGTTCGACATCGGGCCGCTCGCGGTCCTTCGATGCCAGCCATGACTCGTTCCAGCGGTGGAGCTGCCGACCGACATAGGAGGTCCGCTTGCCGAGATCGCCGAGGCCGACCTCATCGGGGTCGAGCGTGTGCAGGTCGGCCAACGTGTCGATGAACGACGGTCCGGTCCGGGCGCGGACGTCGAGCGAGGGCAGATGGGCGGCGGTCTCGGCGGCGTTGTACAGCGAGCGTCCTTCGACCCATCCCATCGCGTAGAAGCGGGCGCCGGTGACGGATTCGTCCTCGCAGAACGCCAGCGGTTCGGGGACCGGGACCGGTGTCGGCCACAGCGCCGAGATCAGCGTGTACTCGCGGCGCATGTCGTGCGCCGTGGGCAACAGCTCACCCAGCGGTGGCCGCCGCACGACCATCGAACGGGCTTCGGCGTCATCGACCCGATAGGTGAAGTTCGAATGACCACCGGTGAGGCGCGTCCAACGAAACGGTGCTCGCAGCCCATCCACGTGGGCGGCCAGCCACGGTTCGACCCGATTCACCTCGAAGCCGGCGACCATCTCGGAGCTCTCGTCGTTCGTCACGCCCCCACTCTGTCGGGCGTGCCGCCTTGGGTGCGTACGCAACCGACCGGCGCTACCCTGCTCGCCCGAAGGGGAGTAGCCCACGATCGGTCGATCGACACGCTGGCCAAAGAGGCCCGGTCGTCCGAGCCCGCCGAGGCGGGCGGGCGAGACCTTCGACAGGTGCACACATCACGTGCGCCGGGTCGAAGCCGTCTCCCCACCGGAAGGTTCCCGACTCGGCGCACCCGAGCAGGGAGACAACCGTGGACGCGTTCCTCATCAGTACGGCCGTGATCTTCGTCGCCGAGCTGGGCGACAAGAGCCAGCTCATGGCGCTGACCTTCGCCACCAGGTTCAAGACGATGCCGGTGCTGATCGGCATCACCGCGGCGACCGCCGTCGTCCATGCCGCATCGGTCGGTATCGGCGCCGCCCTCGGCGCCAGCATCCCGACCCGACCGATCAGCATCGTCGCCGCCATCGCCTTCGTCGTGTTCGGGTTGTGGACGCTGCGCGGCGACGAGTTGAGCAGCGCCGACGAGAAGCGGGCGGCGCGACCGACACGGCATGCGATCATCGCCGTCGGCACGGTCTTCTTCCTCGCCGAGCTCGGCGACAAGACGATGCTGGCGACCGTCACCCTCGCCACCCAGGAGGGCCTCGTGGGCACCTGGCTGGGCTCGACGGTCGGGATGGTCGCTGCCGACGCGCTGGCGATCGTGGTTGGTCGTCAGCTCGGCAGCCGTCTGCCGGAACGCCCGATCAGGATCGGCGCCGCCGTCGCGTTCTTCGTGTTCGCGGCGATCCTGTTCATCGAGGCCCTCTGATCGCCGGGCCATCCGGCCACACGCCCGACGACCCCCGCCGGTGCGAGCCGACGAGATGGGTGTCGACGATCCCGATCGCCTCCATCAGGGCGAACATCGTGGTGGGACCGACGAAGGTGAACCCTCGCGCTCGCAGCCCTCGGGCGAGCGCCGCCGACTCGGCCGATCTGGTCGGGATCTCCGAGACGTGACGCGGCGCCGGGCTCGCCGCCGGCCGGAACGACCAGACGAACGCCCCCAGGCCACCGTCGGCGCGCAACCCGATCGTCGCCGCCGCGTTGGTGATCGCGGCGCGGATCTTCTGAGCGTTGCGGACGATGTCGGCGTCGGCCAGCAGCCGCTCGACGTCGGCCTCGCCGTAGCCGGCGATGGTGTCGGGATCGAAGTCGTCGAACGCCCGCCGAAACGCCGGACGCTTGCGCAGGATGGTCGCCCACGAGAGCCCGGCCTGAAAAGCTTCCAGGCTGATGCGTTCGTAGAGGCCTCGCTCGTCGCGAACCGGCATGCCCCACTCGGTGTCGTAGTAGTCGCGCAGCAGCGGCTCGGTTGCCGCCCAGGCCGGACGGGCGAGCCCATCGTCGCCGACGACCAAGCCGTCGGCACGGGGCGGGGTGTCGCCACCGTCATCGGTCATCGGGCAAGCGTGCCAGAAGATTCATCGGGGGCCATCGGCACCGGCGACAGATCGACACGGTGGCGTCGACCGGGATGGTCGCCAGCGGCGTCCGCCAGAACCGCCGTCGGGGCCCTTGACGGCCTTGCGAACCGCCACCGAAGCTGACGCCGTGCACCCCATCATCGACATCACAGGTCTGCGCAAGCGGTTCGGCACGACCCTGGCGCTCGACGGCCTCGACCTCGACATCCGTCTCGGGGAGGTGCACGGCTTCCTCGGACCCAACGGGTCGGGGAAGTCGACGACGATCCGCATCATCCTCGGGTTGATGCGCGCCGACGCCGGGAGCGTTCGGCTCTTTGGGCGCGACCCATGGGACGACGCGGTCGAGTTGCACCGGCGGCTCGCCTACGTGCCCGGCGACGTCACCCTGTGGTCGGGGCTGACCGGTGGACAATGCGTCGACATCCTCGCCCAGGCCCACGGCCACATCGACGAGGCCCGGCGCGACGAGTTGGTCGCCCGCTTCGAGCTCGACCCCTCCAAGCGAGCACGCGAGTACTCGAAGGGCAACCGTCAGAAGGTCTCGTTGGTCGCCGCACTGGCCAGCGACGCCGAGCTGTTGCTCCTCGACGAGCCGACGGCAGGGCTCGATCCGCTGATGGAACAGGTCTTCCAGGAGGTGGTGAAGGAGCGGCGGGCCGAGGGGGTGACGGTGCTGCTGTCGAGCCACATCATGGCCGAGGTCGAGGCGCTGGCCGACCGGGTGTCGATCATCCGGGCCGGACGCACCGTCACCGCCGGGTCGCTCACCGAATTGCGGCGGCACACCCACAGCGCCGTGCGCGCCGTCACCGAGGCGATCCCGGAGCTCGACGCGATCAGCGGGCTCGACGACATCACCGTCGCCGGCACCGACGGCGGCCGGATCGCCGTCCACGTCAGCGCCGCCGCCGACGCGCTCGGGCCGCTCGCCGGCGCGCTCCACGCGGCGGGCATCCACACCCTGACCGTGACCCCACCCAGCCTCGACGATCTCTTCCTCCGGGCCTACCAGGGCTCGGAGGTGGGCGCCCGATGACCACCTGGGCCATCGACGGGCTGCGAACGATGACCGGCATCGTGTGGCGAACCGGGTGGCGGACGATCACCGGATGGGTGATCGGCATCGTCGCGCTGGCGGTCGTCACCGTCGGGTCGGTGGCCGGGCTGTACGACACGCCCGACAAGCTCCGGGGCTATGCCGCGTCGCTGTCGGGTGGGGCCGCCGAGATGCTCAACGGTGAGGTCGCCGGAGTCGACACGCTTGGCGGCGTCTTTGCCAACGAGTTCGCCGTCATCCTGTCCTTCGGCATCCCGCTGATGGCGATCGCGTTGACCGGGCGCGCCACCCGGCGTGACGAGGCCGCCGGACGTCTCGAGCTGCTGCTGTCGGCCTGCATCGGTCGCCGCGCCCCGCTGCTCGCCGCCGCCGGTGTCGCGACCGGGGCGCTCGCCGTCACATCGGCGCTGTGCGGCCTGGCGATGTTCGGCTTCGGTGCCGAAGCCGCCGGGTCGGGGGTCTACGCGCTGGGCATCTGGTCGGTCGGCACCGTGTTCGTTGGCGTCACCGCCATCGCCGCTCAGCTCGTCGAGCACCAGCAGGGGGTGTGGGGCATCTCGCTGACGGTGATGCTGGTGGCCTACCTGTTGCGCGGCGCCGGCGCGATCGGGGACAACGCCCTGCGGTGGCTGTCACCGCTGGGCTGGAACGACGAGGCCCGAGCCTTCGGCGACACCCGCCTGTGGCCCCTCGCACTCACCCTGTTCGTGGCGTGCATCCTGGGCGTCGTCGCGATGTGGCTGAGCACGCGGCGCGACGTCGGCAGCGCACTGATCCGTCCTCGGGCCTCGGCGCCCCGGGCGTCGCCGCTCCTGCGGACTCCGCTCGGGCTGGCCCTGCGCCAGCACCGTGGCTCGATCCTGGCGTGGAGCGTCGGTGTGGCGGCGTTCATGGCGATGTACGGATCCCTGACTCCGGAGGTGCTGTCGGCGATCGAGGAGAACCCCGCGATCGGCGACATCCTCGGCGCCGACACCCAGGCGGGTGCCGAGCGGCTGCTCCTGACGGTGATGTCGACGTTCGTGCTGACACTGGCGATGATCGTCACCGCGTTCGTGATCGCCGGGCTCGGCTCGCTCCGCACCGAAGAGACCACGGCGCGGCTCGAGCTCGACCTCTCCGCCCGACGATCGCGCCGCCACTGGCTCGGCACCCATCTCGTCGTCGTCGGGGGAGGCGCCGTGGTCGTCGGCGGCTGCGGCACCCTGGCGCTCGCGGTGGCGACCGCCGCCTCGACGGGCGACGGCACCTGGACCGCACGGATCGTCGGCGGGGCGCTGGCATTCATCCCCGCCGGGGCGCTGTTCGCCGGGCTCGGTGTCGCCTTGTTCGGATGGCAACCACGCCACCAGGCCGCGATGGCCTGGAGCGTGTTCGCCGCCGCCGCCTCGATCGGCTACCTCGGCGTCGGCGTCGGTCTTCCCGACTGGCTGGTCCGTCTCTCGCCGTTCCGCGCCGTCGGCGCCGATGTCGTGGGGTCGGGGCCGTCGCCGGGAGGTCAGGCGGTGTTGGCCGCGACCGCCGGGGCCCTGGCGGTCGCCGGCTTCGTCGGGTTCGGGCACCGCGACATCCCGGTGACATGACCACGGCCGGCGTCAGGATCGTCCGGCGCCGTCATGGTCTGCGACGATCGAGGGCCATGACGACGGATCGTGATGGTGGAATGGTGGACCACGTCGCCGGAAAGGTGATCGTGATCACCGGCGCCGGGGGCGGGTTCGGGCGGCGGCTCGGCGAGATGACCGCCGCCCGCGGCGCCCAGGTGCTGGCGAGCGATGTCGATGCGGCCGCCGCCGAGGCGACGGCGGCGGCGATCGTCGCGGCCGGCGGCGACGCGATCGGGGTGGCCTGCGACGTGACGAGACGGGCCGATCTCGACGC
>JBKEAH010000162.1:0-3340 GCA_047972065.1 Desertimonas sp.
CGACGTAGTAGCCGACCAGGCCGGGCTGGCCGTCGGTGGTCTGCGACGTGGCGACGAAGCCGAGTCGGTCGTTGCCGAGCGTGACGCCGTTGTGGCCGTGCCAGCCGCGCAGCATCGCCCGGCTCACCTCGGTCGGGACGCCGCAGACGGCGGTGCCGTCGAAGATCCAGCGGGGCGGCAGATACCGCACCCACGACTTCGTGTCCGACTCGGGAATCCACTCGACCCGCACCCCACCGAGAGCGTTGGACAGCACGTGGTACTTGGCGCACGCCACGGCGTCGGGATCGTCGGTGAGCCCGAGCTTGGTGAGTCCAGGGAGGAAGGCCTCGAGGTGCTGGTTGCGGAACACGCGGAACACGACCTCGGCGGCCGGGACGGCGCCGAGCCGGGTCACCATCCCGAGCAGCAGGCCCGTGAGATACCGGTGATACAGCTCGGCGAGCGCGGCCCACGCGGCCGGGTCGTCAGGCGCTCCCGAACGGCGGCCGGGATCGGCCCCGCGGTCGGCTGTGGCGTCCTCGTTCATCCCGACATGTTGCCAAACCGGTGTCGTGGTGCCGATCGAGCACTACCGCGTCGCGGCGACGCCCGCGCCGAGGGGACCGAAGCGGAAGCTCGACGAGGTGATGTGGCCACCCATCGCCCGCTCGTGATACGCGCGAACCGCCTTCTCGCCCTCGGCAGCGCCGACGGCGACCATCAGCGGGATCAGGTGGTCCTCGGCCGGGTGAGCCAGGCGGGCGCTGGGCGCCTGCTCCCAGCGCCGCAGCCTCTCGGTGCGCTCGTCGGCATCGGAGTCGAGCAGCGTGGCCGACAGCCAGTCATCGAATCGTCGCGACGGATCCGCTCCCCCGGGACCCATCAACCGCAGGTTGTGAGAGCTGAGCCCGCTGCCGATGATCAACACCCCCTCATCGCGCAGCGGGGCGAGGGCCCGGCCGGCTGCGAAGTGGGCATCGGGGTCGTAGCCGTGGAGAATCGACAGCTGCACCATCGGCATCTCTGCGTCGGGGTACATCACGTACATCGGAGCGAACATGCCGTGGTCGAACCCGCGCTGGGAGTCCTGCGAGTTGGCGATCCCGGCTCCGCCGAGCAGCTCGGTGACGCGCTGGGCCAGCTCGGGAGAACCGGGTGCCGGATACTGGATGTGGTAGGTGAAGTCGGGGAAGCCGCCGTAGTCGTACAGCATCGGCGGGCGCGGGCTGGTCTGCACGGTGAACGTCGGCGCCTCCCAGTGCGCCGACACCACGAGCACCGCTCGAGGCGTCACGCCCAGCTCGGCGGGGATCGCCTGTAGGGATTCCTCGAGCGCCGACATGTCGAACGGCATGAGGTCCTTGATCCACGGCCATGGGCCGCCCCCGTGGGAGATGAAGTAGGTCGGCAGTCGGGTGCTGATCGGTGCGGTCATGACGGTGGCTTCCCTCCTGACGCGGGACAAACGCTTGAACCCTCAATCTACAGCCTGACACTTGAAGGTTCAACTTTGGCAGCCATCACCGCTAGCCTGACGACGTGGAGCCGAGCGAGAACGAACCGCCATGGCTCGACGACGCCGAGATGGACGCCTGGCTCGCGCTCACCACCATGCTCATCCGACTCCCCGCCGCCTTGGATGCTCAGCTTCGCCGAGACGCCGCGATCTCACACTTCGAATACATGGTGCTGGCCACCCTGTCCGACACCGACGGCGCCGAGCTACCGATGAGCCGGCTGGCCGCACTCGCCGACGGCTCGCTGTCGCGGCTGTCGCACTGTGTCAAGCGACTCGAGGACGCCGGCTGGGTTCGCCGCTCCCAGCATCCCACCAATGGCCGCGTCACGATGGCCGCCCTCACCCCGGCCGGCCGCGACAAGGTGGAACACACCGCACCGGGCCACGTTCGGGCCGTTCGCGACCACGTCTTCGAGCCCCTCTCGGACCGGCAGGTGATCGAGCTACGACGGATCGCCCAACGAATCAACGCCACCATCCCCGCCGAGCTCGGCCCGCCGACGCCACCACCGCCACCATGAACGATCGCCGAGCCCTCAACCCGAATCAGTCGTCGATGGCTTGGTAGACGAGGCTCCGGAAGTCACGCTCGGGCAGCAGTGGCCCGGTCATGTACTGCGACATGAACAACCCGACCACCTCCTCGACCGGGTCGACCCAGTAATACGTCTTGGCCGCCCCGGTCCAGCCGTACTCGCCGAGCGAGCCCGGTCCGGCCGATGCCGCCACGTCGATCATCACCCGCGACCCCAACCCGAAGCCCATTCCCGGCACCGGGAGCCCGAGCAACTCGATCGGGACCAGCGCCGGCGGCAGGTGGTTGGCGTGCATCAGCTCGAGGGTCTTGCGACCGATCACCCGCTCACCTCCCGCGGCGCCACCGGCGGCGAGCATCTGGATGAAGCGCAGGTAGTCACCGGTGGTGGAGAACAGCCCCAGCCCGCCGCGCTGGAACACGTCGGGGGTGTCGGTCGGATAGGTCGCCGAGACGTCGATCCGCTCGTTGAAGCCGGCGAGCGTGGCCTCCACCAGCTGCACCGCCGAGTAGTCCCGACCGATCAGATCGGGGAGCCCGTACATCGCCGACAGCCGGCCGAGCTGGTCGGCGGGCACTCCGAAGCCGGTGTCGACCATACCCAACGGCTCGAACAACCGCTCGGCCAGGAACGTCCCGAGCGGCTGGCCGCTGATCACCTCGATCAGCCGGGCGGCGACGTCGATCCCGACGCTGTAGTGCCAGCGCGAACCGGGCTGAAACGCCAACGGGAGCTCGGCGAGCGCGTCGATGCACCCCTCGAGCGTCCGGGTGGCGTCGTTCATGATGCGGGCCTGGCGGTACTGCTCGGCCACGGGGTTGTCGGCCATGAAGTCATAGGTCAATCCGCTGGTGTGGCCGAGCACGTCGCGGATGTCCATCGGCCGCACCGGGTCGGCGAGCACCCCGTCGTCACCGAGCACCTGGACACCGGCGAACGCCGGGAGGTACTGGGCCACGGGCTGCTCGAGCTGGAACGCCCCCTCCTCGTGGAGCAGCATCAGCGCCGTCGACACGATCGGCTTGGTCATCGAGTAGACGCGGAAGATCGTGTCCTCGGTCATCGGCGCGCCGGCCTCTCGGTCGCGGTGACCGAACTGCTCGCTGTGGACGACCTCGCCCCGCCGGGCCACCACCGTGGTGATACCGACGATGCCCCGGTCATTGACGTAGGACTCCATCACCGGGCGGATTCGATCGAGCCGGCGGGCACTCATTCCGACGGTGTCGGGCGCGGTCAGGTCGATGGTCATGGCACGGTCACTCCCTGGTTGTCGATGAGCCGGAACGTACCGGGCGCCTCG
>JBKEAH010000164.1:0-33387 GCA_047972065.1 Desertimonas sp.
CTGTTCGACGAGCCGACCTCGGCGCTCGACTCGGCCACCGGCGAGCAGGTCGTGGAGGTGATCCGCGACGAGATGCGGGCCCGCCACACCGCGGCGGTGATCGTCACCCACGACGAGCGGATCACCCGCTTCGCCGACCGGACGGTGCGCATCGAGGACGGCCGCATCACCGGGTGACGCGGGGGTTCGTTTGCCGCATGGCGCGAATCGCCTGCGAAACTGGGCCGATGACCGATCTCGCCGCCGCCCCCGCCGCCACCGACGCCGAGGCGGCCGCCGTCACGGCCGCGCTCGACGCGCTGCTGGCCGAGCACGACCCGCAGGGCATCGACAACGTCGCGTTCCGGGGGGCACGGTTCGATGCCGGGTTGGCGTGGGTCCACTTCCCGGTCGGCCATGGTGGTCTCGGGGTGCGCCCGGAGCTGAACCAGTTGGTCGAGTCGCGCCTGCGGGCGGCCGGCGCCGCGCCGACCGAGCCGAGCACGTTCTTCATGCATCTCGCCGGCCCGACGATCGTCACCCACGGCAGCGACGAGGTCAAGGCGCGCTTCTTGCGCCCGATGTTCACCGGCGAGGAGAAGTGGTGCCAGCTGTTCTCCGAGCCCGGTGCGGGTTCGGACTTTGCCGGGCTCGGCACCCGGGCGGTGCGTGACGGCGACGAGTGGATCGTCAACGGTCAGAAGGTGTGGAACACCCTGGCCCATCTCGCCGACTTCGGCATGCTGGTCACCCGCACCGATCCCGAGGCGCCCAAGCACAAGGGCATGACCTACTTCGCGCTCGACATGCACGCGCCCGGTGTCGAGGTGCGGCCGCTGCGTCAGATCACCGGCGAGGCCGAGTTCAACGAGGTCTACATGACCGACGCCCGGGTGCCCGATGCGTATCGCATCGGCGACGTCGGCGAGGGCTGGCGGGCGAGCCTGACGACGTTGATGAACGAGCGCAACGCGATCGGCACCGGCAGCGGCGGGTCACCCAAGCGTGGTGGGGCGGCCAACGACGCCGTCGAGGTGTGGCAGGAGCTGCCCGCCTCCGACCGCGATCCGGCCCGTCAGGACCGTCTGATGCAGTTGTGGGTGCAGGCCGAGGTCGGCCGGCTGACCAACATGCGTGCCGCCCAGAACGCCAAGGCCGGCAACCCCGGGCCCGAGATGTCGATCGCCAAGCTGGCCTACTCGGAGCTCAACAAGGCGCTCTACGACTTCTGCGTCGACCTGCTCGGCGCCCAGGGCATGATCGACTACGACTACACGTTCCGGCGTCCCGGCGACCTCGACGTGACCGGCACGGAGCACGGGTTGCGGTACGCGTTCCTGCGGGTGCGGGCCAACTCGATCGAAGGCGGCACCTCCGAGATCATGCGCAACATCCTCGGCGAGCAGGTGCTCGGTCTGCCGGGCGACGTCCGGGTCGACAAGAACGTTCCGTGGAGCCAGGTGCCCCGCAGCTGATATCGGCGCCGTCCCCTCTCACTACGGTGAGGACGTCTGACGTCTGGGGGGACGATCATGCTTGCTCCGTACCGGGTTCTCGACCTGACCGGCACCGATGGTCAACTGGCGGGCCAGATGCTCGCCTGGCTGGGCGCCGAGGTCATCGCCATCGAACCACCGGGAGGGGTCGCCACGCGCCACGTCGGGCCCTTCGCCGGTGACGCCGCCGACGTCGACGCCAGCCTGCATCATTGGGCCTACAACTGCGGCAAGCGGTCGGTGGTGCTCGACTACGAGGGTTCCGACGGCGATCGCGACGAGCTCGTCAGGCTCGCCGCCGGCGCCGACGTCCTGATCGAGAGCGAGACGCCGGGCCACCTGGCCCGCCGGGGGCTCGGCCCCGACGACCTGGCGGCGGTCAACCCGGCGCTGATCTACACCTCGATCAGCCCGTTCGGCCAGCGCGGCCCCAAGGCCGGGTGGGCGGCGACCGACCTCACGGTGTGGGCCGCCGCCGGCCCGTTGATGCTCACCGGCGACGACGATCGGGCGCCCGTGGAGATCGGGGTCCCGCAGGCGTTCCACCACGCCGGGGCCGAGGCGGCCGCCGCGATCACCGCGGCGCTCCTGGAGCGGGCCGAGTCCGGTCGGGGCCAGCACCTCGACGTGTCGGCCCAGCTGGCGTCGATGCAGGCCACCCAGTCGGCGGTGCTGGCCAGCCCGAACAACGACTCGCCGCTGGAACGATCGGCGGGCAGCGTCAGGTTCGGCGAGCTCAACATCCGGCTGATGTGGCCGTGCCGCGACGGCTTCGTGTCGATCACCTTCCTGTTCGGCACCGCGATCGGTCCCGCGACCGGTCGGCTGATGAGCTGGGCGTGGGAGGATGGCTTCTGCGACGAGGCGACGCGCGACAAGGACTGGCTGGCCTACACCGAACTGCTCGTCAACGGTGACGAGCCGATCGCCGAGTTCGAACGGGTGAAGGACGTGGTTACGGCGTTCTGTGCGTCCAAGACCATGGACGAGTTGCTCGCCGGGGCGCTCGAGCGGCGGCTGCTGATCGCACCGGTGGCGATGATCGACGATGTCGTGGCGTCCCCGCAGCTTGCCGCCCGCGGCTACTGGGCCGACGTCGATGGTCACCGGTTCCCGGGTCGCTTCGCCCGGTGTTCGGCGAGCCCGCTGCGCCCACCGGGGTCCCCGCCTCGTCTTGGCGAGCACACCGTCGCGGTGCGGGCCGAGCCTCCCCGCTCGCCGTCGGCCCCGCCACCCAAGCCGTCGGCGGAATCCGGCGACGAGGCCGGGCCATTGGCCGGGCTCAAGGTGCTCGACTTCATGTGGGTGATGGCCGGCCCGGCTGCCAGCCGGGTGCTGGCCGATCTGGGCGCCACCGTGGTGCGCATCGAGTCGGCGTCGCGGGTGGAGACGATGCGTACGATCGCCCCGTTCAAGAACGGCACCCCCGACCTGGAGACCTCGGTGGCCTTCAGCAACCTCAACGCCGGCAAGCTCGACCTCAGCCTCGACCTCACCCACGGGCGCGCCCACGAGGTGGTGCACGACCTGGTCCGTTGGGCCGATGTGGTGACCGAGAGCTTCTCGCCGCGCGCGATGCGCGGGTTCGGGCTGGACTACGAGGCGCTGCGGGTGGTCCGCCCCGACCTGGTGATGGCGTCGAGCTGTCTGTTCGGCCAGGACGGCCCGCTCGCCGACTTCGCCGGGTTCGGCACGATGGCCGCCGCCATCTCGGGGTTCTTCGGCCTCACCGGGTGGGAGGACCGTCCGCCGTGCGGGCCCTACGGCGCCTACACCGACTACATCTCGCCGCGCTTCTTCCTCGCCACCTTGCTGGCCGCGGTCGATCACCGACGCCGAACCGGCGAGGGCCAGTACATCGACTTCTCGCAGGCCGAGGCGGCGCTGCACGCCCTCGGGCCGGCCGTGCTGGAGTACACGGTCAACGGCCGGGTGCCCCAACGGCGGGGCAACCGTCACGGCCACGACCATCCGAGCGGAGTGTTCCCCAGCGCCGGCGACGACCGGTGGATAGCGGTCGCCTGTCGGAGCGCCGCTCAGCGCGAGGCGTTGGTCGGGGTGATCGGCGGGCTCGACGACGAGACGATCGGCGCCTGGACGGCCAGCCGGTCGGGGGATGACGCAGCCACCGAGCTCCAGGCGGCCGGCGTGCCGGCTCACCCCGTGCAGCGCAGCGCCGACATGGTGGTCGATCCCCAGCTGGTGGCGTCGGGCCACTTTCTGACCCTCGCCCATCCGATGCTCGACGAGGTCGTGATCGAAGGGCCGCGGGTCGGGTTCTCGCGGACGGCGGCATCGACCACGATGCCGGGGCCCACCCTCGGTCAACACACCGAGCGGGTGCTCAAGGACCTGCTCGGCTATGACGACGAACGGTTCATCGACTACCTGGTCGCCGGCGTGCTCGGCTGACCCGGTTCCGGTGTGGGTGCCGCCGCGACCTGCTCACCCCGGCCGGCGGCGACCGGGTCGTCGAGCAGGTTGCGGGCGTGGAGGGCGTCGCCGGTGAGTCGAGCGCGGGCCACCAGCCGGATCACCAACGGACCGAGGTGGGCCCGCGGGCTGCGGTCGAGGCCGCGGGCGATCGCCGCCTGGCGGGTCTCGCCGGCGGTCGCCAGCGTGTCGGGGATCGCCCGCATCAGCAGCGAGAACGCCAGCGCCACCCGTTCGGGACGCACCCCGAACCGTCGCAGCGGGCCGAGCGCGGTGGTGATGGTGTCGATGGTGGCGTCGACGGGGGTGACCGCGCTCACCAGCGCGGCGGCCAGGATCAACCCGGCGATATTGCCGGTGATGGTGAAGGCCTGCGCCGGGTCGTGCCGCCACACCTGGTAGGCGCCGACCACGGCGACCACCACGAGCACTCGGCGCAGCGCCCGGGCCAGGGAGCGGAGGCCGACCCCGCTGGTCACGTAGCCGACGGCGGTGGCCGCCAGCAGCACGGCGGTCGAGGTCGGGGTGCGCCAGACGACGGCGCCGATGCTGAGCACCGCCAGCCCGATCAGCTTGGTGCCGGGTCGGAGCCGGTGGAGCCACGAGTCGCCGGGCCGGTAGGCGCCGAGCAGGTTCACGCCCGGGCCGCCGCTCGGTAGCGCTCGATCACCGTGGTCGGGTCGCCGTCGTCGACGACCCGACCACCCTCCAGACACACCACCCGGTCGCACCGGGCGGCCAGTTCGAGGTCGTGGGTGACCAGCACCAGCTGCTGGCCGAGCTCGAGCAGACGGTCTCCGATCACGGTGGCGTTGCGCAGATCGAGCAGCGTGGTCGGCTCGTCGGCGACCAGGATGGTCGGACCGGTGGCGAGCACGCCGGCCAGCGCCAGGAGCTGCCGTTGGCCGCCCGACAGGGTGTGGACGCTGCGGTGGGCGAGCTCTTTGAGACCGAACTCGGCGAGCACGGCGAGCGCCGCGGTCTGGCGTTCGTCGCGTCGACGCTGCGTGTGGCGCAGCGAGACGGCGACGTCCTCGATCACCGTCGGCATCACCAGCTGGGCAGCGGGGTCGGTGAAGCAGAAGCCGACCCGTTGGCGGACGCGGCGGCCGTGGCGAGCGACGTCGAGGCCGTCGACGGTCACGGTGCCGGCGCTCGGGCTGACCAGCCCGTTGATCAGCCGGGCCAGGGTGGACTTGCCCGAGCCGTTGGCGCCGATCAGCGCCACCCGGTGCTCGGCGAGGACGAGGGACGTGGGTTCGAGCAGCCGCACGGTGCCACCGGGCACGGCGGCGTCGACGGTGACGTCGCGCAGCTCGATGGAGCTCACCGGGCGGGAGCCGGGCGGGCCAGCAGATCGGGGAAGGCCCGGTGGAGCTGGGTGGCGATCAGCGCCATGACGACGTTCTTGATGATGTCGCCGGGGAAGTAGGCGGCGTCGGCGATGAACGCCTCCTTGATCGGCAGGTCGGCGCGCCAGGCGATGCCGAGCGGCCCGAGGGTGTGGATGAGCGCGAAGCTGCTGAGCAGCCCGGCGCTGAACACGAGCGTGAAGTCGGTGGAGCGAGCGGCGTTGCGCTGGACGATGTAGCCGCACAGGGCGGCGGCGAGCGGGAAGGCGACCAGGTAGCCGCCGGTCACCCCGCTGAAGTGCCCGAAGCCCGACGAGCCGCCGGCGAAGATCGGCAGACCGATGGCGCCGCCGGCGAGATAGAGGAGCACGGCCAGGAACCCGCGTCGGGCACCGAGGGCCGCACCGGCGAGCAGCACGGCGAGGGTTTGGGCCGAGTAGGGGACCCCGACGCCGGTGGAGATGTCGGGGAGCAGCCCGGTGACCGCGATCAGCGCCGCGAACACGGCGATGAGCGCGAGGTCGTGGGCGTGGCGGTGGAGCCGCCGATCGGCGTCGTCGTGGTGGTCGTGGTCGTGGTCGTGGGTGGCGGCGGTGGCGAGATCGGTCACGGTGGTCTCCGAAGTCGAGGAACTGAACGGTGTTCAGTGAACACTGTTCAGGACGCCGGCGACGAATCGCGCCACCGAAGCCGTCACCCGGGCCCGGTGTCAGCTGGCACCGGTGAGCAAGAGGATGCCGAAGAACATCGCGCTGAGCGACCCGATGGCGGCGAAGGCTCCGCCGATGGCGAGGGCGGCGCGGCTGGTGCCGAGCTGGTGGATCGCGGCGGCCACGCCGCTGAGGGCGACCAGCACCAGCTTGACGAACAGCGTCACCTGATACGCCGTCGAGCGGTCGGCGAAGTTGACCTCGGTGAGGTTCCAGATGCCGGTGATGACGAGCACCGCAAACGCCGGCCAGGCGAGCCGTCCGAAGGTCCGCGCCGCGACCTTGGTGGCCTCCGGCGCCACGCGCCGCAGCGTCGGTACCAGTGCGCCGAGCACGAACTGTCCGCCGACCCAGATGGCGGCGGCGAGGACATGGAGCGTCAGCCGCCAGGTGGCGGCGGTCGGGGAGAGCACGCGATCACCGTAGGTCGCCGCCCTCGGCGCAACCTCCTGCGTCTGATGGGGATGTCGGCCGGCAGACTTCTGCGATGCCCCCGTCACCGCCGATCGTGCGCGTCGGGTGTGCGATGTGGGCGCACCCACCATGGGTGGGAACGTTCCTGTCGCCGGGGAACAAGGGCAACGAACTGCGCGAGTACGCCCACTGGTGCAACGCCGTGGAGGGCAACACGACCTTCTACGCGACCCCGGCTCCGGCGACGATCAAGCGGTGGTCGGAGTTGGCGCCGGCGTCGTTCCGCTTCGCCTTCAAGGCGCCCCGGACCATCACCCATGAACGACGGCTGGCGGCCGGTTCCTCGGCCCTCCTCGCTGAGTACCTGCGGGCGATCGCTCCCCTCCACGACCGGTGCGGACCGATCCAGCTGCAACTCCCGCCGTCCTTCGGCCCCGACTCGATCGGTGCGCTGACGCGCTTCGTCGGCGGATTGCCGGACGAGTTCAGCTGGACCGTCGAGCTCCGTCATCGGGCGTTCTTCGACGGCGGGACGGCCCATCGTGCCGTCGACGAGGTGCTCGGGTCCGCCGGGGTCGGCCGGGTCGTACTCGACACCAGGCCGCTCTACGCCACGCCGGCGATGTCGGAGGCGGCGGTGGCCGAGCGTGCCCAGAAGCCGCGCCTCCCGGTGCTCACCGACCTCGTCGGGGCGACGCCGATCGTGCGGGTGATCGGCGGTGACGACGAGGCGGGCGTCGTGGCCGGCCTGCGGTCATGGGTGCCCGTCGCCGCCGGGTGGTTGGCCGAGGGTCGTCAGCCCTACGTGTTCGCCCACCAGCCCGACAACCGCCGCTCACCCGCGCTGGCCCGCTCGTTCCACGCGATGCTGGCGTCGGAGGTCGACGATCTGGCGCCGCTTCCCGAGCCCCATCCGGTGGCCCCGGCGAGCGAGATCATCGGGCAGGCGTCGCTGTTCTGACGCCGACGCCGATACCGACGCCGCCGGTGCTGGTGCTGCTCGCTCAGCCCGGAGCGAGCGCCTCGACGACGGATGCACCGTCGGCGACCGCGTCGCAGGGGTCGTGCGTCGCGTCATCGGCTGCCGTCGCCAGGATCACGATCAGCCCACGGCTGGCCGCACAGCCAACCCCATCCTCGAGTTCGAAGCTGACCTGGCGGTCGCCATTGCCGGACTCCTGGCGATCGACGACCTCGGCGCCGAGCGGCCCGTCGAGCAACCATGCATCGGCCTGGGTGTCGCTACGGAACACGAGCACGGACGTGGTCGCGGGCCCGTCGATCGCGGTGAGCTCGACACCGCCGATGGCGTCGACGACGCGGCTGTCGTCGTAGGCGATCAGCTCGGTGTCATCGGTGTCGTCGACCAGGGCGTTGAGCCGTTGCAGCGGCCCGACCTCGCCGGCGCCGGACTCGGGCCGGTCGGTCGCGGTGGCCGCCACCGCGGTGAGCGATTCGAGGTGGCCGATCGCCACCTGAGCGACGTCACAGGCCCGGCCGTCGTCGGCGGTCGTGCTCACGGCGACGAGCACGGTGGCAACGATCTCGACGCAGAACCCCTCTGTGTCGGTGTCTGTGTCGGTGTCGGTGTCGTCGGTGTCGTCGATGTCGAGGGTGGCATCGACGTAGGCCTGGGCGGCCTCGGCGGTGCCGTACACCACGTAGAACAGCCCGCTGCCCTGCCCGTCGGGGTCGGCCCCGACGGCTTCGAGGGCGGTGCCACCGATGGCGGTGGCGAGGTCGTCGTCGTCGTAGTCGAGCCACGCCTCGAGCTGGGCGTCGGCGAACGACACCGGGAGCTCGTCGGTCGGGAACGGCGTCGTCAGGAGCGCGTTGAGCACGGCCAGCGGGCCGGCCCCCACGGCGGTGGCCGCGACGGTCTCGGTGGCGTGTGTGGTCTCACCCGCGGGGACGGCCTCGGACGTGTCCGTCGGCGGCGCGGCGCCCAGCAGCGACGCGAGCACGATCGTGGTCAGCAGCACCGACGTCAGGGTAGGACGGATGTGCGCCGCCTCGGTGTCGCGGCCGGGCGTACGCGGCGGGGGGTCGATGTCGGCCAAACTCGTCGCGATGACGACGGGGGTTCGAACGGTACGGGCGGCGACGCTGGTGGCTCCGGAGCGGCTGGAGCTCCGGGAGTACCCGTACCCCGACCGGCTGGCGCCGGGAGCGGTCCTGGTGCGGATGATCGCATCGGGGATCTGTGGAACCGACAAGCACACGTTCCGCGGCGAGACCGAGCAGTATGCCGGGACCGATCACGCCTCGTCGACACCGTTCCCGATCATTCAGGGCCACGAGAACGTGGGCATCGTCGAGGCGATCGGCGACGGCGGGGCCCGGGCCTTCGACGGGTCGCCGTTGGCGGTTGGTGATCGGGTGGTGCCGGCGCCGAACTGGGCGTGCGGCGACTGCAGGTACTGTCGGGAGGACGTTCCGTACTACTTCTGCCGACGGCTCCAGAACTACGGCAACTCGCTGACGGCGGCGGCGGCGCCGCATCTCTTCGGTGGCTGGTCCGAGTACCTCTACCTCCATGCCGGGACGCCGGTGTTCAAGGTGCCCGACGGTCTGCCGACCCGTGTGGCGGTGCTGACCGAGCTGTTCGGGGTCACCCACAGCCTCGAACTGGTGCGGAACATGCCCCGTCCGGGCGGGTTCGGTCTCGGCGACCAGGTGGCCGTGGTCGGCGGAGGACCCGTCGGCATCGTGCACGCCGCCAAGGCCCGATTGATGGGGGCCTCTTCGGTGCTCGTCATCGATCCGTTCGAGCCGCGGTTGGCACTCAACCGTGATGTCGGTGCCACCCACACCGTCGCTGCCCGGGCCGACGACCCGGCGGTGGTCGCGGTGGTCCGGGAGCTGACCGAGGGTCGTGGGGTCGACGTCGTGGTCGACGCCACCGGGCACCCGTCGAGCTTCGTGCCATCGCTCGACCTGGTGCGCGACGGCGGCACCCTGATCGAGGTGGGGGCCTTCGTCGATCTCGGCCCGGTGCCGGTGAATCCGGCGTCGATCCTCGGGCGCAACCTGTCGATCATCGGTGTCGCCGGCGAGGATGCCCGCATCTACGACCGCACGCTGGCGATGTTGGCCGAACACCACGCCGCGGTGCCGTTCCACCGTCTGGTCACCGACGTGTTCCCGCTCACCGAGGCCGCGGCGGCGGTGCAGACCGCCCTCGCCGCCGACACCGCGATGAAGGTCGTCATCGCCCCCGACATCACCGCGGTCTGAGTCGCCGGAGGGCCCTGCGCCTGTGTCGCGCCAACGGGCCGAATCCCGACCGCTGACGCGACACAGGCGGTCGGGACGGCTACCAGATTCCGCTCAGCGGGTTCGTCGGACCTTCGAGCACGGCGGCCGGGTCGACGTCGAGCCAGGCCGCCAGCGTGGCGTAGTAGTCGTTCATCGACACGGTGGCGACGAAGTTGTCGTCGTCGTCGAGACGACCGAGGTCGACGGGCTCGCCGGCGCGACCCCGCGTCACCGGGCCGAGCAGCAGCGCCGCCGACGCCGTGCCGTGGTCGAGGCCGCCGCTGGCGTTCTCCTCCGGGCGGCGACCGAATTCGCTGGTCGTCGCGACCACCACCTGATCGCTGCGGTCGAGATCGTCGAGGGTGGCGAGGAACCCGCCGACCGCCTCGTCGAGCTCGGTCATCAGGGCCTCGTGCTGGCTCCAGTGGTCGTCGTGGGTGTCGAAGCCGCCGTCGAAGGGGACGTGAACGACCCGGGCGCCGACGTCGGCGCCGATCACGGCCGCCGCCAGCGCCAACCGTCGGCCGAGCTCGCCCCCCGGAGCCTCGTCGAGCTCGCCGACACCGGTGACGAGATCACCGAGACTCAGCCCGCCGCCCAGACCGGCGCGCGCCGCGGCCCGCGCCGACCCGTCGCTGCGGTCGGGGCGCGCCATGGCGGCGAGGGCGTCGCGGTACGCGACGACCCCATCCCCGACCTCGTCGGCCGGTGCGCCGAGCCACCACAACCAACCCGGGGAGGGCAGCCCGAGGGTGCCCGCCGAGGCGGCGATCAGCGCCGGGGACGAGGCCGATCCGATCGACACACCGGTCGCCGGTGCCCCGGCGTCGAGTGCGTCGCACAAGCGGCCGAGGAAGCCGGTCTCGGGGGCGAGGGTGCCATCGGGGTCGCCGGCCCACCACCGTCGCATCATCTCGAAGTGGGAGCCATCGGGGCTGGCGGTACCGACCCCGTCGACGATCGTCAGCGATCGTTCGGCCAGTCGCGTGAGGGCCGGGTGCAGGACCACGTCGTTGCCGGGACGGAGGTAGCCGCCGGCATCGGGCATGCCCGGTCGGCGGGCCCGCAGCGCCGCGTCGTCGGTGGGCGGCGCCATCGACAACCCGTCGTTGCCGCCGCCCATCTCGATCACCACGAGCACCCGGGTCGCCGGGTCGCTCGCCGCCGAGGGTCGTCCGGCCGCACCGCTGCGGGGGCGCACGGCGCGCTGGTGGGCCGGTGCGCTGGCGGCGGCCCGTGGGTCGATTCCGCCCGGGAACCCCAACGCGGTGGCGCCGCCGCCGATGCCGATCAGGGTCAGGAAGTCGCGTCGGGTCACGTGTTGGGGCATCGGGGTTCTCCGTTCAGGCGCACGAGGCTTCGGGGCTGGTGAGAGCGAGGGCCAGCAGCATCCGGTCGCCGTCGCCGATGCCGCCGGCATCGAAGGTCCCCACGGCGGCGGCCAGCGCCGCGACGGTGGTGGCGGAGGGGTCATAGACCCCGCATCGGGCGAGCGCGGCCGTCGCTCGCTCGGTCGCCGAGCCGCCTCCGAAATCGACGAAGGCGGCCTTGCCGAACGCGTCGAGCATCGACGACGCCTTCAACACCTGGCGGCCGGCGTTGGCCCACTGCGTGCCCAGGGGCCACCCGGCGACGTTGGGCGGATACAGCGGCATCTGGCCGAGGTCGTACAACAGCCAGATGCCCTCGGGGTCGACGTCCAGCCCGAGCGCCTGATGGGCGGCGATGTACCACTCGATCGGCCAACGGACCCGACCGTCGCCCTCGGTGATCTCGTCGCCGCCGACGATCGCCTCGACCAGCGCGGCGATGTCCAGCCCGCTGTCGCGGAACGTCGTCGCCAGCGCGTCGAGCCGCGCCGCGCTCGGGTCGCTGCCAACCAGGTACCGGAACAGTTTGGCCGTCACGAACTCGGCGCAGGTCGGCTGTTCGCAGACGATGTCGAGCAACCGCGCCGCGCCCATCGGCTCGGTGTGCCCGAGCACGGTGACCGGCCCGGTCGCGGCGACGTCCTCGTCGAAGCCGACCGCTTCGGAGTCCCAGTCCACCCGGAACCCGGCAAGGGCGACGGCGCCGGCGCGCACATCGGCCTCGGTGTAGGCGCCGCGACCGAGCGCGAAGAGCTCCATCAGCTCGCGGGCCAGGTTCTCGTTGGGCGCTTCGGCGCTCGAGCCGTCGGCGTCGAGGAACACCAACATGGCGGCGTCGGTCACCACGGCGCCGAGCAGATCACGGAAGCTCCCGAGCGCGTGACGGCGGATCAGGTTGTGCTGGCGCACCATCATGTCGGCCGATGCCTTGTCGCCCGACGACGTCAGGTTGGAGTGCCAGAACAACACCAACTTGTCGTGGAGCGGTGCCGTCGTCCGACGCATGCGCCGCAGCCACCAGGTGATCGCCGGGTCGAGGTCCTCGTCGCGGGGGTCGGGCATCTCGGCGCCGTCATCGACGGCGCCGGCCAGCACGGTGGCGCGGGCATCGGCGAGGCTGGCGTGGGACTCGACCTCGCCCGGCGCCGGACCGAACCCGGTTCGGCGCAGCAGGCGGGCGACGGTGGCGGTGTCGGGGGGCACGCTCCCGGTCCTACCGATCGGCCGATGAAGTGACGGTGAAGTTCCGGACGGGCCCTTCATCGTCACTTCATGAAGTCGCTGGCAGGATGGCGCCCGTGCGGCTGCTGGTGGTCGAAGACGATCGTGCGCTCGGTGCGGTGGTCGCTCGCGGGCTCGGTGAGGAGGGGCATGCCGTCGACCTCGTCGCGACGGCGCTCGACGCCACCCACGCCGTCGAGTCCAACGACTACGACCTCGTGGTGCTCGACCTGGGTCTTCCCGACGGCGACGGGGTGGAGGTGTGTCGGGCGATGCGTGCCGGCGGCACGATGGTGCCGGTGCTGATGTTGACCGCCCGCGACGAGGTCACCGACAAGGTCGCCGGTCTCGACGCCGGAGCCGACGACTACCTCACCAAACCGTTCCACTTCCCCGAGCTGGCCGCACGGGTGCGGGCACTGTTGCGTCGGCCACCGAACGGCCATGACGTGGCGTTGGAGGTCGGTGACCTGGTCGTCGACATGGTCACGCATCAGGCCTGGCGAGGGGGTGAGGCGTTGAGCCTGACGGTGCGCGAGCTCGCCATGCTGGACTACCTGGCGCGTCGCGCCGGTGAGGTGGTCGCCCGTCGGGATCTGCTGGAGCACGTCTGGGATGGCGACTACGACGGGCTCTCGAACGTGATCGATGTCCACGTCGCCAACCTGCGTCGCAAGCTCGCCCGAGCAGGTTCGCCCGATCCGATCGAGACCGTTCGCGGTGCCGGCTACCGGTTGTCGGTGACGTGAACCTGCGTGTCATCCGGCTGCGGCTGACGGCGCTGTACACCGTGCTGTCGGCGATCGCGGTGATCGTGCTGGCCGTGGTGGGGGTGCGGGTCGGCGCCGAACGCATCGACGTCGGCGCGCAACGGGAGGCCGAGCAGGTCATCGGTGAGGTGTTGATGCGCTCGGCGCAGGGCGATGAGGCGGTCGAGGACAACACGTGGCTGGTGCGTATCGGCGAGGGAGAGATCCTCGAGTGGAGCGTCCCCTACGCCGACACGTGGGTCGAGCCGCCGCTGGCGGCGACCGCGGTCGATGCGATCGGCTGGGACACCAGCTCGCGCCGCTTCGCCCAGGATGGTGTGCAGTACCTCGCCTACGGCCAGCGGATCAACGACGCCGAGGCCATCGTCACGGTCGTCGACCTGTCGGGCTACGAGGATCGTGCGTCGTGGCTGCGGGCCCGCATGGCGATGGCCGCACTCGGCGCGATCGTGGTGATCGGCGTGGTCGGCTGGGTCGTCGCCGGGCGGGCGTTGCGGCCGATCCGCGCCGCCAACACCCGCCAGCGTGACTTCATCGCCGATGCCGCCCACCAGCTGCGGACACCGTTGGCGGTGATCCGGGCGTCGGCATCCCAGACGCTGTCGCGGCCACGCGACTCGGAGACCTACGTGGCGTCGCTGTCGGAGATCGACAGCGCGGCGGCCTCCGCGAGCGCGGCGGTCAGCGAGCTGCTCGAGTTGGCCCGGATCGATTCGGGGCAGTTCAGCCCGCGCCTGGCGCCGGTGCGGCTCGACCTGCTGGCCGAGGAGGTGGTGGCCGGGGTTCGGGTGGAGGGGTGCACGATCACCACCGGCGGGGACCGGGCGGTGACCGTCGATGCCGACTACGCACTGTTGCATCACGCCATCGAGAACGTGGTGCGCAACGCCGCGGCGCGCGCCGCTCATGTCGAGGTGACGGTGCGTGCCGACGGCGACCGCGCCCTGGTCGAGGTGTCCGACGATGGCCCCGGTTTCCCGCCCGAGCTGTTGCCGGAGGTGTTCGAGCGGTTCCGGCGCGGCGATGGTCGCGGCTCGTCGGGTCTCGGCCTGGCCATCGCCCGCTCGATCCTCGATGCGCATCGTGGCGGCGCCACCGCCGCCAACCGCGACGGGGGCGGCGCCGTCGTCCAGCTGTGGCTGCGGGTCTCGACCGGCTAGGCCGCCATGGGCACTGATCAACCTGCTCGTGTCGCGTGAGCGGGTTGATTTCCGCACGTGGACGCGACACAAGCGAGCGCGGCCGCGGCGTCAGCGATGCTCCGGGGGGAACTCGGCGGTGAAGCGGTTCTCGGCGTCGACGTCGCCGATCATGATCAGCGAGTCGGCGGCGGTCATCGACAGGTCGGCCGGCGGGTTCGCCTGCATCCGGTCGCCGTGGCTGATGGCGACGACGTTGCAGCCGGTGCGGCGGTGGAGGTGTGATGACGCCAGCGTCTGGCCGACGAGGCCGGGTGGGACCGGTCGGCGGAAGACGTGGAGACCCTCGGCGATGACGTAGGCGTCGTCGTCGGACACCCGGTTCCAGATGGCGCCGGCACCCATCGAGGCATAGGAGAGCACGGCATCGGCGCCGGCGCGGTACAGCGTCGAAACGTTGCGGTCGACGTTGGCCCGGGCGATCACTCGCAACTCGGGTCGCAGGCGCCGGCAGTACATGGCCAGGTAGATGTTGACGTCGTCGTCGTGGGTGGTGATGACCACGGCGGAGGCGTCGCGGATGCCGGCCGCCTCGAGCACCGCGAGCTCGGCGGCGTCGCCCTGGACGTAGACGGCGGGATCACGGATGCGCCCGGCCTGCTGCTCGACGATGCGGAACTCGCTGCCGGCGGCGTCGAAGGCGTGACCGGCGGCGCGCCCCACCCGGCCGCCCCCGATGATCACGAAGCCCCCGTCGTCGGGCCCGGCGACGGCGATCTCGGCGTCGAAGGCGGCGAGCTGTTCGGCCGTACCGGCCAGCAGCACGATGCCGGTGGGGGAGACGGTCAGGTCGGCGGTGGCGACCTCGAAGTTGCCACGTTCCCAGATGCCGATGATGCCGAGGCCGAGTCGAGCCCGCAGACCGAGGTCGGCGAGGGTGCGTCCCGCCAGCGGGGTTCCCGCCGCGGCGACCTCAGCGATCAGCAGCCCGGCGTACTGGCCGACCTGGTGGCTGCGGCCGATCGGGGCGAGGGCCCGTTCGGCCATCGCCTGTCCGAGCATCTCGCCGAGCTGCAAGACGACGTCGGCGCCGGCGAGCTGCAAGATGTCGATCGACGCGGGGGAGGACACCGTCGCCATGATCGGCACCGTCGCCGACACTTCTCGCACGGTGAAGGTGGTGTTGGTGTTGACGACGTCGGAGGCGGTGGCGGCGACGACGGCGGCCTGCCCGACCCGCGCCGCGCGGTAGGTGTCGGGGTCGTCGAGGTCGCCGACCATCACGTCGACGCCGCGATCGTGGAGAGCGAGCGCGTCGTCGGCCTCGGGGACGATGACCGCGTAGCCGACGCCGCTGTGGCTGGCCCGCCGGATCAGTGCTTCCTCGACCGGCCCGTACTTGGTGAGCAACAGGTGCCCGCTGGTGTCGGGTGGAAGTTGGCGGGGGGCGCGGGCGGCCTCGCGTGCCGCGATCCACGGGGCGACGACGAACTGGATGAAGGTGAACGGCAAGAGGATGAGCAAGAACAACGTGCCCGACATCAACACGATGACCGAGAAGATGCGCCCGGCGTCGGACTGGAAGGTGATGTCGCCGAACCCGAGCGTGGTCATCGTGACGAGCGTCCAGTACACCGATGTCGCCCAGCTGTGACTCTGGCCCTCGCGGGCCATCAGCCAGTGGAACATCACGCTGAACAGGGTCACCAGCACCACGAACACCGCCAGCAGCACCCCGACGACCTTCAGGTTCCGCCGTTGCAACGACGACGACACGAAGCTGAAGAAGAGCCCGAGCGACTTCATGGTCCGCTTGAGGGTAGGCGCGGCGGGGCCCGGCGCCGAAGGGGTGGCGAGCGGGTAGCGAACCCGAACGTGTCAGCGGGCGGCGGGGAGGACGGCGAACACGCCGGTGGCGGCGACGTACTCGGTGCCCTGGCCGTCGGCGACGACGGCGTCGAGGTGGACCACCCGCCGGCCTCGCTTGCGGACCGTGGCGGTGGCCACCAGGTCGCCCGCGAAGCACGGCGCCAGGAACCGGGTGGTGATGTCGACGGTGGCGCACCAGCTGCCCTCGTCGAGCACGCTCATCGTGGCGCCGCCCATGGCGGTGTCCAGCAGGGCGAACATCACCGCGCCGTGGACGACGCCGTGCGGGTTCATGTGGTGCTCGCCGACGGTCAGCCGGGCGATGGCGGCGCCCTCGCCCGAGTCGATCTCGAACCCCAACCAGCCTTGCAACGGAAAGCCGGTGTTGGACGTCGTGTCGGATGCCGTGTCGCTCATCGGCGCAGCACCGTAGATCGATCCGCGTCGGCGGCCCTCGTCGACTGCCGAGCTCGGTGCCGCCGGGGTGTTGGATGGGCCAGCGGCCGACGAGGTTACGACCGCCGATAGATGCGCCGGACCACGTCTTCGATGTCGGGCTCGGCGATCGACAGGTCACGAACCTCGGCGTGGGCCGCCACCTCGGCCAGCACCGCGGCGGCCGACGTGGCGCCTGGGTCGAAGGCCAACGACTGGCGCAGCCCGTCGGCCTCGCTGGCCACGAAGCGCGCCGCGTGGAGCCCGTCGAGATCGGCGGTCGGAGCGGCGAGATCGACCACCAGCAGCCGTTCGGCGTCGACCGTGGCCGCGAGGCCACCGAGGGTGCCGTCGTAGGCCACCCGGCCGTGGTCGACCACCAGCACCCGTTCGCACAGCCGCTCGATGTCGCCCATGTCGTGGGTGGTCAACAGCATGGTGGTGCCGTGGGCGTGACGCTCTTGGATGAGGAACTCGCGCAGCCGGGCCTTGACCACCACGTCGAGGCCGATCGTCGGCTCGTCGAGGATCAACAGCTCGGGTGAGTGCACCAGCGCGGCGGCGATCTCGGCCCGCATCCGCTGCCCCAGCGACAGCTGACGCACCGGCGTGGCCAGGAACGGTCCCATCTCGAGCCGCTCGACCAGCTCGTCGGTACGGGCCTTCGCCCGCTCGGGCGCGAGGCGGTGGATGGCGGCGAGCAGCTCGAAGGAGTCTGCGGTCGGCAGGTCCCACCACAGCTGCGAGCGCTGCCCGAACACCACCCCGACGTGGCGGGCCAGCTGCCCCCGCTGGCGCAGCGGATCCAGCCCGCAGGTGCGCACCGTTCCGGCGGTGGGCACGAGGATGCCGACCAGCATCTTGATCGTGGTCGACTTGCCCGCTCCGTTGGCCCCGATGTAGCCCACCGCCTCCCCGGCGGTGACCGACCAGGTCATGTCGTCGACGGCCGTGACGGTGCGGCGCCGGAACCGGTCCGATCGTCGACGCTTGAGCGTGAACGCCCGGGTGACGCCGCGCAGCTCGACGATCGGCACGCTCACCCGCCGCCTCCCTGGTAGTGGCGGGTGCCGGTGCGCCACGCCCATCCGGCCAACGCACACGTCCACGCCGCGGCCACCGGGAGCAGCCAGGCCAGCCAACGCGGCAACAGGGGCGGCCCGGCAAGATCGAGGATCACCAGCGTCGGCAGATAGCCGACGAAGGCCACCGGCAGGATCCAGCCGAACGCCACCCGCAGCGGGTTGGGGAACGCGGCGGCCGGCAGCGTGGCGGCGTACCCGCCGCCGTAGGTGAAGGCGTTGGTCAGCTCGGCCCCGTTGAGCAGGAAGAACTGCAACCCGCCGGCGATCACGAACAACGCCCCGCACAACACCGTGCCGAACACCAGGGCGATCGCCAGCATCGCCACGCCGGCGGCCGACCAGGCGATGTCGTTGACGACCAGCGCGGCGACGATGGCGACGACGGCGACGGCGACGCGGGCCAGCCGGCGCAGCTGGAGGTCGTCGACCACGAACTGGGCGAGCAGCGGCAGCGGGCGGAGATAGAAGGCGTCGACCTTGCCCTCGACGACGTAGGCGGTCAGCCGGTCGATGTGGCCGACGGCCACCTGGCACAGCGAGAAGCAGAAGTTGGCGATGCCGAACACCAACAACACCGCGTGGAAGTCGAGCCCGCCGAGACGGTCGACGGTGCGGAAGATGACCCACACCTCGGCCAGCTCGACCACCCCGACCAGCACCGAGGTGAACACGTCGAAGGCGAACGACGCCCGGTAGGTGCGCTGCGACGCCAGACGCGACCCGAGCAGGGCGCGATAGGGCGCCAGGGTCGCCCCGAGCGTGAGCCGCTCAGCCACCCTGCACCTCGAGACGGTGGCGGCCGGCCCGCATCAGCAGGTGGCCGAGGACGCCGACGGCGACGATCCAGCCGGCCTGGACGGCGACGTTGGCGACCGCGGCGGCACCGGTGGTGCGTCCGGCCAACACGTCGACGGGGGTTTGCATCACCGAGGGGAACGGCGTCGACCACGCCACCGACTGCAGCCAGCCGGGCAGCAGGTGGATCGGGACGAACACGCCGACCAGGAACGACCTCACCACCACGTAGAGGTTGAACATTCCGCGGGTCTCGATCACCCAGAACGCGACGGCGTCGATCACCAGCGTGCAGCAGAAGTTGAGGGTCACCGCAAACACGATCGACACGGCGCCGAGCACCCACGGTCCGACGGCGGCGGGTAGGACCATCCCGGTGGTCAGCAAGCCGACGGCGATGGCGGGGGCGCCCCGCAGCACCAGGGCGTAGCCGGCGCGGCCCAGCTCCTCGGAGAGGTACCACCCCTGGAGGTCGACCGGCCGGGTGAAGTCGACGGCGATGTCGCCGGTGCGGATGCGGGCGCTGAGCACGCCGACGCCCCACAGGCCGATGGCGCCGAGCAGACCCTGGGACAGCCAGATGTAGGTGGCCAGCTGGGTGCGTGAGTAGCCGCCGAGCTCGCCGCCGGCGGCGTCGACGGCGGTCAGGAGCACGGCGGCGCGCAGGAAGCCGAACACCACGTTGGTGATCAGCCCGGCGATCATCGCTAGCCGGTACTGCGACTGGCGCCGGAATCCGGCCGCCGCCAGCCTGCCGTAGACCCCCAACACCGGCTCGACGGTAGTGCATCCTCGTTGGTGCGGCCCGGGGGCGTTGGCCCTGGTCGACCAGCTGGCGTCGCGTATTAGGATCTCCTAACCTTCGACCCGTGACGCGTGCTCGAACGGTCGTGGTCGGTGCCGGGGTGATTGGCTTGACGACGGCGATCCGGCTCGCCGAGGCCGGACATCGTGTCGAGATCGTGACCGCCGACGAGCCGCTGGCCACCACCTCGACGGCGGCCACCGGCATGGTCGGATTCGGGTTCGCCGAACCTCTCGACAAGGCGCCCGGGTGGCGACAGGCCACCGTCGTCGAGCTCGAAGGCTCGATGGGCGCCGGGCTTGGCGTGCGGCTTCAGCCGGGTCTGCTAGCGGGCCCCGAGCCGTTCCACGCCCCGGAGTCGTTCCGTGCCCTGCCGGGCTACCGGGTCGCCCAGCGCCACGAGTTGCCCGACGGGTTCGCGCCGGGCTTCTGGGTCGACATGATCGCCGTCGATCTCGATCGCTACCTGCCCGACCTGGTGCGGCGGGCCGAGCGCGCCGGGGTCACCATCGAGATCGGCCGCGTCGCCGTCCTCGACGACCTCGACGCCGACGTCGTGGTCAACGCTGCCGGTATCGGGGCGTTGGACCTGGTGGACGATCCCGATCTGTGGGCCGACTGGGGGATGCACGTGATCGTCGAGAACCGGGGCGGGCTCGATCATCACTTCATGGAGATGCCCTCGGGCCAGGACCGCTGGATCTCGTGGATGCCCCACGGCGACCGGGTGCTGATCGGCGGCGCATCGGTGCCCCATCGCCGCGAACCTGCCGCCGATCCGGCGGTGCGGGCCGAGTTGCTCACGCGGCTCGCGGTCGTCAACCCCGAGCTCGCGGCCGCGCCGGTGATCGGCCTCAATGCTGGTGTCCGCCCGGCGCGCCGGGCCGTGCGGGTCGAGACCGAGATCCGCCCGACCGGCCGCATGGTGGTCCACAACTACGGCCACGGCGGGCTGGGACTGACGCTGTCGTGGGGCACCGCCGACGAGGTGGTCGCGCTCGTGGGCCGCCGGGACCCGTGATCATCGGGTCAACGCGCGCCGTGGCGTGCTCACCCGGCTGGACGCAGGCAGCAGCGGCCGGGTGGGCACGACGGCGGGTTCAACCCGCGGCGACGGTTGCCGGTCGCAGCGCGAAGCCCTCGTAGCCGGCGTCGCGGACCTCGTCGCATTTGTCGCGGTAAACCCCGACCCCGCCGACGTAGGGCATGAACACCCGTGGTTTGCCCGGGATGTTGGCCCCGAGGTACCACGAGTTGGCCAGCATGTACATCGACTGGGCGGCGAGGTCGTTGGCGTGGTCGACCCAGTCGGCCTCGGCCCGGGCATCGGCCTCGATGGTGGCGATGCCCTCGGTCTCGGCGTGGCCGATCAGGTCACCGATCCACTCGACGTGCTGCTCGATCGACACCGGCATGTTGCTCAACACCGACGGCGAGCCCGGTCCGGTGATCATGAACAGGTTGGGGAACCCGGCGCTCGACACGCCGAGATAGGCGATCGGTCCGGCCTCCCATTTGTCTTTGAGCGCCCGACCGTCATGGCCGCGGATGTCGATCCGATTGAACGTGCCGGTCATGGCGTCGAACCCGGTGGCGAACACGATGATGTCGAGGTCGTAGTCGGCGTCGGTGGTGCGCACCCCGGTGGGGGTGATCTCGGTGATCGGGGCGTGGCGGATGTCGACGAGGCTGACGTTGTCGCGGTTGTAGGTCTCGAAGTAGTTCGTGTCGATCAGCGGCCGCTTCGAGGTGAACGGGTGATCGACGGGTACCAGCCGCTCGGCGACCTCGGGGTCCTTCACCGTCTCGCGGATCTTGCGGCGGATGAACTCGGACGCGGTGTCGTTGGCGCGGCGGTCGAGGGCGATGTCGCCGAAGGTGGCGAGCATGAACTTGAACCCTCCCTCGCGCCAGGCCGCCTCGTAGATCTGCTCGCGCTCGTCGTCGGACACGTCGAGCGCCGAGCGCTCCATCAGCTCGTAGGGCTGACCGGCCGGGGAGCGTCGGCACGCCTCGTAGACCTCGTCGTAGCGTGACTTGATCTCGTCGAGCACGGTCTGGTCGACGGTGCCGTGGCGGGCCGGCAGCGTGTACTGCGGGGTGCGCTGGAACACCGTCAGGTGACCGGCCTGGCGGGCGATCACCGGGATCGACTGGATGCCGCTCGAGCCGGTGCCGATCACGCCGACCCGCTTGCCGGTGAAGTCGACGCCCTCGTGAGGCCACGACCCGGTGTGGTACCAGTCGCCGTCGAACGATTCGAGCCCGGGGATCTTGGGCACCTGGCCGGTCGACAGGCACCCGATGGCCGTGACGAGGTAGCGGGCGGTCAACCGGTCGCCGTGGTCGGTCTCGATCCGCCAGCGGTCGGTGTCGTCGTCCCAGTGGGCGGCGGTGACCTTGGTGCCGAAGGCGACGTTGCGGCGCAGGTCGAAGCGGTCGGCGACGTGGTTGAGGTAGCGCAGGATCTCGGGTTGCTCGGGGTACTTGCCGCTCCAGTTCCACTCCTGCATCAGGTCCTTGTCGAAGGAGAAGCAGTAGATGTAGGACTCCGAGTCGCAGCGGGCGCCGGGGTAGCGGTTCCAGTACCAGGTGCCGCCGACGTCGTCGGCGGTCTCGATCACCTGGACCGACAGCCCGAACTCGTCGCGCAGGCGGTGGTTCATGTACAGCCCTGAGAACCCGGAGCCGATGATCACGGCGTCGACGTGGTCGGGGATCGGGTGGTCGCCGCCGTTGACGATGCGAGGGCCGGGTTCGGTGGTGGTGGTGGTGGTGGTCATCGGGTACCTCCGGTGGTGGCGGGGTGGGTGGCGGTGACGGCTCGCACCGCCTTGACGACCTGCTGGTAGCCGAGCTCGCTGCCCGGCAGCATCAGCAGGGTGAAGAAGCCGTGGGTCTGGCCGTCGTAGCGGCGGAAGTCGACGCTGACGCCGGCGCCGAGCAGCGCTTCGGCGTAGGCCTCGCCCTCGTCGCGCAGCACGTCGTGCTCGGCGGTGAGCACGACGGCCGGGGCCAGCCCGGCCAGCGACTCGGCCCGCAGCGGTGAGGCGTCGGGCTCGGAGCGCCGGGCAGCGTCGGGCACGTAGTGGTCCCAGAACCAGACCATCGCGTCGCTGGTGAGGATCAGCTGGTTGTCCGGATCGGTGTACGAGGCGCGCTCGAAGTCGGCATCGGTGACCGGGTAGACGAGCACCTGGAGGGCGATGTCGGGCCCGCCGCGGTCGCGGGCGCGCTGGGCCATCACGGCGCTGAGGTTGCCGCCGGCGCTGTCGCCGCCGACGATCAACGGGGCCGTCGCGTCACCGGTCAGCTCGTCGCGGTGGTCGGCTGCCCATTGCAGCGCTGTCCAGCAGTCCTCGACGGCGGTGGGATAGCGGTGTTCGGGGGCGAGGCGGTAGTCGACGATCACGACGGCGCACGAGGTGCGCTCGGCGAGCTTGGCGGCCATCGTGTCGTTCTCGGCGATCGAGCCGATCACCCAGCCGCCGCCGTGGAGCCAGACGATCACGCCGTTGGCCCCCTGGGGCGGCACGAGCACCCGGATCGGTATGGCGGCGCCGTCGGCCGTGGTCACCGTGAGGTCGTCGCGCCGCCCCATCGGCGGGGCGGGCCCGGCCAGCTCGGCGAGCGCGGCGCCGAAGGCCCGAGCCTCGTCGGGTGTGCTCTCGTGGAGCGGTTTGCCGCCGGCGGCGGCCATCTGCTCGAGGAGCGCGGCGGTGGCGTGATCAAGTGCCATCGGTGACCTTTCGTGGGCGTGCGGGGGGCTCGCCGCGATGGCGGTCGACCGTGGAGCGAAGCGTCACCGATCGAGGGGCCCAGCCGGGCACCCCCACTCGGCGCCCCTGACTCACCAACGACCAATGCATGCCGCCACCACGGCTCCTTCGTGATCGGATCCCCCCGGATCCGATCACGACACCGTGTCACGGCGGCGACCGTCGAGTCCACGCGGACGACGCGACGGCCGGGGCGCGCCGATCGCGGGGCGTCTGCCCCCGCCGATCCGCCGGTGTCAGCGCAGGAAGGTCGTGCGCCAGTCGTCGGGTCCGAGCTGATCGGACACGAATCGGAATCCCTGCTCGGCGAGCACCCCCTGCAGCGGGATGGGGTCGAACGGCGCCAGCACGACGAGGACTTCGTCCTCGCCGACGGCGGCGGCCGCCGCCATGATCAGCTCGAACGGTTCGCCGCCGCCGGCGATCACCGGGCGGGCGTCGACGACGTGGGCGCGCGAGGTGATGTCCACCACCCAGCGCTCGGGTCCGGTCTCGGCGGGACTCCAGCGGAACTCGCCGGGGTGCTCGGCGTCGAGCTGGTAGCGCAGCGGCTTGGGGTCGTGGTCGTTGACCAATCGCAGGGTGTCGCCGGCGGTCAGCTCGCCGAGCCGGGCGAAGATCGTCGTGTGACGCTGGGCGGGGGGCATCGGGCGCACATCGAGCTCGGTGGTCGGCATCAGGTCCTCCTCGACGGGCCGAACGTCGACCCGTTGGCCAAACAATTAACACATCATCAACTAGAAATACTAGGGTTGATCTCATGGTGAGCACGATGGCCGCGGCGCCGTGGGGCCCTCTCGATGCCGACCGGCGGGGGCTTCGATGATGCCCGGCGCCGGGGCGGTCGGTCGTGTGCCGCCGGCATCGGTGCCGCTGTCCCTGTTCGCCGCCGCGGCCGTCGGGCTGGTCGGCCTTGGGGTCGCCGGGGTCTTCGCCGCCGATGACGTGGCGCGCTCCCCGCTGATGCCCGGCACCATCGCGACGGTCCACCTGGCGATGCTCGCGTTTCTCAGCGTCGGCGTGGTCGGTGCGCTGCACCAGTTCGCGCCGGTCATCGGGCGTGGCCCGCTGCGCTCGGTGCCGGCGGCGCGCGTCTCGGGGCTGGGCTTGGCCGTCACGGCGTGGCTGCTGCCGACCGGTTTCGCTCACGGACCGTCCGAGCTCGTGCCGGCCGCCGGGGTGCTCGGGTTGGTGTCGGTGTCCGTGATCGCCTGGAACCTCTCCGGACCGCTGGGGGCCGGGGCCGCCGGCGTGCCGGTGTGGGGGTTGCGTCTGTCCGTCGGTGCGCTCGTGGTCACGGTGATCTTCGGTGCGGTCTACGCCTTCGATCGCGAGGCCGGCTGGTTCCCGCTGCTGGGGCACCGCGTGCTGGCCCACGCCCATCTCGGGTTGCTGGGCTGGCTCGGACTCACCTACGTCGCCGTGGCCGAGAAGCTGTGGCCGATGTTCCTGCTCGCCCATCGGCGGTCGGATCGCCTCGGACGCGTCGCCGTCGCCGCGCTGGCGTCGGGTGTGGCCGTCGGGGTTTTCGGTCTGGTGTTGGCGTGGTCACCGGTCGCCTGGTTCGGCGGTGCGGTCGTGGCCGTTGGGCTGGGCGCCCATCTCGCCTCGCTCGTCAGCCTGATCCGCCATCGCCGGCGCCGTCTCGAGCTGCTGCACGTGTTCATCATGATCTCGGCTGGGTTCCTGGTCGCGGCGGTGGCGCTGGCGCTGGTGGCGGCGGTCGCGGTCGGCGCCGAGACCGCTACTCGCCAGCGTCTGGTGTCGGCGGAGGTGGTGGCCCTCACGGCCTGGCTCGGCCTGGCCGTCCTCGGGCACGTGCACAAGATCGTCCCCTTCATCGGATACCAGCGCCTGCGGGCCGAGGGGATCGCCACCGGTCCGGCGGGTGGGCCGCTGCTGTTTTCCGATCTCGTCGCCCGCACGCCGGCGCGATGCTCCCTGGTCGGTGCCGCGGCCGGCGCGTTCCTGCTGCTCGTCGGTGTGCTGTCGTCGGCGGCCGTGATGATCGCGGCCGGCGCCGGGATGTGGGCGCTCACCGGTGGGCTCACCGCCGCCAACCTGGCGATCGGTCCACGCCGGGTCCGGCGGGCGGCGGCGTCGGTGCCGGCGGTGGCGGCGGCTCCGGAGGCTCCGGAGGCATCGATGTGAACGGTCCGATCGCCGCCACCGTGATCGTCGGGCGAGCCACCGAGGCGTTGCGCGCCGTCGTCGATCCCGAGCTCGGCAACGACGTCGTGGCGCTTGGGCTCGTGTACGACATCGACGTCGGCGATGACGGTGCCGTGGTAGTGGCGATGACCCTGACCACCCCGGGATGTCCGGTCGCCGAGCAGCTGCCCGCCGAGGCCCACGCCGCGGTCTCGGCGGCGTTGCCCGATCGCGCCGTCGAGGTGCGCGTCGTCTGGGATCCGCCATGGAGCCCGGACCGCATGTCCACCGATGCGTGGCCCGTGCCCGGTGCGGTCGTGGGTCGACCACGGCGCCGCGGCCGCCCTTGACATATACATCGTGATCCTATAAATAGGATGGCGATGAGTATTCCGGACCCACCGATCGGCCCACCCGCGCCGCCGCTGACGACGACGCGGTGGTTCAACACGCCGTCCCCCCCGACGCTCGACGCCCTGCGCGGCCAGGTCGTGGTGATCGAGGCGTTTCAGATGCTGTGCCCCGGATGCGTCAGCCACGGGCTGCCGCAGGCTCAACGCATCCAGCGCCACTTCGGAGGGGACGCGGCGGTCCTCGGGCTGCACACCGTCTTCGAGCACCACGAGGCGATGCGGCCCGTCTCGTTGGAGGCGTTCCTCCACGAGTACCGCATCGACTTCCCGGTCGGGGTCGACGCTCACGAGACCCCGAACGGCCGGCCGGTCACGATGACCGCCTACGGGCTCCAGGGGACGCCCAGCCTCGTCGTCCTCGACCGTTTGGGTCGCATCCGCCTGCATGCCTTCGGGCACGCCGAAGATCTCGCCGTGGGCGCGGCGATCGCCCGGCTGATCGACGAACCCCTCCCCGAACCAGAACCGGCGGCCGCCACCTGCACCACCGCTGGATGCACCCTCGACCAAACGAAGGACCACCGATGACCACCGACATCCACGGCTACACCTACGACGGGGCGCTGACGGCCTCGCCGGTCACTATCGCCGACCTCGATCAGCTGTTGTCGACGCTCGTGTGGACCGACGACGACGCCGCCGCGCTCGCCCGGGCCGGAACCATCCTGGAGTCCCAGATCGATGACATCCTCGACGTCTGGTACGGCTTCGTCGGCTCGCACCCCCACCTCGTGGTGTCGTTCAACGGGGCCGACGGGCAGCCCTCCGCGGACTACCTCGCCGCGGTGCGGGAGCGGTTCGGCCAGTGGATCCGCGACCTCTGCGGTCGTCGGTGGGATCAGCGCTGGCTCGACTACCAACACGAGATCGCCCGACGACACACCGACACGATGGGCGCCACCGACTCGGTCGGGTCGGACCAGACCCACATCCCGCTGCGCTTCCTGATCGCCTTCATCTGGCCGATCACCGCCACCGTGCGGTCGTTCCTCGCCGACCCCACCCACAACCAGGGCGCCGACGCCGCCGCCGTCGACGCGATGCACACAGCCTGGTTCAAGGCGGTCACCCTCACCGTGGCCCTGTGGGCGCAGCCCTACGCTGTGGATCGGTGGTGACCCCCGACCGCAAACTGCTCGCCGCCGTCGAACGCTTGGCCCGCGCCCTGCGCGCCGCCCGTCAGCAGGTCGCCACCGGCCACGGGTTGTCGCTGCTCGGCGTCACCGTGCTGGAGACCCTCGACGGCGGGCGCGCGATGCGCGTGGGTGACCTCGCCGCCGAACTCGACGTGTCGCAACCGACCGCCAGCGACGCCCTCGCCGTGCTCGAACGGCGTCGGCTGGTGGCGCGCCGCCGCGATCCCGATGATCTCCGGGCGACGCTGGTGAGCCTCACCACCGCCGGGGCGGACACGCTCGACGTCATCGTCGCCGAACTGGCGCCGACGATGGCGGCCGGCACCGAGACGTCGGTCGACCGGGGGATCGCGCTGCGTGTCGTCCTCGGTGAGATCGCTCGTCTCCAACACGCCGGGGTGATCACCGTCAACCGCTCGTGTCTCACCTGTCATCATTACGAAGCCCCCGACGACGGCGAACCCGCTCGCTGCCTGTTGTTGGACGTGGCGCTTGGCGATGGCGACCTGCGCGTCGATTGCCCGGAGCACCAACCGGCCTCCTGAGCGGCGAGTCGCGGGTCACGCCGCGGCGTGGCAACGAAGTCGGCAGTCGGCCCGGTGAGGATCACCGGGTACCAACTCATCGATCACCAACCCCGGTGTCTGGTCGGCGACCCCGTGGGCCATGCCGAGGTGAATGCGACACACCGTGTCGGGATCGACCGTGGCGGCCGCGGCGAACGGGCAGGCCGCCAGCACGACCTGGCCGGCCGATGGCCCGTGCCGCCGGAGCTGTGGCGCGACGTGGCGAAAGATGGCATGGCGAATCGGGTCGCCCAGCGCCTTGGCTTGCTGCTGCAGTGTGCTCATCCGTCTCGCGGTTGACAATAAACACACCCAACAGTAGAAGTAAAGGTGATGTGTGACTACTGCGGGTGCCGCACCGCCGGCCCGACCGCCGAGCTTGCCCGGGAGCACGAGTTGCTCCGCTCCCTCGGCGATGAGATCTACGACCTGCTGCGCGATGGGATCGATCCCGGCGACCGATTCATCACCTTCATGCGGTTGCTCGAGATGCACGCCGAGAAGGAGGAGATCGGTCTGTTCCCCCACGCCCGTGCCAACCCGGCGCTCGCCCCTTCGATCGAGGACCTCTGCCACGAGCACGAGGACCTTCGTGCGTGGCTGGCGCACGGCCCGTTCGGGACGCGCGTGATGGACGCCCTGCGGCTCCTTGTCACGCACATCGACGACGAGGAGTACGACCTGTTCCCCCACGTCATCCACGCCCTCGACCCCGAGCAGTGGGACGAGATCGAGCTCGCTCAACGAGCCGTCGAGGCGGTGTGGGCCACGACCTGATCACCGCCGACCCCGCCGCCGGACGGGTGGCGGCGATGCACCGCCACGGACGTCGCGGGCTGGCGACCGCGGGTGGTTTCGCCGTCGCCGCCGTCCTCGCCGCGGTGGTGCCCCACGACACCGGGGCGTGGCTGCCGCTGCACCTGTTCCTCGTCGGGACGCTCACCACCGCCATCGCCACCGTCACGCTCGTGCTCGCCGTCACCTGGTCGGCGGCACCGGCCCCGCCCGCCACGGCCCTCGCCGCCATCCGGTGGGGGACAGCGTTCGGTGCCGTCGGCGTGGCCGTGGGCCGCGAGGGGCAGCGACCCGCGCTCACCGTGATCGGCGCGGTCGCCGTCGCGGTCTCGCTGGCCGGCGTCGCCGTCGCGCTCGTCGCCGTGCGCATGCGGGCGCGCACGACGCGCTATCACCCGGTCATCGACGGCTACCTCCTGGCGATCGTGGCGGTGGTCGTCGGTGTCGGGTTGGGGGCCGCGCTGGCGTCCGGCGGCGGTTCGTCGGCGACGCGTGAGGTCCACCTGATCCTCAACGTGTTCGCCTTCGTCGGGGTGGTGATCGCCAGCACGCTGCCGTTCTTCGTCGCCACCCAGGCACGGATGAAGCGATCGCCGTGGGCCAGCGGTGGTGTCGTCCGGGTGCTCGTCGGTGCGATCTGGCTGGCCGCCCTCGTCGCCGCCGTCGCCGCCGGGCAGGGCCAGCGCGGGCTCGCCGCGGTGGCGCTCGTGGCGGTCGGGGTCGGTCAGCTGGCGATCGTGGTCGTGTTGCCCCGTCCGGGGCGCAAGCAGTGGTCGTGGGCCGGGCCGCGACTGATCCAGTTGGCTGCCGGTATCGGGTGGTGGGTGGCCGCGACCTGGTGGTTTGCCACCGCTCTGGGGGCGGGGGAGCGGGGCGCCCGTGCGCTCCAGGCGCTCGCCGTCGCCGGGTTCGGCCAGATCCTCGCCGCCTCGGTCGCCTATCTCGTGCCGGTCGTGCGCGGTGGCGGGCACCAACGGCTGAGCGCCGGGTTCGCCCGCACCCGGTCGTGGTCGGGGCTCGCGCTCGGCAACCTCGCCGGTGTCACGGTGGTCGTGGGCGCGTCGCGCCTGACGGTCGCGGTCCTCGCGGCGTGGGTGCTCGACGTGCTGGCGCGCACCCGGGCGCCGGTGCCCGGACGGGGTCTGACGCCGTCGGACCCCTGACGCCGTCGGACACCGTGGTCCGACGCGACCCGGCGGGAGCGAAACCGGTCGCTACCGTCCCCGAGATGAGCGACCGCCATGTGTGCCGCCCGCGATCGCCGGGAGCCCGTACCCCACCGCCGCGGCGCCATGGTCGCGTCGCACGGCTCGCGCCCTTCGCGCTGGCCGTCGCGGCCGGTCTCGCCGCGACGGCGCCCGGCGGTGTCGACGCCGGCACCGTGCCACCGATGCCCGGGCCCGCCGACGACGGGGTCACCCCGGCGCCGTCGACGCCCACGACGCCCACGACGATCGCCGCCGATTCGACGGCCGAGCTCGCGGCCACGTGCTCGGCGATCATCGACCGGCGCGACCCGTCGATCGGCGAGGCGGCGACCGACGCCACCATCGAGCTGCTCGAGGCCAGCACCGTGGGCGACGAGGCACCCGCCGACGCCACCGTGGCCGGTTGGGCCGACGCACTGACATCGTGGCGCGACGAGCTGGTCGCCACCCGCGACACCTTGGGCGACGTCCAGGCCGACGACGCCGCGTCGTGGCAGGTCGTCATCGCCGTCGGGGAGGCCGAGATCGAGACCCTCGACGAGCGGATCGCGGCGCTCGGCGACGGCTGGGGTGACGAAGGGCCGGACATCGCCTTCGGCGCTGCGCTCCCGCCGGAGGCGCTCGACGAGGCGCTGATCGCGCTGGGTCTGGTCGGGCGCGACTGCGAGGTGGTGTGGAACCCCGACGTCGGCGCCGCGGGCGACGAATGGACCGTCGCCGCGGCGGCAGCCTGTCGCGCCATCGTCGATCGTCGCGCCGGCAACGACTTCACCGAGCAGACGATGATCATGATCGAACAGGGACTCGTGCCCGCCCTCGAGTCCGGGGAGCTGCGCTCGAGCCCCGACCTGGTCGATGCCGTCGACGCCGTGCTCGTCGAGTGGCGCGCCACCGGCGACGACCTGCGCGCGGTCGGCGGTGACGCAGCTCCCGACAGTGCCGAGGCGTGGGCATTGGCGATCGAGTACGCCGACGAGCAGGTCGTCACCACGGAGCGTCGGCTCGATGCGCTGTCGGCCAGCGACGCCGACGCGTTCGTCGAGCGGCCCGCGCTCGTCGGGCTCGACTGGCGGGGCACCACGCTCGAGCACCGGGACTGTCGGTCGGTCGGTGCCTGAGCCTGGCGGCGCCGGGCATCGGCCAGGTCGGGACGGCCCCGGACGAAGTGCGCCGGGCCGGCCGCGACGTCGATCGCGGCCGGTGTGGCACCGGGGTTGTGGTGGCGGGTGAAGCCAGCCTGCCGGGGATGATCAAGGGACCTTGGTCCCTGTCGGCGGCGACGGCCGTCTCCGAGACTCGGATCGTGCGACCGGTGACGACCCGCCCCGACGATCACCCCGAGACCGCCGTCTCGGCGGTCTCGCTGCGGTCTCGTCTGAAGGCGGTGGCCTGGCCGCGCGAGCACGGTGGATGGGGGCTGACCCTCGAACCGGTGCTGCTCGGGGTGCTGGTCGCCTGGTCGGTGCCGGGGCTGCTGATCGCGCTCGCCGCGTTCGGGGCGTTCCTCGTGCGGACGCCGCTCAAGCTGGTCGGCGTCGACGCCCGGCGTCACCAATGGCGCGACCGATCGGTGCTGGCGATCCGGCTGGCGGCCGCCGAGCTCCTCGTCGTGGTGGCCGCCGCCGGTGGGGCGATCGCACTCGCCGGGTGGCGCTGGCTGATCCCCGTGGCCGTGGCCGCGCCGCTCGTCGGCGTCGAGCTGTGGTACGACGTGCGCAGCCGGGGCCGTCGCCTGGTCCCCGAGCTGTGTGGCGCCATCGGCGTCAGCGCCACCGCGGCGGCGATCGTGTTGGCGGAGCGGGCCGCCCCCGCTCTGGCCGTCGCCATGTGGCTCGTGCTGGCCGCCCGGTCGGTGGGAGCCGTCCCCTTTGTCCGGGCCCAGGTCGCGCGACTCCACCGACGATCCTCCACGGTGGGTCGCAGTGATCTCGCCCAGCTGCTGTCGGTCGGCGGCGCGGCCATCGCCGTCGCCGTCGACGATCGGGCCCTCGCCGGCGCGATCGCGGTCGGTGCCATCGCCACCGCCCAGGTGTGGTCGTCACGCCGCCCGTTGCGACCGATCAAGGTCATCGGCTACCAACAGATGGCGATCGGACTCGGGCTGGTGGTCGTCACCGCGATCGGCGTCCACCTCGCCTGACGGGCCAACCGGCCGTCCTCGAGAATGGACCCACCCGCTCAGGTCCTCAGCGATCCAGCCGGCGCAGCGCGCTGGGGTCGAGATCGCGCAGCACCGGGTAGCCGTCGATCGCCATCGTCAGGTCGAGCTCGGCGAGCAGGCAGCGCACCTGGTGCTCGATGCCGGCCTGGCCGGCGACCGCCAACGCGTAGGCGTAGGGGCGGCCGATGGCCACCGCCGACGCCCCGAGTGCCATCGCCGTGATCACGTCGGGACCGCTGCGCACACCGGAGTCGAAGACCACCGGGTGGTCGCCGGCGGCGGCGACCACCTCGGGCAGCGCGTCCAACGACGCCAGACCGCCGTTGGCCTGACGGCCGCCGTGGGTCGACACGTAGATCCCGTCGATGCCCAGGTCGATCGCCCGTCGTGCGTCATCGGGATGGCAGATGCCCTTGACCAACATCGGCAGATCGGTCAGCGAACGGATCCACGCCAGGTCCTCCCACCCGAGTCGCGGGTTGCCGAAGGCGCCGGCCCAGTGCGCGGTCGCCGCGCCCCGGTCCTGCTCGGGTGGGGCGGCGAGCTGAGAGCGGAAGATGGGGTCGGAGAAGTAGTTGGCCAAACAGAGACCGGTCAGCTGCGGGAAGCTGGCGATTGTCAGATCGCGCGGCCGCCAGCCCAGCGTCAGTGTGTCGACGGTGACCACGATCGCCGAGTACCCCGACGCGACCGCCCGGTTGACGAAGCTCTCGCATACGTCACGGTCCTGGGGCGGGTAGAGCTGGAACCAGCCGGGCGTCTCGCCGAACTGCGCGGCGACGTCCTCCATCGGATCCTCCATCAGCGTCGACGCCACCCTCGGGACCCCGGTCGACGCCGCGGCCCGGGCGGTGACCAGGTCGCCGTGGCCGTCGGGGTCGCACAGGGCGATCACCCCGACGGGCGCGAACATCAACGGGGTCGGGAACGTGGTGCCGAACAGCTCGATCGACAGGTCGCGCTCGGCGGCGCCGACGAGCATCCTTGGCAGCAGCGCCCAACGCTCGAACGCCTCGACGTTGGCCCGCTGCGTGCGCTCGTCGCCGGCACCGCCGGCGACGTATGACCACATCTCCTCCGACATCGCTTGCTGGGCCCGCTCCTCCAACGCGTCGTAGGTCATCGGCAGCTCGGGTCGGATCCCGGCCAGCCCCTCGAAGTAGATCGATAGCTGCCAGTCCCCGTAGTTCGGCATGCGCCGAACGTAGACGGCCGATGCATGGTGGTCACCCGCGGGGGTACCGCGCGATCGGTAGCGTCGCGGGGGTATGGAGCCGTCGCCTGGGGTCTCGACGATCGAACGGTTGGAGCGTGCGGCCGACACGTCGCGCGCCGGGGTGCACTTCGTTGGCGCGTCGGTGATGCCACACGGCGAGCCGGTGTTCGTGTCGTGGCGCCAGCTCCACGACGAGGCCCGATCGGTCGGTGCTGCCCTCCAGGCCCGCGGGCTGGGTCCGGGCGACCATGTCGCCATCCTCGGCCCGACCTCGCGGGCGTTGATCACGGCCCTGCGAGGGTGCTGGCTCGCCGGCGTCACGTCGATGGTGTTGCCGCTGCCGATGCGGATGGGCTCGCTCGACGAGTTCGTCAACTCCACCCGCACCCGCATCCGCCACGGCCGCGCCAAGCTCGTGCTGATCGACGACCAGCTGGCCGCGTTCTACGAGGCCGCCGACGGCGACCCGCCGATCGAACCGCTCGGCGCGCTCCAACCCGGTGCGGTCAACGTGCCCTGTCCCGATGCCATCGAGATCCCGGCGCCCGATCCCGAGCGGCTGGTCATCCTGCAGTACACCAGCGGGTCGACCAGCGAGCCCAAGGGGGTGATGCTCCCGGACCGGGTGCTGACCGCCAACCTCGTCGCGATCATCGAGGCCGGTGACGTGGTGGCCGACGACGTGCTCGTCTCGTGGCTGCCGCTGTACCACGACATGGGCCTCGTCGGTTGTCTGGCCCTGCCGATGACCAGCGGGATCGGGCTGGTGCAGGCGGCGCCGCAGGACTTCCTCGCCCACCCGGGCAACTGGATGCGCTGGATCTCCGACCA
>JBKEAH010000168.1:0-9393 GCA_047972065.1 Desertimonas sp.
CGACGCTCGACGTACCAGTGGATGGCGACCAGCACGATGCCGAGGTTGGGATGTCCGACCTGGTCGCACAGCCGGATGCAGTCGGCGTGACGCTCCATCCAGAAGGTCACGTGGGGATACAACAGCAACTGGACGTCGCGGCGGGCACAGACGGTGACGGCCTGTCGCAACCAGTCGACCACGGCGGCGTCGCCGGCCTCCGACGACGGGGCGAGCCCCCGCCCGGCGCTTTGGATCGCGAGGTCGACCATCGCCCCGGGGACGATGCGTTCGAGCATGGTGAGGATCCCGGCGTTGTGCGGGTGCTCGAGCGGCAGGTCGAGGTTCAACACCACGTAGGCGCCGACCGGGTCGAGGTCGTAGCGGGGCTGGAGCACGTCGAGGGCGCGCACCGCCGGCCAGCGAGTGCCGTCCCACACCGCCATCTCGAGCCCGTCGAAGCCGATCTCCTTGGCGATCTGACACTGCGCCTCGACGTCGTAGACCCCGAAGGTGGTGTAGAACGAAAAGTCCATCGTGTAGAGCTTGTTGGCCATCGGCGGCCTCGCTTTCTGGGGTTGGGTCGGGCGGTGCCGACCGGCCGACCGACCGAGCACGAGCAGCTCAGCCGAACTCGGGGAGCACCTCTGCGCTGATGCGTTTGAGCGTGTCGACGACGTCGGCACGGTTGAACCGCAACGACAGCCCCACGTGGTTGACCCCGATCGAGCGGAGCTGTCGGAGGTAGGCAGCGAGGTGGGCCGTGCTCATCCGGTAGCCGAGATGGATGCCCTGGGGCTCGGCGACGCCGTCGTCGATGTCGACCAGCAGCGACTGGAAGTAGGGCCGGTCGGGCTGGCCGAGCGCGGCGATTCGCTGCCGCCACCCGGTGATGACGCGTTCGAGGTCGGGCAGCGGGCGGGGGTAGGCCAGCCAGCCGTCGCCGTGACGGGCGATCCAGTCGTCGGACTGCTGGCTGCCCCCGGTGACCAGCATCGGGAGCTTGCCCCCCATCGGCTTGGGGAGCAGGTCGACCCGGCCGTCGAGGTGGCCGTAGATCGCCGAGCGGTGCACCGGGTACGGCTCGGCCATCGCCCGGATGTAGTGGTAGGCCTCCCGGTAGCGCTCGCCCCGTTCGCGGTGGGCGATGTTCATGGCCGGGTACTCCACCGGCCGATCGCCCGAGGCGATGCCGAGCACCAGCCGTCCGCCCGACAACCGATCGGCCGATGCGGCGGCCTTGGCGACGTTGGCGGGGTGATGCAAGGGCAGGGCGATGCTGCCGACACCGAGGGTGATCGTGTCGGTCACCGCGGCGAGCTGGCCGAGATAGACGAAGGGGTCGAAGACTTGTCCGGCGTCGCCGAAGTTCGGGTCGAAGAACGGCACGTCGCGGATCCACAGACCGGCGAAGCCGAGCTGTTCGACCAGTCGGGCCCGCTCGAGGTGGCCGTCCATGGTGGCGACCGGGTCGTTGCCGTGGTTCTCGATCGGCACGGCGACGCCGACGGTCAGCCGCCCGGGACGGGTGAGCTGGTCGTAGCCCCGGTTGATCCGTTCGAACGAGTCCACCATGCGACCTCCACGCAGTCGCCCGCGGTCTCCACTGTAGGGCACGCGGGGAGCCGAGGCGGCCCCCTCCACCGGCTCGGCCCGGTAGGTTCGCCGGGGTGCGTCTGGTGATCGCCCGCTGCTCGGTCGACTACGCCGGACGCCTGGCGGCGCATCTGCCCGAGGCCAACCGGCTGATCATGGTCAAGGCCGACGGCTGCGTGGCGATCCACGCCGACGGCGGCGCCTACAAGCCGCTCAACTGGATGAACGCCCCGAACGTGCTGGTCGAAGGTGACGCCGAGTGGACCGTCACCAACCCCAAGGGTGAGACGCTGACCATCACCCTGTACGAGGTGCTGTCGGACACCGCCCACGAGCTCGGGGTCGACCCCGGCCTCCAGAAGGACGGCGTGGAGGCCCATCTTCAGGAGCTGTTGGCGGCGGCCCCCGATGCCATCGAGGACGGTCTCACGCTGGTGCGGCGCGAGTACCCGACCGCGATCGGTCCGATCGACCTGGTGTGTCGCGACCCGGCGGGCACCGTGGTGGCGGTCGAGGTGAAGCGCCGCGGCGAGATCGACGGCGTCGAGCAGCTCACCCGCTACATCGACCGGCTGCACCTGGACAGCTCGCTCGGCGCGGTGCGCGGGGTGTTCGTCGCCCAGGTGGTGAGACCGCAGGCCAAGGTGCTGGCCGAGGCCCGCGGCTTCCGGGTGGTCGAGGTCGACTACGACCGGCTGCGCGGTCTCGCCCCCGACGAGCTCCGACTGTTCTGACCACGTCAGCGTGACCCGCCGAGCTCGGTTGCGGGGTGGCGTGCTCCGAGGACCTGAATCCGGGCCAGCAGATCGCCGGGGCCGGCATCGCCAGCCCGTTCACCTGAGCCTCCGGCGGCGGAGGGATGCTGGTCAGCCCGGCTTCATGCCGGTGACCCGCACGAGCACGCCGGGGACGAAGTCGTGGGCGGTGACGTCGCGGAACCCGGCCGCGGCCAGGTAGCCGATCACCTGGGCGCGACGGTGGGCCTGGCCACCCGAGCCGTAGAGGATCTCCTGCATGCCCCACAGCGCGGCATCGAGCGGGCCCATGCCGTCGTCGTGGAGCATCTCGCCGATCAGATGGAACTCGCCGCCGGGCACGAGGGCGTCGAACGCCCGGGCCACGACCTCGCCGATCACGTCGGCGGAGTAGATCGGCAGGTTCGACGCCATCACCGCGACATCGCAGCCATCCGGCAGGGGATCCGCGGTGAAGTCGCCGCCGACCGCCTCGACCCGATCGGCGACACCGGCCGCCGCCAGGTACTCGCGACACACCACCGCCACCGGCGGGAGGTCGAACACGACGGCGCGCAGGCCGGGGTGGGCGAGGGCCGCCTCGATGGCGTAGGGACCCGAGCCGCCACCGAGATCGAGCAGCCTGGTCCGGCGGCCGAGATCGACCTGGCGGACGAATCGCCGTCCGGCGCCGCGACCGATCGAGGCGGTCGCCCGATGGTACGAGCGCGCCTGCTCGACGGTGAGGTCGGCGTACATCCCGAGCCGCTGGGGCGGCTCGGGTGAACGCAACCGCTCGGTGAGGCTCATCCAGCCCTCGACGTCGGGCCGGGTGAACTGCATCCACGGCCCGGCGAACCGGTCGTCACCCTCGACGAGGAACTGCGCCGCCTCGGGTGAGTTGACGATGCGGCCGCCGTCGTCGTAGCGCAACAGGTCGAGGCCGGCACAGCAGTCGACGAGCCGCCGGGCGTTGAGCGGTCGGATCCCGGTGGCCGCCGCCAGCTCGTCGATCGTGCCGGCGCCATCGGCGACATGGCGGAACAGGGCCAGATCGAGCGCCGCCCACAACACCGCGGACTCGGCGTAGGCACGGGCCATGCGTTGCAGGCGGGTGGTGTCGAGCCGTTCGCTCACCGGTCGTCGTCCCTCCGGAACCAGTCGGGCTTGCCCAGCGGCCAGTACTCCCCCCACACCTGCTCGCCACCGGCGATCTCCAGCGTCGTGCCGGTGATGAACCCGGCCGCCGGGCTGGCCAGATAGACGACGCCCTGGGCGACGTCCCACACGTCGCCCAGGTGGCCCATCGGGTTGTGGCCGAAGCTGGCCCGGGCCTCGGGTGGGTAGTGGCGCAGGCCCTCGGAGGCGACGACCCCGACCGCGATCGCGTTGGCCCGGATGCGGTGCGGGGCCCACTCCACGCTGAGGTAGCGGGTGAGGTTGACGGCGCCGCCGCGACTGGCGGCGGTGTGGGCGACGCCCGCTCCCCCACGCCCGGTGATGGTGGCGATGTTGACGATGCACCCCGGGCTCCCGGACTCGACCCACCGGCGCGCCGCGGCCTGCATCGTGAACCAGGTGCCGTACAGGTTCGTCTCGACGACCGCATGCCAGCCTTTGGGGCTGATGTCGAGCGCCGGGGCCGAGAACTGACCGCCGGCGTTGTTGACCACCACGTCGAGGCGGCCGAAGCGCTCCCAGGCCCGGTCGACGACGTCGCCCATCTGGTCGGGGTCGCGCACGGTGGCCGGCACGGCGAGGTGGTCGATGCCGGCATCGGTCAGCGTCGAGGACCACTCGTCGAGATGGTCGGGGTCACGGCCGCACCCGACGAGACGGGCACCGAGCCGGCCACACAGGATGCTGGTCGCCATTCCGATGCCCCCGGCGGCGCCGGTGATCAGCACCACCCGGCCGGCCAACAGGCCGTCGGCGAACACGGTCGGTAGCGCTCGCAGTTCGTCGGTCGAGTGGCTGTGGTAGGGGTCGCGCTCCTCGGGAGCCTCGGTCGTCACGGCGCGGACGGTAGATCGACCCGCCGGCGGGCGGCGAGACGGCCACGACCGCCACCGGCACCGCTCCCTTGGGCTCCCGGCACCACGGCGACGCGGCTGATGCCACACGCGTCACGGTGTCAGGACGATCTTGCCCGGGTACCGCGCGGCACGCAGTGCGTCGATGGCCTGACCCGTGTCGGCTGCGCCACGCCAGAACCCCTGCCGGTACGCGCTCAGTTTCGCCGCCGCCTGCAGCACCCCGGCGGGCACGAAGCAGGGGTCGCCATGGCCAACCAGGGCGATGACGCCGAACACCTGGCCGTTCTTCTCCTCGTTCGACACCGACCCTCCCGCACGTGACGCAGAGAAGTTCCGACATCCGCCAAGGTAGCGAACACCTCGCACCGTGTAAGTGGCTCTCCACATCGCGGGCATCGCGACCTCGGTGTCGCCGCGTCATGACGAGACGGCGACGAGCACGCGGCCACTAGGTTGCAGGCCCATGCCGCAAGAAGTACGTGGGGTGGTGGCCCGAGCCCAGGGCGAGCCGGTGTCGATCGAGACCATCGTGATCCCCGATCCCGGCCCCGGCGAAGCCGTGGTCGCCGTCCAGGCGTGCGGGGTGTGTCACACCGATCTGCACTACCGCGAGGGCGGGATCAACGACGAGTTCCCGTTCCTGCTCGGTCACGAGGCGGCGGGCATCGTCGAGTCGGTCGGCGACGGGGTCACCGAGGTCGCCCCCGGCGACTTCGTGATCCTCAACTGGCGGGCGGTGTGCGGCAACTGCCGGGCGTGTCGGCGCGGTGAGCCGTGGTACTGCTTCGCCACCCACAACGCCACCCAGAAGATGACCTTGACCGACGGCACCGAGCTGGCCCCCGCCCTCGGCATCGGCGCCTTCGCCGACAAGACCCTGGTGGCCGCCGGGCAGTGCACCAAGGTCGACCCCGAGGCGCCCGCCACCGCCGCCGGGCTGCTCGGCTGCGGCGTGATGGCCGGCATCGGCGCCGCCATCAACACCGGCGAAGTGACCCGTGGCAAATCGGTGGCGGTGTTCGGCTGCGGCGGCGTCGGTGACGCCGCCATCGCCGGGGCCCGGCTGGCGGGAGCGGGAACGATCGTCGCCGTCGACCTCGACGACCGCAAGCTCGAATGGGCGCGCGAGTTCGGTGCGACACACACCGTGAACGGCGCCACCGAGGACCCGGTGGCCTACATCCGCTCGGTCACCGACGGCCACGGTGCCGACGTGTGCATCGAGGCGATCGGCAACCCCAAGGTGTACCGCCAGGCGTTCGATGCCCGCGACCTCGCCGGCACCGTCGTACTGGTCGGTGTGCCACGACCCGACGACGTGATCGAGCTGCCCTTCATCGACGTGTTCGGCCGCGGCGGCGCCCTCAAGTCCAGCTGGTACGGCGACTGTCTGCCGTCGCGCGACTTCCCGATGCTGATCGATCTGTACCGCCAGGGCCGACTCCCGCTCGACCGCTTCGTCACCGAGACCATCTCGCTGGGCGACGTCGAGGCCGCCTTCCACAAGATGGAGGCCGGCGACGTCCTGCGCTCGGTCGTCGTGCTCTGAAGCCGAAGCCGAGCCCCGAATCGCCCGTCGGCGGGGTCACAGGTGGTCGAGCACGGCGGCCCAGCCGCCCTCGGCGGCCGGGCCGATGACCGTCGTGGCCCGGGACAGCGCCTCGGGGTGAGCGACCGACGGCACCAGACCGACCGCCGCCCGTTCCAACAACTCCAGATCATTGGCGCCGTCGGCCAACGCCAGCACCCGGGTCGAGTCGAGCCCCCGCCGGTCGCAGAACGCCAGCACCCCGTTCCACTTGGACTGGCCACGGGGAGCGACGGTGAGCGTCATGCTCCCGGGGTGGTCCATGGATCGGTCGAGATGCACCTCGGCCAGCGCCGCCACCGCGCCCCGGGCCGCCTCCGCCACCGCCGCGGCCGCGCCGATCATGCCGAACCCCAACACCACCTCGCCGGCGATCGCCGTGGCGAGTTCGTCCCGTCGCACCACCCGCGACCGAGCGGCCAGGGCCGCCGCGTGGTCGGGGTGGGTGTCGGGGGACTCGCTCACGACCGTGTCGTGGTCGACATGGTCGACGTAGGCTACGGGCGCCACATCGACCGATGCGAAGGCGGCGGCGACCGCGTTCGCCTCGGTCGGTTCGAACGCCGCCCGGTGCCATCGCGCCCCGTCGACGAGGTCGACACCGAGGGCACCGTTGAGCACCACCGCCGGCGGGGCGAGCCCATGGCGGGCGAGCGGCCCGCGAGTCGACGCCAGCCGTCGCCCGGTGGCGACCAACAGCGGGGTTCCCCGCCGTTCCAACTCGGCGACGGCACCGAGCACGGGCGCCGGGACGTGGTCGTCGGTGTGCCACAGGGTGCCGTCGAGATCCGTCACGACCAGCTCGATCGACCCCATGCCGGTCGAGTCTGGCCGATCCGGTCGGCGTCCCCAAGCACCCGACGCAGCCGCTCGGCCCGCTCGGCTCCATAGCCTCGCCGGCATGGAGGCGGTCGAGGGCGTGGTGCAGCACTACGCGTGGGGTGACCCGACGTTCATCCCCGACCTGCTCGGCCGCCCCGCCGATGGTCGGCCGTGGGCCGAGCTGTGGCTGGGCACCCACCCCAATGGCCCGACCCGGCTCGACGGCCGCCCGCTCGTCGACACCACCGGACCGCTCCCCTATCTGCTCAAGGTGCTCGCCGCCGCCGAGCCGCTGTCGCTCCAGGCGCACCCGACCAGGGCACAGGCCGTGGCCGGGTTCGCCGCCGGGCGATACCCCGACGACCAGCCCAAGCCCGAGCTGCTGATGGCGCTCACGCCCTTCGACGCGCTGTGCGGCATCCGACCGGCGAGCGCCACCATCGAGCTGTTGAGCTCGATCGGGGCCACCGACCTGGCCGCTGCGGTCGCCGCCCGGGGCCCCGGCGCCGCCCTCGAGGACCTCTACCGCTCCCGACTGCCGGTGGCCCCGATCGTCGACGCCTGCCGGCGCTCGCCGGGCCCCGAAGCGGAGCTGGTGACGATGCTCGAGCGCCGTTACCCGGGCGAGCCGAGCGTGGCCGCCACCCTGCTGCTCAACCGGGTGACCCTCGCGCCCGGCGAGGCGATCTTCCTCGGCGCCGGCAACCTCCACGCCTACCTTCACGGCGCCGGCGTCGAGCTGATGAACGCCAGCGACAACGTGGTGCGCGGGGGGCTGACCAACAAGCCCGTCGACATCGACGACCTGCTGCGCGTCGTCGACGCGACCCCGCTCGCGGACCCCATCCGTCCGCCCGCCCACGAGTACGCACTTGACGGCACCGCGATCCGGCTGCTGCGCCTCGTGGGGCCGGCCGCCCACTTTGCCGCCAGCCACGAGTTGGTGGTCACCTCGGCCGGCGACACCGGGTATCTGGCCCCCGGCGCCACCCTCGACGTCCAACCCGGCACCACCGCCTACGTCGCCACCTTCCGGTGAGCGCCCCCGGGTAACACCTGGGGTCTGACCCCAGGTGTTACCCGGTCACGGTCTTGCGGATCTCGACGATCCGTTCGGCGGCGTGGTTGGCGTCGTCGCCCTTGGCATCGAGCAGCGCGGCACGGTCCTTGGCGGCCTCGCGCTCGGCGCGCTCGGTGTCGGCACGCGCCACCGCGGCGTCGATGCCGTGCTCGTGGATGAACTCGGCCCACTCGACCAACGCCTCGACCATCTCGGCTTCGGGGACCACGGCGATGTTGCGTCCACGGATGAACAGGTGGCCGCGCTTGTTGCCCGCGGCGATCCCGAGGTCGGCCTCGCGGGCCTCTCCGGGACCGTTGACGACACAACCCATCACCGCCACCTGGAGTGGCAGCTGCCGCTCGCCGAAGGCCTCCATCGCCCGCCGGGCAACGTCGATGACGTCGACTTCGGCCCGACCGCACGACGGGCAGGCGATCAGGTCGACGTTCTTGCGCTCGCGCAGCCCGAGCGCTTCGAGCAGCTGGCGCCCGGCGCGGGCCTCCTCGACGGGGTCGGCGGTCAACGAGTAACGAATCGTGTCGCCGATGCCCTCCATCAGCAGGGTGGCGATCCCGGCGGTGGCCTTGACCAACCCGGCCGGGGGTGGCCCGGCCTCCGTGACCCCGAGATGCAACGGGTGATCGGTGGCCTCGGACAGCTGCCGGTAGGCCTCGACCATGAGCGGCACGCTCGATGCCTTGACCGAGATCTTGACCTGGTCGAAGCCGACCGCGTCGAAGTAGGCGAGCTCCATCTGGGCGCTCTCGACCATGGCCTCGGGGGTCACCCGACCGCCGTACTTCTGGTACAGCCGCTCGTCGAGCGAGCCGCCGTTCACGCCGATGCGGATCGGCACACCCCGGTCCTTCGCCTCCTGGGCGATGAGCTTGATGTGCTCGGGACGCTTGATGTTGCCGGGGTTGAGGCGCAGGCAGTGGACGCCGGCCTCCAGCGCCGCGAGCGCCATCCGGTAGTTGTTGTGCACGTCGGCCACGATGGGCACGGGCGACCGCGGGACGATGTGGGCCAGCCCGGCGGCGGCGTCGGCGTCGTTGCAGGTGCAGCGCACGATGTCGGCGCCCGCGCCGTAGAGGGCGTACACCTGCTGGAGGGTGCCCTCGACGTCGGCCGTCTTGGTGGTGGTCATCGACTGGACCGACACCGGGGCATCGCCACCGACGGCGATGGGGTGCGTGGGGTGGGCCAGGACGATCTGGCGGGTCTTCCGCCGGGTGGCGAGCGTGATCGAGCCGTCGTCCACGGTCAGCCGATCGGGTTCACGACGTCGAGGTACAGGCTCGACACGAACAGCAGGCCCAGCACGATGACCACCCCGTAGGTGAGCGGCAGGAGGCGGGTGACGTCGGCGAAGTACCGGCGCCGGTGGAGCAGCTTCTCCTGGATCTTCTCGGACACGGCGATGGCCACGTGCCCGCCGTCGAACGGCAGCAGCGGGATGAGGTTGAACATGCCGATGAAGATGTTGATGAGGGCGAACAACGTGAGCAGCTAGCCGGGATCGACCCCGCCGACGCTGGAACCGAGGCGGACGAGCCCGTAGATCGACAGGATCCG
>JBKEAH010000176.1:0-25906 GCA_047972065.1 Desertimonas sp.
GCCGAGCGCGGCGGCGACGGCGTCGGCGGTGGCGGGGGCGAGCGCCGCCGGGGTCTCGGGCCGCCCGATCCACCGGCTGACGTTGCGGGCCACCGTGGCGATGTCGCTGTTCAACGGCGCGTCGTAGCGCAGGTGGTAGGTGGCGTGATCGCCGACGATGTTGACCATCGGCGTCCCCGCCCGTCGAGCGTTGTGCAGGTTGGCGAGCGCGTTCCCGAGGCCCGGCCCGAGGTGGAACAGGGTCGCCGCGGGACGGCCGGCCATGCGCGCCCACCCGTCGGCGGCACCCGATGCGACGCCCTCGAACAGCGCCAACACGCCGCGCATCTCGGTCACCTGGTCGAGCGCGGCAACGAAGTGCATCTCGCTGGTCCCCGGGTTGGTGAAGCAGGTGTCGACGCCAGCATCGACGAGCGTTCGGATCATCGCCGGAGCACCATCCATGTCGTGGAGGATGTCAGAACGCGGGTTCGTCGACGGCAGCGAAGCGCCGTGGCCCTCCTATGCCGCTTGGACGACGAGCCAGGTGGCGAGCACCGAGATGGCGCCGACCGCGACGGGGGCGACGTAGCTCGCCCACTCGGGGGTAGAACGCCAGTTCGGGGTGAGCATGAACCAGCCGGCGGCGGTGCCGCCGATGACCCCGCCGAGGTGCCCGCCGATCGAGATGCCGCTGATCGAGAAGGTGAGGATCAGGTTGAGCAGCAGGGTCGTTCCCAGGCCGGTCGAGAAGATGTTCACACCGCGCCGGTGCATCGCCACCGCGGCGGCACCCATCAGCCCGAACACCGCGCCCGAGGCCCCGCCATGGAAGGCGTCGGGCTGCAGCAGCATCGCGCCGGCCGAACCCGCGAGCATCGAGGCGAAATACAACAGCAGGAACCGGACGCGTCCGACCGCCGGTTCGAGCAGCTGGCCGAGCTGGAACAGCAACAGCATGTTGAACGCCAGGTGGATGACGCCGAAGTGGAGGAAACCCGACGTCACCATCCGGTACCACTGCCCATCGACGAGGAAGGCGCGGGCAAGCCCGAGGTCGTCTTGTCCGAGCTCGCCGGGGGAGCGGAAGATCCCCGTGCTTCGCAGGGTGTCGGGGTTGTTGATCGTGATCAGGGCGAAGATGGCGAGGTTGATCGCGATCAACGAGTAGGTCACCAACGTGGGCTGTCGGGCGTTGATCATCCGGGCCCGTGTCCGCACGTCCGGTCGGGCGTCGCGTCGGCATTCGGCGCACTGGCTGCCGACCGCCGCCTGCTGCAGGCATTCGTTGCACGCCGGTCGGCCGCACCGGGTGCAGCGCCGCCCGGCCTCGCGGGTCGGGTGGCGGTAGCACCGGTTGGTCGAGCGTGCCGGTGGCTGGGGGAGCGTCATCGGTCAGCCGGGACGGGTGAAGACACCGGTGTAGTCCGCCGAGGCGAAGGCGTTCGTCCCGATGAGCGTCTCGATCCACGTGCCCACCGGCGTTTCGGCGGTGAAGCCCGACGGTGTCGCCAGCGCGTACACCGTCCAGACGTACGTGTGGGTCGTGCCCGCCGGCGGGCACGGGCCGGACCAGCCGGGCTGCCCGAAGCCGTTGGTGGCCTCGACCATCCCGGGCACCTCGGCCCCGCCGACGCCGCCCGCGGTCGGCGGCAGGCCGGCGGCCGCGTAGTGCACGAACTGTTCGGCGTCGCGATCGGTGACGACGATCGCGACCTCGACGGTTCCCGCCGGCGGGGCCGTCCATTCGATCACCGGCATGTCCTCCGCGCCCTCGCAGGTGTACTCGGTGGGGATCGCCCCGCCGGTCGCCCAGGGACCGATGACCGCAAACGGTGCCGGCACGCTGGCCGAGGCGATCGTCCCGGTCGTGTTCGTGGTCGACGACGGAACCGTCGAGCTCGGGTCGGCGAGGACGGTCACCGGCGGCGCGAACGTCCCCGTGTCGAGCGGTACGCCGGCGATCGTCGACGAGGTGGTGGTCGGAAGCGCGGAGATCTGCGACGGGGTCGGTGGGCGGATCGTGCGGCCGTCGTCGGTGTCGCAGGCCACGAGCCCGACACCGAGCAGGGCCGCCGTCGACACGACGATGGCGGTGAGGGGCGAGCGGCGCACCCGGGCGAGCGTATTGGCCGCGGCCGATGAGCGGCGGGCACCCCGGCTCGGCCGGTTGGCACCGCTGCCGTCGCTACCCTGGCCGGGTGGACGACCCCCTCACGCTGCTCACCGTGCACGCCCACCCCGACGACGAGGCGTCTAAGGGTGCGCCGACGCTGGCGCGCTACCACGCCGAGGGCGCGAGGACCGTGCTGGTGTGCTGCACCGGTGGCGAGGAGGGCGACCTCCAGAATCCGGCGATGCGCGCCGAAGGCGGTCCGTTCTTCGGGATGACACCCGACGAGGAGAAGGCGGCGGTCGCGGCCCGTCGCGCCACGGAGCTGGCGGCGTCGGCGGCCGCCATCGGGTTCGACGAGGTGGTGATGCTCGGCTACCGCGACTCGGGCATGCCCGACTCCCCGGCGAACGAGCACCCCGACTCGTTCCACCAGGCCGACGTCGACGAGGCCACCGGCCGGTTGGTCGAGGTCATCCGTCGCACCCGGGCGCACGTGATCATCACCTACGGCGACGACCAGCGCGGCTACCCCCACCCCGATCACCTACGGGTCCATGACATCTCGGTCCTCGCCTTCGACCGCGCCGGCGACCCCGACTGGTACCCGAGCTTGGGCGAGCCGTTCCAGCCGTCCAAGCTGTACTACTCGACCTGGTCCTACGCCCGCCTGCAAGCGGTGCATCAGGCGATGCTGGCTCGCGACGGCACGTCGCCGTTCGACGAGAAGTGGCTGGACCGCCCCAATCACGATCATCGCATCACCACTCGGCTCGACGTCCGCGGCTACCTCTGGGCGAGGACCGCGGCGCTGTTGGCCCACGCCACCCAGGTCGATCCGACCGAGTCGTGGTGGTTCGGTCTCGACGACGACGAGCTGGCGGAGATCTATCCGTGGGAGGACTGGATCCTCGCCCGGTCGCTCATCGGCGAGATCCCCGCCGAAGCGACCGAGGACGATCTGTTTGCCGGGTTGCGCGACCAGGTGACCACATCATGAGCGCCGTGTCGTGAGCGAGGCCACGCTTCAGTACCGGGTCGTGGTGGCCAAGAAGGACGAACGCGTCGAAGGCCCCGACGACGCCGATGTGATCGTCACGGTGCCGGTCGCCGCGGCCAGCGCCGCCGAGTTCGATCCCACCGTCGCCTACATGCAGGGGCTGCTGAAGTCGACCGGCCCGACCGGGCCGTTGTTGACGGCGCTGCGTGATGGCTCGGCGGCCGACGCCCTCAGTCGGCTCGCATCACCGACCTGAGCTCGGCGTAGCCGATCAGCTCGGCACCCGTCGCGTCGATCAGCTCGCGCAGCGTCGCGTCGTTGATCGCGAGATCGAGGTCGTCGATCCAGCCGTGAGCGGCGCTCGTCAGCGCCCGCACCTCGGGGGTATCGACGGCCGGCTGGATGTGGAGCTCGGTGACGCCGGGCTCGAGGTTCCGCAGCGCCCCGTAGACGCGCTCGCGGCTCCCGGCCCGCCAGTCGTGGTCGAAATGATCGGGGAAGACGATGCCCTCCTCGGCGGCCAGCCGACGGAACGGGAAGCCGGCCTGCTCGGTGGTGATCGACGACGGCAGTCTGATCGGCAGCCGGAAGTCGACCGCCAGGTCGAGGTACACATCGAAGAACTCGGGTCGCAGGGTGATCGCGGTGAGGTGCGGGGCCAGGTGGGTGACGTCGACGCCCCAGGCTTGCGCCCGCTCGATCTGGGCCCGCAGCTCGCGATGGACCTCATCGGGGTCGGCGTGCTCCCAGAGGTCGTCGATGCCGCGCGGGAAACCACCGTCGCCCGACAGCAGCGAGGGGGCGTGGGTGATCGGGCCCCACCGATAGTGGCGGTGCTCGGCGTTGAGCGTCAGGTGCACGCCGATGTCGTCGCCGGCCTCGATGTGCTCTGCGGCGTGGCGGGCCCACGGCGCCGGCACCATCAGCGATGCGCAGGTCGCCAGCCCGCGGTGGAGCGCGGTCATCACGCCGACGTTGGCGGCGTGGCACGAACCGAGATCGTCGCACGACAGGATCACCAGACGAGCGTCGGGTGCCCGTCCCAGACGTTCGGCGAGCGAGACGACGGCCACGTCGGCGACGCTATCCGCCGCACGCTCCCCACAGTCCGGCCCCGGCCGCCTCGGCGGCGCGGGCGGCGGCGACGAGTCGGGCGCGCAACGCGCCGTTGGGTTCGATGAACAGCAGCCGGGCATACCCGTCGCGGACCAGCACCTCGTTGATCAGCAGTTCGTCGTCGAGGCGGTACACGTACGCCAGTAGCCGGCCATAGTCGTCGCGGGCCACGACGTCTCGTTCCAGACGAACCGACGTTCCCGCCGGGAGGAGATCGCCGGTGCGGGCGCTTGCCTCGGGTCCGTAGCACTCCGGCGCGGTGTCGGGGATCTTGGTCTCGGGCGTGTCGATGCCCAGCAGTCGCACCCGCTCGTCATGACCGTCGATGGTGACGTCGATCGTGTCGCCATCGATCACCCGCTCGACGCGACCGACCCCGTCACGTGATGACCGTGCCCCACCCCGGTCGGTGCATCCGGCGACGACGGCTGCGAGCGCTGCGAGGGCGAGGGCTGTGGTCGCGGCGCGCACGGTGTGTGCGTAGCGCGTACGGGGCCGAACCTGGTTCTGCACTGAGCGGCCGGACGCCGCGGCCGGCTTGCTCAGTGCAGAACGACGGTCTCGGCTACAGGCGCTCGATGATCGTGCCGGTGCCCAGCCCGCCGCCGCAGCACATCGACACCAGGCCGTAGCGGCCATCGGTGCGCTCGAGCTCGTTGAGCGCCTTGGTCAGCAGGAACGCACCGGTCGCGCCGAGCGGGTGACCGAGCGCGATCGCCCCGCCGTTGGGGTTGGTCTTCGCGAGGTCGGCACCGACCTCCTTGGCCCAGGCCAGCACCACCGAAGCGAAGGCCTCGTTGATCTCGAAGGTGTCGATGTCGTCGATCGACAACCCGGTGCGCTCGAGCAACCGCTGGGTGGCATCGATCGGGCCGGTCAGCATCAGGACGGGGTCGACGCCGACGAGGCAGGTGTCGACCACCCGGGCCCGCGGCGTGAGGCCGAGCTCGTTGGCGCGGGCCTCGGTCATCACCAGCACGGCGGCAGCGCCATCGGAGATCTGGGAGGAGTTCCCGGCGGTGTGCACCCCGTCCTCGCGGGCAACCGGCTTGAGCGTTGCCAGCTTCTCGAGGCTCGACTCGCGGATGCCCTCGTCGCGCGCGACGGTGTGGGTCGAACCGGTCGGCGCGCCGTTCTCGTCGGTGTCGGGTGCGTCGACGGGCACCCACTGTCCGTCGAAGCGGCCCTCGGCCCAGGCCTGGGCGGCGCGCTGCTGCGACGCCAGCCCGAACGCGTCGGTGTCGGAGCGCGAGATGCCCCACTTGTCGGCGATGCGCTCGGCCCCCTCGAACTGCGAGGTCATCTCGTAGCGCTGGAAGTAGGTCTTGGGGATCGGCACGCCAAGGCCCAGCTTCTTGGACGAGTTGATGCCGATGGGGATACGGCTCATCACCTCGACGCCACACGCCATCGCGACGTCGACGACACCCGATCCGACCAGCGATGAGGCCAGGTTGGTCGCCTGCTGGCTCGACCCGCACTGGGTGTCGACGGTGGTCGCCGCCGTGGACTGCGGGAGCCCGGCCGCCAGCCAGGCCGTCCGGGTGATGTTGAAGCTCTGCTCGCCGACCTGGCTGACGCAACCGCCGACGACCTGGCCGATCGTCGCCGGGTCGATGCCGGTGCGCTCGATGATGGATGACTGGACGACCCCGAGGAGCTCGGCCGGGTGCATCCCCGACAGACCGCCGCCACGGCGCCCGATGGGCGTGCGGACGGCATCGACGATGACGACGGAGGAATCACTGGACATGAGGGCGGAGCCTACGTGGGCCGCCTCGCCGCGCCCTCGTCGGGGGTGCAGTGCGTCCCCGTCCGTGCGACAAACGTCACTTGACCTGTGCAAGAAGTCGCTAGGCTTCGTCCCGCCATGCCGTTCTCCGGTCGCCCGATCAGCGCACGTGACTTCCACCTCATCGAGGAGTCGCTGCGCGGTGTCGAGATCGCCGAGGTCGATGTGGGCGACGCCCCGCCGCTGCCCGAGGATCAGGTTCCGGCGATGGTCCAGGCGGTCCACGCGTCGCGCAGCGCGATCCTGCTCACCGACGCCGACCTCGACGATGGCCCGTCGATCCTCTATGCCAACCCGGCCTGCGAGCGTCTCACCGGCTACACCGCCGACGAGCTGCTGGGACTCACGCCGCGGGTGCTCCAGGGGGTCTCGACCGACCGCGGCGTCCTCGACCACGTCCGCGCCAACCTCGAGCGAGGCTTGGGCTACGAGGGCGACGTCGTGAACTACCGCAAGGACGGCCAACCGTATGTGGTGGCGCTGCGGATCATCCCCGTGCACGCCGGCGGCGAGACGGTGGCGTTTGTGGCGATCGAAGACGACGTCACCCGTACCTGGATGATGCGCACGCAGTGGGACCGCAACCTTCACGCGCTCGACGACGCCCTCCGGCCGCCGCCACCGGACGATCCCGCCGGGGTCGAGGTCGTCACCACCCATGTACCCGCCGACCAGACCGCCATCGGAGGTGACTGGTCCGACGTCATCGAGAGCCCCGATGGCGTCGTCCACCTCGTCGTCGGTGACGCCAGCGGTCACGGACTGGTGTCGGGCATCTATCAGGGCCGCTACCGCTGGCCGTTGTTCGGGCTGCTGCGATGCGGGGTCGAACCCACCGACGCCCTCGCCGAGGTCCGCCGGATGAACGCCTCGATCGAGACGATGGCGTCGATCGTCGTCGCCTCGCTCGATCGCGATCGCCGGCACGTCAGCGTGATCACCGCCGGCCACCCCGACGTCATCGTCGCCGGCAGCGGCGGGGTGGCCCGTGTCCGCTCGGACCACCCCACGATCGGCGTGGGGCTCCCCGATGTCGCGCCGGTCGAGTCGCCCGTCACCGTCGAGCTGTCACCGGGTTCGATGATCTGCCTGTTCAGCGATGGTCTCGTCGAGCGACGCGGCGAGCCGCTCGACGTCGGGATCGACACGGTGGTCGACGTCCTACGACGCACTCCACACGGCGCTGCGCTGGGTCCGCTCGCCGAGGAGATCGTCTGCGAGACGAGGGGGGCCACCGACCATCGCGACGACGTCGGCCTGCTCCTCGCCCGGGTCTGAGCCACCACCGACGAGACCCGGCCCCGGACTGCGTCCGGATCAGGCCTCGACCAGCCAGGCGTCGATCAACGAGCGGGCGATCGAGATGCCCGGCGGGATCATCGGCAGCTCATCGCGGCGATACCACGCGGCCTCGGCGATCTCGGTCTCGTCGAGGACCAGTTCGCCGCCGCCGTAGCGGGCCCGGAACCCGATCATCAGGCTGTGCGGGAATGGCCACGGCTGGCTGCCGCGGTAGGTGACGTCGGTGACGTCGATGCCGACCTCCTCGCGGACCTCACGGGCCACCGCGCCTTCCAGCGACTCGCCGGGCTCGACGAACCCGGCGAGACACGAGAACATCGGGACCTTCCACTGCACCCCGCGGGCGAGCAGCGCCTCCTGGTCCGGGCCGTCGTCGCCCCGGGTGACCAGCGTGATCATCGCCGGCGCCAGTCGGGGGAACGCCAGCAGCCCGCACGCCGGGCAGCGCATCGCCCGCTCACCAGGCGCCGGCTCGGTCGGCGTCGCGCAGCGGCCGCAAAAGCGATGGGTGCGAGCCCACTCGACCAACTGCACTGCCCGCCCGGCCGCCAACCACTCGGGTTCGGGTGCCCGACCGGCGAAGGCGTGGAGGTCGAGCCCGGCACCATCGCTGGGGTCGTCGCCGGCCGGAACGTCGACGGCGAACCAGCACTGGTCATCGATCACGCCCACCACGTGGGTCGTCCACCCGTCGTGGGCCGGCGTCGCGTCCACCCATACCCGGCTCCCGATGACGTGGATGAAGCGTCCGGTGGCGCCGTCGGGCACGGTGTTGCAGATCTCGAGGCCGGGCATGGTGCTCTGCCTAGCAGCCCCGGCGGTCGCCGACGTCAGGCCGAGCGCCGGCGTCGTCGTCGCGGTGCCAGCTTGTCGGCGAACCAGTCGAGGATGATCTCCGCCCGTTGTGCGCGGTGCAGCGGCGATCCCGAGCGCGACAGCTCGTGGCCCTCGCCGGGAAAGCGGTAGAACGTGACGTCCTTGTCGAGCAGCCGGAGCGCCATCCACAACTGCTCGGCCTGACCGATCGGGCAGCGCAGGTCGTTCTCGCTGTGCAGTAGCAGCATCGGCACGTCGATGTGGCGCACGTGGCGGATCGGCGACATCCGTTCGTACTCGTCGGGATCGTCGAGATGGGTCGGGCCGTGCTCGACACGGAAGACCGTCCCGATGTCGGACTCCCACTCCTCGCTGAGCATGTTGTTGACCGCTCGTTCCGAGCAGATCCCGGCGAAGCGCTCGCCGTGGAGACCGGCGAGCGTGGTGGCCATGAATCCCCCGTAGCTCCCGCCGATCATGCCCACCCGGGTTGCATCGCAGAAGCGGTAGCGCTCGAGCGCGATGTCGACCACGGCGAGGACGTCGTCGACATCGACGGTCCCCCAGCCGGTGCCGGGGGCCACAGGGTGCTTGGGGCCGAGGATCGACTGACCCCACGTCGTGTCACGCCCGCTCCCGCCACGCGGGTTGGACATAAGCACGACGAAGCCGGCGGCGGCCTGCATCTGGGCCTCGTCGAAGAAGGTCTCGCCGTACTGCGTGAACGGTCCACCATGGACGTTGAGCAACACCGGGTACTTGCGGCGTGGTTCGAAGTTCGCCGGACGCATGATCCAGGCATCGATCTCGCCGCTGCCGTCGGTGGTCGGCACCACGAAGCGCTCCCAACCCAGGAAGCTGGTCGTCACGTTGGTCACCGGACCTTCGAGGGTCACGATCTCCGAGGGGTGCTCCACGCTCGACTGCTGCATCGCGACCCGTCCGCCGCGGGCATCGAACCAGTGCACGGTGAGCGGTCCGGTCGTCAGGGGATCCGGGGCCGCCGTCGCGTCGGTGGTGACCCGGTACAGGTGGGTCTCGCCGCGGTCCTCGGCGGTGGCCAGCACCGTGGTGTCGTCGATCCAGACCGGGGAGCGGACCCCGGCGGTGGGGTGGAAGGTGCGGTCGAGCCCCTCGGACGCCCATCGGTGAGGACCGCCGGCGAGGGCGATGACACCGACCCGGAGGTTCTGTGGCGACGTGAGGGGGTCGTCATGTCCGAGGAACGCGACCGTGGCGCCGTCGGGGGACACGGCGGGCGAGGTGTACACGCCGGTTCCAGCGGTCAGACGCCGCGGCTCGGTGTCGAGGCCGATGACATACAGGTCCTCGGCGAGGTCGCGGTCCCAGCCGTCGTGACGCGCGGCCGACGTGACGACGCCGCTCGAGTCGGCGAGCCATGAGACCCCGCTGTGCTGATGGGGGCCGGGCGTCAGGTTGCGCGGGGTGCCCGTGCCGTGGGCGCCGACCACGTACACGTGCTTGGGCCGGTCGGCGATCCACCCGACGTTGTCGAGCCGGGTGAAGAAGGTCTCGATCTTGCGCGGCGACTGCCACCGTTCGTCGCGTGCGTCGTAGCGCTCGTGGCGGGTACGGCTGGTGAAGGCGATCCACCGTCCATCGGGTGAGAACTGGGCATCGTCGACCCCATCGGGCATCGTGCAAAGGGTCCGCACCTCGCCCGGGCCGCCGATCGGGAGGACGTGGAGTGTGGCGTGCTCGGCCGTGGCGGTGCCGGGTTCACCACGCGACGAACGGAACAACAGATGCCGGCCGTCGGGGGACCACGCCGGAGCCGTGTCGTGCGGCCCGGCGGTCACCGGGACCGGGTCGCCCACGGGTCCGGCCAGCCACACCCGCGAGTCGGTGCGGTTCTCGTCGACATCGATGGTCGTGACCACGAACGCGATGTGTCGACCATCGGGCGACACCGCCGGTGTGGCGGCCGAGACTCGCCCGTGGAGCAGTCGGCGGGCGACGGCGTGGTGCCTGGACGGCTCCGACGAACCGATGCTGACCTTGGGTGCGCTCACGAGCGCCGACCGTACCGGTCGGCGCTCGGCCGATGGCGACGACCCCCGCGCCGCGTCCGCGTCAGCCGACGACGCGTGCTTGCAGCTTGCGCATCCCGCCGAGCCAGCGATCGGGATCGGTGGCTTTGCGGATCATGTAGTCCTGCACCTCGGGGTGGGGGAGGATCAAGAAGCGCTCGGCGCCGATTGCGTCGGCGACGATCCCGGCGACGGCGTCGGGCTCGAGCACCACGCCGGCGGCTCGCACCACATCGGTACCACCGCCGAGGCCGTCACCGGCGCGGAGCATCTCGGTGTTGACCCCTTGGGGGCACAGGCAGCTCACCCGAATGCCGGCATCGCCGTACGTGATCGACAGCCACTCGGCGAACGCCACGGCGGCCCGCTTGGTCATCGTGTAGGGCGCCGAGCCGATCTGGGCGAGCACGCCAGCGGCCGAGGCGGTCGAACAGAAGTAGCCCTCGCCGCGCGCCACCCAGCCGGGCACGAGGTGCTTGGCCGCCCAGCGATGGGCGTGGACGTTGATGGCGAAGGCGCGCTCCCAGTCGTCCTCGGGGGTGTCGAGCGTGGTGCCGCCGCCGATGCCGGCGTTGGCGAAGAACAGGTCGATCGGCCCGAACGCCGCCTCGGCGGCCTCGATCAGGGCGACGTTGCCGGCCTCGGTCGAGATGTCGGCCGACACGCCGACGCTGCCATCGAGGCCGGCAACCGTGTCGTCGACGGGCAAGACGTCGGCGACCACCACCCGGGCGCCGTCGGCGTGGAAGCGGCGGGCGAGCGCGGCGCCGATGCCGCGGGCCGCACCGGTGACGACGACATGACGGTCGCGAAGATCCATGGCCGTCGACAGTAGGAGGCGGGTCCGGCGACCGGCACATCCCACGGCCCGCCGGTCGCGCACGCACGGGGTGTGGCGGCGTTGTGGGGTTGGAATGGACCTGATGGGACGGATGCCGCGCCACGAGCTGGACGACCAGCAACGGCAGCTCGACGTGGCGTGGCGCACCCACGGACCGGCGGCGATGCGCTTCGCGACGGTGCTGGCCGGTCCCGCCGACGCCCCGGACATCGCCACCACGGCGTTCCTCCGGGTCACCGCTCGGCCGGGCTGGACATCGATCGAACATCTCGATCGGTACCTGCTGCGGGCCGTGCGCAACGAGGCCCGCTCGCTGGCCAGGTCGCGCCAGCGCCGGTGGCGCCGCGATCTCGCCGCCGTCACCGCCGACGAGACCACGATGACCCCTCGGGACCTCGATGTTTTGCGGGCCGTGGCGTCGCTGTCCTCCCAACAGCGCTCGGTCGTGTTCCTCGCCTACTGGCAGGACATGACCGAGGCCGACATCGCGACGACCCTGGACCTGTCGCGCGGGTCCGTCCATCGCACCCTGGCACGGGCGCGCACCGTCCTCCGAAAGGCACTGACATGACCGCCTCCGACCACCTCGACGAGCGTGAGATCAGCCGTGCGTTCGACCGCATCGTGGCGCTGACACCCGAGCTCGGCGGTGTCCCCGCCCGTGACCGCGACCAGAGCGTGCCCAGCCGCCGAAGAGCCGTCATCGCCGCGGCGGCGGTTCTCGCGACCGTCGGCGTGTCCGGATTGGTCCTCCTCAACGGTCCGAGCGCCGACGACCGGGTGGCGACGGCACCGACCGCGTCCGGGTTGCCGGCGGTGACGTCAGCCGCGACGACGCCGCCCGGCGACGCGTCGGTCGCCGACCCGGCCGACGCCGTCGCGCTCGATGACCTGCCGCTGCTCCCGATCCTCGACGACGCCGCCCTCGGCGGCCTTGCCGTCGCGGGCTACCTGCACGATCTCGGTGCCAGCGTGCGCTATCAGACGGCGTTCACCGTCGCTCGGGTCGCCGCCGACGGGTCGGTGTCGGACCCCGCCACCGTGGTCGTCGGGCCCGGGGTCGACCAGTACCTGCGGGGGTTCGACGTGCCTGACGATCTCACGGTCCCGTACGTCACCACCATCGGGGACCTCGGGTACGCCACCTGGAACATCGGCAACTTCCCCGTGCTGGTGATGGGCGCGGATGCGGGAGCGCTGGCCCAGGATCCCGGCTTCGAGTTGGCGGTGACGTCGGACGAGGAGGGTGAGCTCACCGTCGACGTCGCGTCGCTGCCGCCCGGCTATCAGGTGCTGGTGCCAGCGGCCTCGTCCGAGCGTCGCGTCGCGACCGCTCGTCTCCTCGTCGGCCCCAATCCCGATGGCGACCTGGTCACGGCCTCAGTCCTCGTGGCCGTCCTGAACCCGCTCAACAACCTCAACCTCACCGAGGGCGCCACGATCACGCCGACGGCGATCGGCGAGCAGGAGGGGTGGCTGGTGACCGCCGAGGGCACCACGTTCCGCGCTCTGGTCTGGAGCCCGGACGGTGAGACCTGGATCCTCTTCAGCCGCGATCTTCAGGCACAGCTCACCGATGACGAGATGGACCAGATCGCCGCGACGATGACGTTCACCGACGACGTCGCCGCGTGGATCGATCGCTACGACGCGATCGTCGACTCGGGAGTGGTGATCGAGCCACCATCGACGGTCGGCGACTGACCACGAGTGACGGCACGTCGCGCAACTTCCACGCGCGGGTCGCTCTGGACCGGTACCGTTGACGTCGTGACCGACGCCGTCGACATCATCACCCGTTCGGACCACCACGATGCCGTGATCGCCGAGGCGCTCACGATCATCGACGGGGCGCTGGGGCAGATGATGAGTCGTGAGCTGGTGTCGTCGGGCGAGGTGGCCGACCTGCTGCTCGACGTGCGCACCCTCCTCACCACCTCGTCGTCCAGCGACTCCGCTCCCGTCTGATCCGAGTGGCACCGCGCCCCGGCGCGGCGCGCCCGGACGCCGCCGATCACTCGGCGTCGACCAGCTCCACGAAAGCGTCGGCGAGCAGCCGCGACAGCAGCGCTGGTTCGGCAACGGCCGCCGTGTCGACGTTGATGCCCATGTCGAGGCTGCCGTCGTAGGACAGCAGCGTGAGGTTGAACGCCACACCGGCGAGCGGGCCGATCGGGTAGTTGGCCACCAACTTGGCACCGGCGATGTAGACCGGCACCGGCGAGCCCTTGACGTTGGACGTGGCGAAGTCGACGGTCTGGGTCTGTTGGCGGGCGATGCGGGTGACCAGCGAGGTCGGCAGCGCGGTGGCGATCGTCGCCAGTGTGCCGAGGGATGCGATCCCCGCCTGCCCCCGCGCTCCGTCGGCCGCGGACTGGATTCGCTGGAACCGCTCGGCGATTGGCATCGGGGCGGTCGGGACGTCGAAACGAGCGAGTGAGAACGCGTTGGTCTGCTCGTCGCTGGTTCGCGTGCTCACCGCCATCGAGGCGCGCAGCGTCTCGACCGGCGCGCCGAGTTCGTCGTGGTAGCTCCCCGCGGCATGCGCCGCGGCAGCCAGGAACGCCGTGTTCAGCGTCCCGCCCAGGCGGCGGGCGGCGTCGCGGGTGGCGCGGAACGGGGCCCGGGCCGTCTCGACTCGTCGCCGCAACGATCGATCGGTCCACAACGGGCTGCGCGCCTTGTCGGTGTCCGTGAGCTGGCTGAGGAGCCCCTTGACGGTGCTGACCACCGTGCTCCCCGCCTGCGGGATGCTGCTGGGATCAGCCAGTAGATCGCGCACCTGCTCGGCGATCGCGAACGGCATGCGGACGCTGGCCGCCATCAGATCGAGCATCGTCCCGGCCGGGTGCGGCGGCGGCGCCGGCGGCGTCTCGGGCGGAGCGATCACGTCAGGGTGAGGCGCGTCACGCTCGAAGTCGAGGAACTGCACGGCCATCTGGATGCCGCCCTCGCCGTCGGTGATCGTGTGGTGCATCTTCTGCACCAGTGCCGCCTTGCCGCCCTTCATCCCCTCGATGACGAAGAACTGCCAGAGCGGGCGGGTGCGCTCGAACGGATCGGCCACCAGCAGCGCCGCCAGGTCCAGCACCTCGCGCATCGTCCCCGGTTTGGCGACGGCGACGCGCCGGACGTGGTAGTCGATGTCGAACTCGGGGTCGTCGACCCACACGGGTGTGCTGACGTCGTTGGGCGCCGACTGGACACGCCAGCCGAGCCGCGGCACGGCGGTGACCGCCCGCTCCATGCGCGCCCGCAACCGGTCGAAGTCGGGTGGCCGGTCGAGGATCGACACCGTTCCGAACGTCGAGGACAGGTACGGATCCTTCTCGAGGCGCCACATCAGGCCCTCGCTGTCGCTCATCTTCCGATCGCTCACGGGTGCCGATCCTGGCACGCCGACGGCGAGCCCTCCGTGCCGGCTACCGCGGCACGGAGGTGTGCTTGAGCTCGTTGAGGATCGGCCACTCGATCTGATCGAGGACCCGGTCGATCGTCGCCCGGGCCTCGGCGCCGTCAGCGGGGCGGTCGAGGAGGCGCACGAAGACGGCGGCGTCTCCGACCACGAAGGTCGGGACGCCCCAGACGTCGTGGGTCTCGGCGTAACCGGTGTGCTCCTTCTCGATCGTCGCCAGCGGTCGGCCGGTGTCGACCTCGCTCCAGACGGCGTCAGTGTCGACCCCGGCGGCGGCGAGCACGGGGTCGAGGTCGTCGCGGGTGCGCAGCCCGCCGGCGGCCGCGTGGCGGTGCTCGAACAGGGCGTGGTGGACGTCGACGAACCGCGCGGGCTGGGTGTCGCGAACCGCGATCGCCGCCTGCAGCGCGACGATGCCCGAGTCGACCTCCGGCTGCTGCCACACCGACGGCTCGCCCTCGGCCACGTGGGCCTGGCCGAGCGAGAAGGGCAGGAACGTGACCTCCCAGTCGGCGCCGTCGCGCAACCCGGCGATGACGTGGTCGTGGGCGATGCGGGCGTAGGGACAGCGGTAGTCGAACGTCAGGGCGAAGGAACGTGGCACATGTCCCTCAACGTCGGGGCTCGGCGCTTCATTCCCGGCTCGTGTCAGGGCGCCGACGTCCGTCGAGATCGACACCGCCCGGCGATAGCTGCCAGCCCTCCACCACCGCCGCGACCATCCCAGGACGCACGTCCTGAAATGCGCTCATCGACGCCGTCGAGGGGTCGTCGAACTGCCGATCGCGGGCGGTCGGGGAGTCAGCGAGCGATGGCGCGCAGCACCCGCCTGGTGGCGGTGCCGAGGCCCACGCCGACAGCCATCCCGGCCACGACGTCGGAGGCGTGGTGGATGCGGACGTAGACACGGCTGGTGGCGACCACGGCGGCCAGGCTCCACCACAGCGGCGCCGAACGTCGACCATCCCAGCCGGTCAGCACGGTGGCGGCGAATGCCGCCGAGCTGGCGTGACCACTGGGGAACGAGGATGTCGACGGCTGGCGGACCGGGAGGCGAGGATCACCGGCGATGGTCGGTCGCGGGCGGCGGAACAGGCGCTTGATGCCCTGGTTGACGATCAGGCTCTCCAGCCCGACCGCGGTGGCGAACACCGGGATCTGGCGGGCCCGGCGACGCGAGGTCAGCCCGCGGCCGAGGTTGACGAGGTGCCAGATGAGGCTGAAGTCACCGAGGTGGCTGGCGGCGCTGAAGACCGCGTCGGGGACCGGCCGACCGCGCCAGCGTTCGAGAGCGTGGTCGACGTTGCGGTCGAGGCGGTTGATCACCGACCCGAACGCGTCGCGGCCAGCGACGCCGTCGCTCACGAGGCGGCCAGCGCGGGCGACAAGGCGACCCCGAGCTCGACGGCGGCGCGAGCGGGGTCGCCTCCAAAGCTGGGGCACCAGGACTGGAACGTGCACGACGAGCACAGCGCGCTCTGCCGGGGTCGGAAGTCATCGTCCCGGCACGCCTTCTCGATCGCCCGCCACACGGCAGTGGTCCGGGTGCGCAGGAAGTTGATCGAGCGATCGTTGGGCGTGGCCTCGATGGTCTCGCCGGTCTTCAGGTACATCAGCCGGATGGCCGCCGGGCGCTGCCCGAAGACCTCCTCGCACAGGAACGAGTAGAAGTGGACCCCGGCCAGGCTCTTCTGCTCCCAGTTGGCCGACGGTGCCCGCCCGGTCTTGTAGTCGGTGACGACGAGTTGGCCGTCGCGCAGCTCCAACCGGTCGATGATGCCCTGGAGGCGCAGCGTGTCGATCGGTGCGGACAGGCGGACCTCCAGCCCGATCGGATGGATCGCCGTCGGGTCCTCCATCTGGAGGTAGCGCTCGACCAGCGACGCGCACTCGGAGCGCAGCGTCGTCCGTTGCTGGTCGTCGAGCCCGAGGTCGCCGATCTCGGGCAGCTCGTCGAACTCGTCGTTGGCGGTTGCCAGGCAGGCACGGAACAGCTCGGGCGTGCGCGCCGCGGCCGGGTGGGTGAAGGCCAACTCGAGCGCCCGATGGACCAGCGAGCCACGGGTGGTGTGGATGGTCGGGGGTTCGGGCAGCTTCTCGATGCTGGCGAAGCGGAACGCCATCGGGCAGGACGTGAACTTCTCGACCCGTGACGGCGACAGCGTGGTCGGCACGTCGTACATGTCGGTCATGGTACGACGGGGGTGTCACCCACCTCCGGGATCATCTCGTCGACCGCCGTCGAGATCACCTCGGCGATCAGGCCTGGATGCGTGAAGGGGCCGAAGTGATCGAGCTCGGGCAGCTCGAGCGAGCGACCGCGTGGCAGGGCGGCGGCGATCGGCAGTGCGCGCGAGGACGGCTGGTCTTCGTCGACCCGCCCGGCCACGACGAGGGTCGGGACCCCGATGTCGGGCAGACGGGCCCATGTCGCGTGGTTGCCGCCGGTCTCGAACGTCTGGGCCTCGTGCTCCGGTGCGCACTTCAGCGTGATCCCGTCGTGGTCGGGTCGAAACCCGTAGCGGACGTAGGCGTCGAGCGCGGCGGGGTCGAACGCCGCCATCGGTGGTTTGGCCGCGTAGTTCTCGATGGCGGCCTCGACCGACGGGAATGTCGCTCGGCGTCGACGCGCCCCCGCCACCAGCGGGCTCTCGGGTCGTTCGGCGCCCGTCTCGGCCGGCGGGAACACGATCGGCTCGAACACGACGAGCAGCCGGAACCGCTCGGGATGCCGGTCGGCCGCCATCAGCAGCGCCGCGCCACCCTTGGAATGACCGAACCCGATCAGTCCGCCCTCCCCACCGGGCCGGGCGCTCAGGTAGCCGGCGACCGCGTCGGCGTCGTCGCCGTAGCCGCGCCAATCGACCGGCCCCGCCGGCGCCGCCGTGTCGCCATGGCCGCGGAAATCGGCACCGACGACGTGGAAGCGCTCGGCCAGCGCCGCGGCGAGCGGCAGGTAGGCCCGCGCGTGGAACCCGGTGGCATGGGCGACGAACACCAGCGGGCGCTGCCCGGTGGGGTCACCGGCCAGCTCGTGGAGCGCGACCTCGACGCCGTCGGTCGACGCCACCACCGCGGCGGTCGGCGCGGTCACTTGCGACGACGCCGGACGATCCGCTGGCCCAGCCACCCGAGCAGCGCCCCGAGGATCAACGCGATGACGATGGCGACCCACACCGCGGTGTCAAACGTCCAGAACAACAGATCGATGCTGGTGTCCTCGCGGTTTTGAACGATGAAGATCACGGCCACGATGGCGGCGACGACGAGACCGATCAGCGTCGGTGAGATCCCCGACGAGCCGTCCTCGGCGACGGGCCGGTCGTCGCGATCCTTCCAGTCCTGGTCCTGCATGGTGTGCTCCTTCAGCGGAAGAAGGGGAGGAACAGAGCGGTCTCCTCGCCGAGATTGCCCGGCACCGCGTAGCCGTCCTGATCGGTGACCGTGGCCCAGTTCGCGGCGAGATCGTCGGCGGTCAAGTCCGACGAGAAGTAGCCGGTGGTCTCGCCGATGAACACCTCGGCCACCCGGCCGCCACCCACCGAGAACACCCGGCCGCTCGGCTCGCAGCTCTCGTGGGCCAGATAGGTGACCAGCGGGCTGACCCGACCGGGGTCGAGCTGGTCGCGCAGCCCGCCACCCATGATGTCCTCGGTCATCCGGGTCAGCGCCAGCGGGGCGATCGCATTGGCCTTGATGTCGTACTTGGCGCCCTCGACGGCGAGCACCCGGGTGAATCCGACCAACGCCATCTTGGCCGCGCCGTAGTTGGTCTGGCCGAAGTTCCCGAAGATGCCCGCCGCCGACGACGTCGACACGATGCGGCCGTAGCCCTGCTCACGCATCCGGATCCAGGCCGGACGGGTGACGTTGAACGCTCCCTTGAGGTGCACATCGAGCACCGGGTCGAGCAGGTCGGGGGTCATGTTGTGGAACGCCTTGTCGCGCAGGATGCCGGCGTTGTTGACCACGATGTCGACGCGTCCGAAGGCATCGACCGCCGCCTGCACGATCGCCTCGCCGCCATCGGGCGTGGCGACCGAGTTGGTGTCGGCCACCGCCTCGCCGCCGGCCGCGGTGATCTCGTCGACGACGAGTTGGGCGGCGCCGGCGTCGCTGCCGGACCCGTCCACCGCACCACCGAGATCGTTGACCACCACCAGCGCGCCACGTGAGGCGAGCATCAGGGCGTGTTGCTTGCCGAGTCCGCCGCCGGCGCCGGTGATGATCGCGACCTTGCCGTCGAAGCCGAGTTGGGGGGTGCTGTCAGCCATGCCGGGAGAAGGTATCCACGGATTCGGTATCCGACCCGAATCGGTCAGTCGGTGGCGGCGGCGACCGACTTGAGGGCCTTGTAGTCGAGCTTGCCGTTGGCGGCCCGGCCGACGCTGGGAATCGCGATGACACGCTTGGGTGCCTTGTAACCGGCGAGGTGCTCCTTGACGTGGGCGATCAGCGTCGGACCGTCGATCTCGAATCCATCATGCGGCTCGACCAAGGCGGTGATCGCCTCGCCGAAGCGTTCGTCGGGAAGTCCCACGACGGCGGCGTCGGCGACGCTGCCGTGCAGCTTGAGCACCTCTTCGACCTCCTCGGGGTACACCTTCTCGCCGCCGGTGTTGATGCACTGGCTGCCCCGCCCGAGCAGGCGGACGGTGCCATCGGCGTCGACGGTGGCGAAGTCGCCGGGGATCGAGTAACGCACGCCGTCGATGACCTGAAAGGTGGCGGCGGACTTCTCGGGATCCTTGTAGTAGCCGATCGGCGTCCGGCCACGCATCGCCACCAGACCCCGCTCGCCCGAACCCCACGCCACGTCGCGGCCGTCATCGGTGACGACGCGGGTGTCGGGACCGAGCTGGAACGAGGCCGTGTCGGCCGAGCCGTCGGCCTTGGTGGTGCTCGACGCCATGCCGATCGCCTCGCTCGAGCCGAGCGAGTCGACCATGATCAGCCGGTCGTTGTGGCGCAGCAGGCCCTGCTTGGTTCCCGACGACCAGATGACGCCGCTCGACACCATCACCCGCAGCGACGAGATGTCCCAGCGATCGGGCTCGGCATCGAGCGCCCGCAGGATCGGCTTGGCGAAGGCGTCGCCGACGATCGACATCGAGTTGATCCGCTCGTTCTGGACCGTGTCGAGCAGCTCGACCGGGTCGAAGCTGCGGCCCTCCATCGTGATCACGCTGCCACCGACCATCAGGTTGCTCAGCGCGTTGAACAACCCGGTGCCGTGCATCAGCGGAGCGGCCGGAAGGTTGCGCGGACCGGCCTTGGCCGCGAGGCGATCGACGGCGGCGTCGAGATCCTGCTCCGGGGGGAGCCGCTTGCGGTTGGCGCTGTCGAGGGCACCGAAGAGATCGTCCTGGCGCCACATCACACCCTTGGGCATCCCCGTGGTGCCACCCGTGTAGAGGAGCACGAGGTGGTCACCCGAGCGACCCCACGGTCCGCTGACGCGACCCTCGGGTGGGTGGGTGGCGGCGTCCTCGTAGCGCGTCGCCCAGTTCGGGCACGGTTCGCTGCCGTCGTCGACCCACAGCCAGGTCGTGATCTTGGGGAGCCGTTGGCGGACCTCGGCGCAGCGATCGGCAAAGGTGCCGGCGAAGACGACGGCCACGACGTCGGCGTTGTCCCACAGGTACACCAGCTCGTCGGCGGTGTAGCGATAGTTGGTGTTGACCGTCGCCAAGCCGGCCTTGAACGCGCCGAACAGCGACTCCAGGTACTCGGGTGAGTTGTAGAGGTACTGCGCCACCTTGTCCTGCTCGGCCACCCCGGCGGCGAGCAGCACGGCGGCCACCCCGTCGGCGCGGCGGTCGAACTCGGCCCACGTCGTCACCCGGTCCGCCTGCTTCTGGGCGAGGGCATCGGGATGGGCGTCGGTCAGCGCCTCGAACAGATCGGCGAAGTTCCAGCCAGTCACCCGAACGACGCTAGTTGACCGCTGCCGCTCCGATCCCGGTGGCGCGCTCGCCGGCGTGTCGCCGTTCCCCGGCGCGGTACGGTCCGCGGCGATGGCTGGTGACCGATTTCCGAACGACACGATCGAGTCGCTGATGACGACGCGGGCGATCCGACGATTCACCGACCAACCGGTGAGCGCCGAGGATCTCGCCGTGTGTCTGCGCGCCGCCCAGCAGGCGCCCAGCGGTGGCAACGTCCAGCCGCAGCAGTACCTCGTCGTGACCGAACCGGACGTCAAGTCGGCGCTCGGCGACTGGTACCGCCGGGCCTATCGGCGCTACGAGGCGACGCTTCCCGAGGCCACCGGGTTCCGCGACGAGGCCCAGAAGGCGTCGTGGGAGCGCACCCGCTCCGCCAGCCGACACCTCGCCGATCACCTGGCATCTGCTCCGGCGCTGGTCCTGTTCCTCCAGCCGCTCATCCCGTGGGGGGCCAAGGACGTCGAGGGCACCCTGGACATCGGCCGGCTCGACGCCTCGGTGTATCCGGCGGTGCAGAACTTCTGTGTCGCCGCCCGGTCGCTGGGCCTCGGCACGGCGCTCACCACGGTCATCCGGGTCTACGGGCCCGAGGTGCTCGACGCGCTCGATGTGCCCGCGGGTCGCTTCGAGATCGCCGCGCTGGTGCCGGTCGGTCATCCGGCGGGCAGCTTCGGCGTCGCCCCGCGCAAACCGGCCGAGGCCGTCACGCACTGGAACGCCTGGAACGACAAGCGCCGCTGACACCGATTTCCCCCTCCGGGTCGGTCGTGTCCACTGGGCTGGTGAGGGGCTGCCGTCGGCGGCCCACGACCCCGGAGGTTCCCCCATGGGATGGATCGGCGCCGATCTGGCCGCGCTGGACGCGCTGGCCACACGTTTCACCACCACGAGCGAGGCGTGTCGTTCGCACGCCCAGGCGATCGCGACCAAGGCGCACGACACCGTCGACGACTTCGCGCGGGCGATGGCGGACCTCGACCGGGAGGCCCGCGTCCTGCACGGTGACATCGGCACCAGCGTCGCCGCCCTGCGCACCCAGGCCGACGCCACGACGTGGACCGGCACCAACCGTGTTCGTCAGGACGAGATCCTCGCCGTCTACGAGGCCGACGTGACGGCGCTCCAGACCTCGATCGACACGTTCCTCGGCGACGCCGGCACGATCGTGGCCGGATCGCTGACGATGACCGTCGGAAGCCTCCAGACCGATGTGACCACCAGCGGCGAGACGCTGGTGGGGACCGCCGAGGCGTTCTCCACCGATGTTGCCCGGCAGCGTCGATCCTTCGACGCGGTGATGAACGGGGCGGTCTGATGAGCGACACCTACACCGGTGCCGATCTCGAGCAGCTCGACGCGCTCGCCACCGCCTACGAGACGCGTGGTGCGGAGATCGCGGCCCGCGGTCATGACCTCAACCGCCGCATCCTCGACGCGGTCACCGTGTTTCGTGCCGCCCTGGCCACCCTGCGCACCCAGGCGGCGACGGCCAACACCTCGTTGCTCGAGGACGTCCAAGGCTTGGTCGACACCGCTGCCGCGACGACGTGGACCGGGGCCAACCGCGCACGCTTCGACGAGGACCTGGGTACTTTGCGCGCCGGCATCACCACGACGACCGACGCCGTGCTCGGCCGGCTCGACGAGCTCGAACAGCGCGGCGTCGAGCCGTTCAACGGGATGCTCGAGGAGTTCGGCGTCCAGACCTCCGCCTCCGGCGACGTCGCCGCCCAGACCGGTCAGGACATGCGCACCACCGTCGGCAACCAGCGCACGGCCTTGCTCGATGCGGCCGGTTGCTGGACGGCGGTGTGACGGCCGGCACGGTCGGGCGAGTACGGTCGGCCCGATGGGGATCGACACCATCGGGACCATCGGCGGCATCGTGCGTACACACGCGGCGAACCATCCCGACGACATCTCCCTCGTGCTTGGCGATCGCCAGCAGACGTGGGCGCAGCTCTACGCCCGGGCCGCCCAGGTGGCCAACGGGCTGGCGGCCGCCGGGGTCGGGCCACAGGATCGGATCGCGTTTCTCGACAAGAACGGGATCGAGCACTTCGAGGTGTTCTTCGGCGCCGCGTTGCTCAACGCCGTCTGCGTCGACGTCAACTGGCGTCTGGCCCCGCCCGAGGTCGAGTTCATCGTCGATGACGCCGAGGCCAAGGTACTCATCGTCGGGCCCGACTTCGTGCCGGTGCTCGATGCCATCGCCGGGGCGTTGACCCACGTCACCACGATCGTGGTGATCGGTGGTCACCCCGATGGCCCCGGTGCCGGGGTGGAGGACTACGAGGCGTGGGTCGGCGCCCAGGGCACCGTCGATCCGGGCCTCGAGAGCGCGCACGACGACGTGGCCTTCCAGCTCTACTCCAGCGGGACCACCGGCCGACCAAAGGGTGTCATGTTGTCCAACGACAACTTCTTCGCCCTGCTCCCGACGGCCGGGAACATGTGGGAGCTCGACGCCGACTCGGTCAACCTTGTCGCGATGCCGCTGTTCCACATCGGCGGTGGCGGTTGGGCGGTGGCGGGCATGTTCCACGGAGCGCGCAGCGTCATCGTGCGCGATCTCGATCCCGCCGCGCTGGTCACCCTGATCCCGGCCCAGCGGGTCACCCACGCCTTCCTCGTCCCCGCCGTCCTCCAGTTCATGTTGATGGTGCCCGGTGTCGACGACGCCGATTTCGGCTCGCTCGAGGTGATCGTCTACGGGGCATCGCCGATCACCGAGGACGTGCTGGCGCGCAGCGTCGCCACCTTCGGCGCCAAGTTCTGGCAGGCCTACGGGCTGACCGAGACCACCGGTGCGGTCGTCAACCTGGCCCCCGAGGACCACGACCTGGCGGGTCCCAACCGGCATCGTCTTCGCTCCTGCGGCGTCGCCGGCCCCGGGGTGGAGTTGCGCATCGTCGACCCCGACACCGGTCGCGACGTGGACCAGGGCGCGGTGGGGGAGATCTGGATCCGCGGCGGTCAGGTGATGAAGGGCTACTGGCACAACGACGACGCCACCCGCGAAGCCGTCGACGCCGACGGCTGGTTCCGCTCCGGTGACGCCGGCTATCTCGACGCCGACGGCTACCTGTACATCCACGACCGGGTGAAGGACATGATCGTGTCGGGCGGCGAGAACGTGTACCCGGCCGAGGTCGAGAACGTGCTGATGGGGCACCCGGCCATCGCCGATGTGGCCGTGATCGGTGTCCCGCACGAGCGTTGGGGCGAGACCGGCAAGGCGATCGTCGTCCTGGCCGCCGATGCCTCGCCGACGCCCGAGGAGCTGATCGCCTACGCCCGCCAGCGTCTGGCCGGGTTCAAGACCCCGACCAGCGTCGATTTCGTCGCCGAACTGCCGCGCAACCCCAGCGGCAAGGTGCTCAAGAAGGACCTCCGCGAACCCTTCTGGAAGGACCACGACCGCCGCGTCGGCTGACGGCCCTCCCATCCGAGTATCTGCCGCGCCGGCACGGCGTCGAGCCACCACCACTGCGTACCGTGCGACACGTGCACCGAGTCGAGAATCCCGGCTGATGGCGCGGGTACTGGTGACCGGATCGGCGACGGGGTTGGGGCGACTCGGGGCGATCGAACTGCTGGACGCCGGCCACGAGGTCGTCGTCCACGCCCGCAACGAGCAACGTGCCGGGGAGATGACCGACCTCGCCGACCGCGGCGCCGAGCTGGTCGTCGGCGACCTCGCCGTGCGGGCCGAGGTGCGCGGGCTCGCTGACCAGGTCGGCGCGCTGGCCCCGCTCGATGCCGTCATTCACAACGCCGGGCTCTACGTCGACGCCGATCGACGCGCCACGCCCGACGGCCACGCCCGCGTGCTCGCCGTCAACGTGCTGGCGCCGTACCTGCTGACCTCGTGGATCGAGCGGCCGGCACGGCTGATCTACCTGTCGAGCGGGATGCACCACGACGGCGACCCCTCACTGGACGACATCGACTGGACCGACCGTCGCTGGAACGGCGTGCAGGCCTACCGAGACAGCAAGCTGTTCGTCACCGCCCTCGCCGCCGAGGTCGCCGACCGCTGGTCGGGCACGCTGGCCAACGCCGTCGACCCCGGTTGGGTGCCGACACGGATGGGTGGAAGCGGTGCCACCGACGACCTCACGCTCGGTCACCAGACCCAGAGCTGGCTGGCGGTGAGCGACGATGCCACGGCCCGCGTCAGCGGCGGCTACTGGTACCACCAACGACAGCAACCGCCGCACGACGCGGTCGGCGATCCCGCGGTCCGCGCCGCGCTGATCGACCGCCTGGCCGAGCTGACGGGCGTCGAACTGATCTGACTCGCGGCCGGCGTCGCCACCGATCGGTGGGTTGACGACCACCGACTCCCAGGTTTCGATCGACTCGATCGACGCCAGCGCCCCCGCCTCGGACGTCCAGCAGGTAGGTCCCGCCGCCGGCGTCGAACTCCAACGGGGGAGGAACTCGCACCGGGCGCGACATGCCCGGGCCGTGTCGGCACGGAACCGGTATCGGCTCGCCCAGTTCCATCAGCCGAGACGGTCATGTCACGCTCCTTCGAGCGGCTCCGATTCCCGTTGCGCGCAATCCGCTCGCGAAGATGCCGACGTGGACCTCCGACTGCCTCAAGACCTCGTCGACTATCTCGCCGAGCTGGACGACTTCATCGAGCAGGAGATCAAGCCGCTCGAGAACCAGAACGACAACATCCGGTTCTTCGACCACCGCCGCGAGGACGCCCGCACCGACTGGGAGCGTGGCGGCCTGCCCAACGAGGAGTGGGAGCAGCTGCTCGCCGAGGCCCGCCGCCGCGCCGACGCCGCCGGCCACTACCGCTACGCGTTCCCCAAGGAGTACGGCGGCCGCGACGGCACGAACCTCGGCATGGCCGTCATCCGCGAGCACTTCGCCACCAAAGGTCTCGGTCTGCACAACGACCTGCAGAACGAGCATTCGATCGTCGGCAACAACGTCGGGCTGTTGCTGATGCTCGCCCACGGCACCGACGAGCAAAAGGCCGAGTGGGTCGACGACCTGGCCCTCGGTCGCCGCGGGTTTGCCTTTGGCATCACCGAGCCGCAGCACGGCTCGGACGCCACCTGGATGGAGACCACCGCCGTGCGCGACGGCGACGAGTGGGTCATCAACGGCGAGAAGACGTGGAACACCGGAATCCACAAGGCTCAGTACGACATGATCATGGCCCGCACCAGCGGCAAGCCCGGTGACGGGCAGGGGATCACGGCCTTCCTCACGCCCACCAACAGCCCCGGCTTCAAGGTCGAGGAGTTCCTTTGGACCTTCAACATGCCGACCGACCACGCTCACGTGTCGTTCAAGGACGTCCGCGTGCCGCACTCGTCGATCTTCGGGGGTGAGGGTCGCGGCCTGGGGATCGTCCAGCACTTCTTCAACGAGAACCGGATCCGTCAGGCCGCCTCCAGCCTCGGCGCCGCCCAGTTCTGCATCAACGAATCGGTCAAGTACGCGCAGGAGCGCAAGCCGTTCGGCAAGGCGTTGGCATCGAACCAGGGCATCCAGTTCCCGCTGG